>WOZM01000206.1 GCA_011620265.1 Paracoccaceae bacterium
GCGGGCGAGGCCTTCGACCTGACCGCGACGCACGAGGCGAAGGACAGCACCTATGCCGGGATCGTCCGGCTGGTGGAGGAGGCGCAGGCGTCCAAGGCGCCGATGTCGCGGCTGGCGGATCGCTGGTCGCTGGGCTTCCTCGCGGTCACGGTCGGCATCGCCTTCGCGGCCTGGTGGTTCACCGGCGATCCGATCCGGGCCGTCGCCGTGCTGGTCGTCGCCACGCCCTGTCCGTTGATCCTTGCGGTGCCGGTCGCACTTGTGGCCGGTCTCTCGCGCGCGGCGCATTTCGGCGTGCTGATCAAGGGCGCGGGACCGCTCGAGACGATGGCGCGCATCCGCACGCTGATCCTCGACAAGACCGGCACCCTGACGGACGGCCGCCCGCAGATCGTATCGATCGACAGTCACGACGGCATGGGCGAGGACGACATCCTGCGCTTCGCCGCCGCGCTCGATCAGGCCTCGAAGCATCCCGTGGCGCAGGCCATCGTCGCCACCGCGAAGGCGCGGGGCCTGACGCTGCCCGTGCCTTCCGAAGTCGCCGAGATCCCGGGCGAAGGGGTCGTGGGCCATGTCGAGGGCCGCCGCGTCATCGTCGGCGGCGACGGCTTCGTGGCATCCCGGGTCGGGCGGCCGGCGGGCGATCATCCCGCCATGGCCGCCGGATCGGTCCTCGTCGCCGTCGCGGTCGACGGTCACATGGCGGGGCACCTCGTCATGTCCGATCCGCTGCGAGAAGGCGCGGGCGCCATGCTGGACGGGCTGCGCCGTCAGGGGATCGGGCGCATCCTGCTCGCCACCGGCGACCGTGCGGACGTGGCGGAGCGGGTGACCGAGGGGCTCGGCCTCGACGGGCTGCGCGCCGGGCTGACACCGGACCAGAAGGTTCTGCTGGTCCTCTCCGAGCGCAAGCGCGGCCCCGTCATGATGGTGGGCGACGGGGTGAACGACGCGCCTGCGCTGGCGGCGGCCGACGTGGGCGTCGCGATGGGTGCGCGGGGCGCCGCGGCGTCGGCCGAGGCGGCCGACGTGGTGCTGCTGGTCGACCGGATCGACCGGCTGGGCCCGGGGATCGAGATCGCGCGCGCCTCGCGCCGGATTGCGGTCGAAAGTGTCGTCGCGGGAATCGGTCTGTCGGTCATGGGCATGATCGCCGCCGCCTATGGCTACCTCACGCCGGTGCAGGGCGCCCTGCTGCAGGAGGTGATCGACGTCGCCGTGATCCTGAACGCCCTGCGTGCCCTGCGCATCGCGCCGCAGGAGCCAGCGACACCGGAACCGCGGGCTGTCTCCTCAGGGCAGGCCGACATCGCGCAAGGAGCCACGCCATGAGCCGCCTCTCCCATTCCGAAATCCACATGGTCCACCGCATCGGCTGGCTGCGGGCCGCGGTTCTCGGTGCCAATGACGGTCTCGTCTCGACCGCGAGCCTCGTGGTCGGCGTGGCCGCGGCCGGATCGGGGCGTCCCGAGATTTTGATCGCGGGGCTGGCAGGGCTGATGGCCGGTGCGATGTCGATGGCGGCGGGCGAATATGTCTCGGTCAGCTCGCAAACCGACGCCGAACAGGCGGATCTTGCGCGCGAGGCCCGCGAACTCGAGGAAACGCCCGAGGCCGAGCTCGAGGAGCTGACCCGGATCTATGTCGAGCGGGGGCTGGACCGCGACCTGGCCGAAAAGGTGGCCTTCCAGCTGACCGAACGCGACGCGCTCGGATCCCATGCCCGCGACGAACTCGGCATCTCGGAAACCGTAACGGCCCGCCCGATCCAGGCGGCGCTGGTATCCGCGCTGACCTTCGCCGTTGGCGCGGTGCTTCCCCTGATCGTCGTGCTGCTTGCAGCCGAAGCGCAGATCGCGCTTTTCGTGGCAGCATCGACAATACTTGGCCTCTCGGTTCTTGGTGGACTGGGCGCTTCCGCCGGCGGCGCTGGCGTCGTTCGCGGGGCCGCGAGGGTCACGCTCTGGGGCGCTCTCGCAATGGCTGCGACAGCCGCAGTCGGGGCGTTGTTCGGTGTCAGCGTGGGGTAGCAATGCTTGGGTTTCCGGGTGGAGAACGTTGGAACCCGGTCCCGTTCCCTCCGCCAACGACAGTGTCCCACCGGATGGTATGGGAGCGCCGCCCAATGGCCGACTTTTGCTCCGCCGTTGACACCGACATTCGCTTCGCCCCGATCCAATGGCCGCTTTTGGGCTGATACACCAATCGGTGGTAGCGGCGCCCGGAAATGTCGACCGAGTCAGCCCTGACGCCGGGGCCAGCGGTTCAACGATGATGGGTGCGGACCACGCGATTGGGTTGGTCGGGATCGGGTCAGAGGCAAATCCCGAAACTGACGTTCGCGCCTGGAAGGGCGAGTTTTCGCCCTCCCCAAGTATCAGGCGCGCCTCGTGACGAAAGTCAAGGCATCCGCCAACTACGCATGAAAGTGTCGCGGTCGAGTCGGGGTCCACGCATCCCGAGACCGCAAGAAGAACATATGCGAAATACCGAATTGAACCAGATCAAGAAAGCAGCGCGGCGGCCATGCGATTGTATCGACATGGTCCCCAATCTCCGCCTCTTGATCGCGCTCCTGATATCGCTGGCGACCGGGCTGGCGGGCGGGCCGCGTATGCACGCGATGGGTGCGGACGGAAATCTCGTGGCGATGGTGATCTGTTCGCAGGACGGGGCGCAGACGATCTACGCGAACGCCGACGGCAGCCCGGCGCTGCCCGCTTCGGATTGCGCGACGTGCCCTCTGTGCATCGCGCTCTCCATCCCCGCCCTGGCTGCGCCCGAACAATCCGTGCCTGTTCGGACCGCGCGCCGGTATCGCGGGGTTCGTCCGGCGGCAACCATCGTGCGGACACGGCGCCACGTGCGCCCGCAATCGCGGGGGCCCCCGCCCGAGGCCCCCGAATGCATCGACCCGGCACGTGCCGTCATGGTGGGGACGCGCCCACCAGCGGCCGGAACCGGCTTCATCGACGTCGGTTCACCTGATCTCGGAACGTGCCGACGCTACGGGCGATACTTCAAGGACGCCCGCCAATGATCAAACTCCGAGTTCTCCTTTCCCTGATCGCTTTCTGCCTCGCCGCCCTTCCGGCGGCCGCGGAGACGGTGCTTTCCAAGGTCATGACCGAGGTCTCCGCCAGCACGCTTGTGCAGGGGGCCGACGCCTTCGGCACACCCCGCGACGATGTTGCGGTCGCCCCGGTGCTGAAAGGTGGCGAAACCATCGGCTGGGCCTTCGTGACCAGTGATTTCGTCGGCACGACGGGCTATTCCGGCAAGCCCATCCACACCATGGTCGCGGTCGACAAGGATGCGAGGATCATCGGCGTCCTGCTGGTGAAGCACTCCGAACCCATCGTCCTGATCGGCATACCGGATTCGAAGATGAAGGCGATGGTTGCCGGCTATGTCGGCCTTGATCTGGTGGATGAGGCGGAGTCGGGCGGCACCGCCCACGATGTGGACATCATCTCGGGCGCCACGGTCACGGTGATGGTGATCGACGATTCCATCGTGCGCTCGGGCCTCAAGGTGGCGCGCGCGCTTGGGCTCGGCGGGCTCAGGCCCGAGGAAAAGGCCAGCGGTCCCGCCTTCGAGATCGACCCCGAGGCCACCGCGCCGCAGGACTGGATGGCGATGGAGGGCGATGGCACGCTGCGCCGGCTGTCGCTGGATGCGGGGCAGGTGAACGGGGCTTTCGCCGCGCTCGAGGATCAGCGCGCCGCCGAACGCCCGCTCACCGTCCCGACCGAGACCACCTTCATCGAGATGCAGACCGCGCTGGTGTCGGTGCCCGCGATCGGCAAGGCGATCCTGGGAGAGGCGGAATACGCCAACCTGACCGGCTGGCTGCAACCGGGCGAACACGCCATCGTCATCGTCGGCCGTGGCCTTTACAGCTTCAAGGGCTCGGGCTACGTGCGTGGCGGCATCTTCGACCGGATCGTGCTGATCCAGGGCGACGTCTCGGTGCGGTTCCGCGACCGGATGCACAAGCGACTGATGGCCGTGGCGGCCGCCGGTGCGCCGGACTTCGCCGAGACCGACATTTTCAAGATCCCCGCCGATGTGGGCTTCGATCCGACGCAACCGTTCCGCATCCAGCTTCTGGTGCAGCGCGAGGTGGGGGCGATCGAAAAGCTCTTCACCACCTTCGACCTCGGGTACCAGCTGCCACAATCCTATCTGCGCCCGGTCGCGGTCGCTTCGGCGGCCGCGCCCTCGGCCGCCGAAGCGACCGCCGCGCAGGATGAAAGCGCTGCCCAGGCCGAGCTGTGGAAGAAGATCTGGCTGGGGTCGAAAACCGAGATCGCGATCCTGGCCGCGATGCTCTTCGTCCTCACGGCGGTGTTCTTCTTCCAGACCTGGGCGACGCGGAATGCGCGCGTGTTCTTCTGGTTCCGCATCGCCTACCTCTCGGTCACACTGGTCTTCCTCGGCTGGTACGCCAACGCGCAGTTGTCGGTGGTGAACCTGATGGCGCTGTTCGGGGCGCTGGTTTCGGGGTTCAGCTGGCAGGCCTTCCTGCTCGATCCCCTGACCTTCATCCTCTGGTTCTCTCTCGCCGCCGCGCTGCTCTTCTGGGGGCGGGGTGCCTATTGCGGCTGGCTCTGCCCCTTCGGCGCCTTGCAGGAGCTGCTGAACCGCGTCGCCAAGGCGCTGCACATCCCGCAATGGACACTGCCCTGGGGCCTGCACGAACGTCTCTGGCCAATCAAGTACATGATCTTCCTTGGCCTTTTCGGCGTCTCGCTGATGAGCATCGAACAGGCCGAACACCTCGCCGAAGTGGAGCCGTTCAAGACCGCCATCATCCTCAAATTCGTCCGCGCCTGGCCCTTCGTCGCCTATGTGGCGGCACTTCTGATCGCCGGGCTGTTCGTCGAGCGGTTCTACTGCCGCTATCTCTGCCCGCTGGGCGCGGCGCTCGCCATTCCGGCGCGGCTGCGGATGTTCGACTGGCTCAAGCGCTATCACGAATGCGGCCACCCCTGTCAGACCTGCGCCAACGAATGCCCGGTGCAGGCGATCCACCCGACCGGCGAGATCAATCCGAACGAATGCGTGAACTGCCTGCATTGCCAGGTGCTGTATCAGTCCGACGCGAAATGCCCCGTGGTCATCAGGAAAGTGAAGCGGCGCGAAACGGTTGCCGCGTCACCCCTCCGCGACCTCGGGCACCACCCCAACTCACCCAAACCCCAGACATCCAACTGAAAGGAGTCCAGACCATGTCAGAGCATCAGAGTTCAGGATTTAGCCGCCGGGCGCTGCTCGGCGCGACGGCAGGCGGAGCGGCCATCGCCGGAGGGCTTGGCGGACGCCTGGCGCTGACCGGCGGCGCCATCGGCGCGGCCAGCCTCGCCGGCACCACCGCCGCAACCGCGGCCGAGGCGGCAAATGTCGCGCCGGGCCAGCTCGACGAATATTACGGCTTCTGGTCCTCGGGCCAGACCGGCGAGATGCGCATCCTCGGCGTCCCGTCGATGCGCGAACTGATGCGGGTGCCGGTGTTCAACACCTGCTCGGCCACCGGCTGGGGGATCACCAACGAATCGAAGAAGATCCTGACCGAAGGTCTGACCGAGAAGACAAAGAAGCATCTCGCCGCCAACGGTCTCGAGTTCCCGCGCAATGGCGACCTGCACCACGTCCACATGTCCTTCACCGAAGGCCGCTATGACGGGCGTTTCCTTTTCATGAACGACAAGGCCAACACCCGTGTCGCCCGGGTCCGCTGCGACGTGATGAAATGCGACAAGATCATCGAGATTCCGAACGCCAAGGGCATCCACGGTCTGCGTCCGCAGAAATGGCCGCGCACCAACTATGTCTTCGCCAATGGCGAGGATGAGGTGCCGATGGTCAACGACGGCAAGATCCTCGACGATCCGTCGCAATACGTGAACTTCTACACCGCGATCAACGCCGACGAGATGACCGTCGCCTGGCAGGTGATGGTCACCGGCAACCTCGACAACACCGACGCGGATTACGACGGTAAATATGCCTTCTCGACGAGCTACAACTCGGAAATGGGGATGAACCTCGCCGACATGACGGCGTCGGAAATGGACCACGTTGTCGTCTTCAACCTCGCCGAGATCGAGAAGGGGATCGAGGCAGGCGACTTCGTCGAGCTGAACGGCGTCAAGGTCATCGACGGGCGCAAGGGCCAGAACAAGAACTACACCCGTTACATCCCGATCGCGAACAACCCGCATGGCTGCAACATGGCGCCCGACAAGATCCACCTCTGCATCAACGGCAAGCTGTCGCCGACGGTTTCGCT
Source organism: Paracoccaceae bacterium (assembly GCA_011620265.1). Taxonomy (GTDB): domain Bacteria; phylum Pseudomonadota; class Alphaproteobacteria; order Rhodobacterales; family Rhodobacteraceae; genus Albidovulum. The sequence continues at coordinate 6,299 of WOZM01000206.1, forward strand.
GATCGACGTGCGCAAGCTCGACGACGTGTTCTACAACGGCGCCGATCCGCGTTCGGTCGTGGTTGCCGAACCGGAACTGGGTCTCGGGCCCCTTCACACCTGCTTCGACGGGCAGGGGCGCGCCTATACGACGCTGTTCCTCGACAGCCAGGTCGTGGTCTGGGACATCGAAAAGGCGGTGAAGGGTGAAGACCCGATCATCACCAAGGCCGACGTCCACTATCAGCCCGGCCACAACTCGACGGCCGAGGGCGAGACGCTTGATGCCTCGCCGAAGTTCTACATCTCGATGAACAAGTTCTCCAAGGACCGATTCCTCAACGTCGGCCCGTTGAAGCCGGAGAACGAGCAGGTGTTCCTGATCGAGGGTGACAAGCTGACGCTGGTGCATGACGGCCCGACCTTTGCCGAGCCGCACGATTCGATCATCGTGCATGCCTCCAAGGTGAACCCGCTGAACGTCTGGAACCGCCAGGATCCGATGTGGGCCGAGACCCGCAAGCGGGCCGAAGCCGACGGCGTCGACCTCGACGACTATCAGGACACGGTGATCCGCGACGGCAACAAGGTCCGGGTCTACATGTCGAGCCAGGCGCCGCAGTTCGCCATCGAAAGCTTCACGGTCATGGAAGGCGACGAGGTCACGGTGACGGTCACCAACCTCGACGATATCGACGACCTGACCCACGGCTTCACCATGGGCAACCACGGCGTCGCGATGGAGATCGGGCCGCAGGCGACAAGCTCGGTCACATTCATCGCCGGACAGCCGGGCGGTTACTGGTACTATTGCCAGTGGTTCTGCCACGCGCTGCACATGGAGATGCGCGGCCGGATGTTCGTGGAACCGAAAGCGACCTGACCATGTTGAACCGCCTTCTTCCGGTCCTGCTGCTGCTCGCCGCGCCCCTCTGGGCGGCGGAGGTGCAGATCATGCCCGGGGACGGCACGTTGAGAAACGCCATCGCCGGGGCATCCCCCGGCGATGTGCTCGTGCTTGCCGGCGGCGTCTACGCCGGCCCCGTCACCATCGACCGGCCACTCACTTTGACAAGCTCCGCCGAGGCGGTTCTCGACGGCGAGGGGAAGGGCACGGTGATCACCATCACCGCCGACGACGTCGCGGTCCGCGGCATCACGGTCAGGAATTCGGGCCGCGAGAACGCAAACATCGATTCCGGCATCAAGATCGTGAAAGGCGCCGACCGGGCGCTTGTCGAAGGCAACTTGCTCGACGGCAACCTGCACGGTGTCGATGTGCACGGAGGCCACGACGCCGTGGTGCGCGGCAACACGATAGTCGGGCTTCGACTGGACCGGATGAACGACCGCGGAAACGGCGTCTATGTCTGGAACGCGCCCGGTGCCGTGATCGAGGACAACGACATCCGCTATGGGCGCGACGGCATCTTCTCGAACACCTCGACCCGGGACATCTTCCGCAACAACCGCTTCCGCGATCTGCGCTTCGCCATCCACTACATGTATACCCACGACAGCGAGGTGTCCGGCAACGTCTCGGTCGCCAACCATCTCGGCTACGCGATCATGTATTCGAACAATGTCCGGGTGACGGAAAACCTGTCCCTCGGCGACCGCGAACATGGCATCATGCTGAATTACGCGAACAACGCGGATGTGAGCGGCAATCTGGTCCGGGGCGGCACCAGAAAGTGCCTGTTCATCTACAACGCCCACAAGAACCTGATCTACGACAACCGCTTCGAAGGCTGTGGGATCGGCATCCATTTCACCGCCGGCTCCGAACGCAACGTGCTGACCGGAAACGCCTTCGTCGGCAACCGGGAGCAGGTGAAATATGTCGGCACCAGGCACGTTGAGTGGAGCTTCGAGGGACGCGGCAACCACTGGTCGGACCACCCGGCCTTCGACCTGGACGGCGACGGCACCGCCGATACCGTCTTTCGCCCGAACGACCTGATGGACCATATCCTGTGGTCCCAGCCTGCCGCGGCGCTTCTCACGGGCTCTCCGGCCGTGCAACTCGTGCGATGGAGCCAGAAGAGCTTCCCCGCCACGCTGCCCGGCGGCGTGCTCGATTCTCACCCCCTGATGACCGCAACGGTCATTCCCGTCCCGCCCGCGATCGAGGCCATGGAAGCCGAGGTCGCCGGCCGCTGGGCGGAAGGAAAAAATGATGACATCGACGCTGAAAATCTCGGAACTCACTAAGACCTTCGCGGGGATCAGGGCGCTCGATGCCGTCTCGCTGACGGTCGAGCCGGGAAGCCGCGTCGCGCTTCTCGGTCACAATGGCGCGGGCAAGTCGACGATGATGAAGATCATCCTCGGGCTTCTGCCCTTCGATGCCGGCACGGTCGAGGTCTGCGGCGCCGCGCCCGGTTCCGCGCAGGCGCGCAAGCAGGTGGCCTACCTGCCGGAAAACACCGCCTTCCACCCCGCGCTGACCGGCGAGGAGCAGATCGGCCAATACCTGGCGCTGCGCGGCGAAGATCCGGCAAAGGCGCGCGACCTTCTCGACCGTGTCGGCCTGCATGACGCGGCCCGCCGGCGGATCGGCACCTATTCGAAAGGGATGCGCCAGCGCGTCGGTCTTGCGCAGGCGCTGATCGGCAAGCCGAAGCTTCTGGTGCTGGACGAACCGACCTCGGGCCTCGACCCGGTGTCGCGGCGAGACTTCTACGCGCTCCTCGACGGCCTTGCGGCGCAGGGCGCGGCGATCCTGCTCTCCTCACATGCCCTGACCGAGGTCGAGGCCCGGACCGACCGCATCGTGATCCTTTCCAACGGCCGCATGGTCGCGACCGGCACGCTTGCCGACCTGCGCCGCACCGCCGCGCTGCCGGTGACGATGCATGTCACGGCGAAGAACGGCTATGCGTCCGAGATCGCCGACGCTCTGCCCGGCGCGATCCGCGTCGGCGCGGATCTGCGTCTGTCTTGCGGACAGGAGGAAAAGCTCGGGATGCTGGCGCGGGTCGCGGGACTTCGCGACAAGCTCGCCGACATCGAGGTGGTGCCGCCCAGTCTTGAAGACATCTACAGCCATTTCAGCCGGAGGGACGGGCAATGAACCGCATCCTCGCGACCGCCAGGACGGAATTCCGCATCGCGCTGCGCAACCGATGGGTCGCGATCGCCATCGGCCTCATGGCCCTCTTCGCGCTGGTTCTCTCCGCCGCGGGCTCCGCGCCCACCGGCGGGCTCGGCGTTGACCGCCTGTCGGTCACTGTCGCCTCGCTCACCTCGCTGGCGGTCTATCTCGTGCCGCTCGTCGCGCTTCTGATGTCCTTCGACGCCATCGCCGGCGAGGTCGAACGCGGCACGCTGCCGCTTCTGCTGACCTATCCCGGCGGGCGGGTGGAAATCCTGATCGGAAAGCTCGTTGCCCATCTCGCCGTTCTCACCCTTGCCGTTGTCGCGGGCTACGGCCTTGCCGGTGTGGCGGCGCTCCGGGCCGATCCCGCCGCGGCTGCGGGCCTGCCGGCCCTCTTCCGCCTGACCTGGACCTCGGTTCTGCTCGGGGCGACCTTCCTTGGCGTGGGTTATGCGCTGTCGTCACTGGCCCGCCGCCCGTCCGGGGCGGCGGGGCTGGCGATGGGGTTCTGGCTTGGCGCCGTGGTCCTCTATGATCTCGGCCTGCTCGCCGCCGTCGTCGCCGATGACGGCGGCTGGTTCACCACCGATCTCTTCCCTCTCGCGCTTCTGGCAAACCCCGCAGACGCGTTCCGGCTGTTCAACCTTGCCGCATCCGAGGCCTCCGCCGCCGCCGCTGGCGTCGCCGGGGCGGCCAGCTCGGTACCGCTCTGGCAGTCGGCGCTGTCGGTGTTCGTCTGGCCACTGCTCGCACTGGCGGCGGCAACCGCTGCCTTGCGAAAGGTGACCCCATGAAACCTGTGCTGATCCTCGCCTTTCTCCTTGCCGCGTGCCGCGAAGAGGCCCAGGACATCTCGCCCGTCACCCTGACCGAAACTGCGGTCGGCCATTACTGCCAGATGGATATTCTGGAACATGCCGGCCCGAAGGCGCAGGTGCATCTCGAAGGCTACCCCGGCAAACCGCTCTTCTTCAGCCAGGTGCGCGACGCGGTGGCCTATTACCGCCTGCCCGAACAGGACGGCGTGATCCTCGCGATCTATGTCAACGACATGGGGGCTGCCGGCGCGACATGGCAGGAGCCCGGCAGAACCAACTGGATCGATGCCGCCACGGCCTACTTCGTCGTCGGCTCCGCAGTCGAGGGCGGCATGGGGGCGCCGGAACTCGTCCCCTTCGCCGATCCCGACAAGGCCGACGCCTTCGCGACGGCGCGCGGCGGCACCGTCCACTCCCTGTCGGACGTGCCGGACGGCGCCGTCATCGCCCCGGCCGACCTCGTCAGCGAGACCGGCGGCAATGATGATGCCGATTTCAATGCGCGCCTCAAGGCGCTTGGCGAAAGGATCGAGGGATGACCCCATGTTGAACCGCCGCCGTTTCCTGTCCATCTCTGCCGCGGCACTGGCGTTTTCGCCCGAGGCCCGCGCCGGCGGGGTGCCGATGCATCTCTGGTCCGGCATCGCGCTCGGCGCCCGGGCGACGATCCGCCTCTCCCATCCCGATGCAGCGGCCATCACCAGGCGCGCCGCCGCCGAGATCGAGCGGCTGGAGAACGTGTTCAGCCTCTATCGGTCCGACAGCGCCCTGATGCGCCTGAACGCGACCGGCCGGCTGGACGCGCCCCCGCCGGAACTTCTGGAATGCCTGACGCTTGCCGGCGCCGTGCATGGTGCCACGGGCGGACTCTTTGATCCGACCGTGCAACCGCTCTGGGCGATCTGGGCCGAACGCGCGACGGCGGGCACGCGGCCCGCCCCCGCCGAACTTGCAAGGCTGCGCGCGCGCGGCGGCTGGCCCGATCTGCGCTACTCCGCATCGGCCGTGTCGCTTGCTCCGGGCGGCGCGCTGACGCTGAACGGGATTGCGCAAGGCTACATCGCCGACCGCATCGCCACGCTGCTTGAGGCCGAGGGTCTGACCGATATCCTGATCGATACCGGGGAACACCGCGCCCTCGGCGGCCATCCCGATGGCGGCGCCTGGCCCGTCAAGCTCGCTCAGGGGGGCGCGGTGGGTCTGCGCTCCCGCGCCCTGGCCACGTCCGCGCCGCTTGGCACAGTCTTCGACAAAGCCGGCAAGCAGGGCCATATCCTGCACCCGGCAACCGGCGAGCCTGCGGCAACGCCTTGGCGCGCCATTTCGATCTCGGCCCCCTCGGCCGCCGTGGCAGACGCACTTTCGACCGCCGCCTGCCTTGCCGGAAGCCGCGCCGAGATCGACGCATTCGCCGATGCCTTCGCCGGCGCCCGGTGTGAATCCGCCATCCCAACCTGAGGACCGGCCCTTGCGGCGTGCAATCTCGACCCCCTGAGGCTGGGAATTCTGGCCCCCCTGATGTTCTGCAAGACCGTTGGTTGCGAGGCAGCGAACGGAGCGAGGGATGAAGCGGGTGCACGCCCGCCTCGGGCCGGGAGAAGGGTCAAGTCGAGAATCAGCTCGGGCTGGCGCGAGAGCGGTTCATCACGCCGCGCCTGCGGGTCAAAAGTCTGGACGAGCTAAACGCCTGCGCGCGCTACGACAGCCTCGGACCGAACCCGGCCCTTTCCACTCCTTCAAGACATCGCCGGAGATCATCCGCCTGGCCGTCATGATGTACATCCGCTTCCCGCTGTCGCCCTGAAACGTGGAAGATCTGCCGCATGAGCGGCAGCCATCCTGTCCTTGCCGAGACGGGTCCGCATTCGGCTGGCAGCACCCTTCACGGTCTCGGCGCCTTCACTGCCGATCTCGTGCGGGACCCGCCGGTCGAGATTCCGATCGCTCGCGGGGCCAAGTCCGAACGATTGCAGCCACACGCGCTACCCGATAGAACCGAAGGTCAAGGGCCAGCCAGAAAGCCAGCCAAAGCCGGATTGCGTTGCGGATATCGTTGCGCAAGCCATGTGAAGACACCGCCGTGAACGGACAGGGAGCGTTTGTGACCGTGAACGACTTTTCGCTCATCACCATCGCGCTGCTCCCGTTCATCGGGGCGCTGTTCCCGGGGCTCATGATCCGCGCGGGGCGGAATACATCTGCGATCTTCACCGCACTTCCGACGGCGCTTTCCCTGATCATGCTGCTGCTGCTCGCCCCGTCGGTGATGGACGGGCAGGTGATCACCGTGGAGCTTCCCTGGCTGCCGCAACTCGGCCTCTCGGTCGCGTTCTTCCTCGACGGGCTTGGCCTTCTGTTCGCGGCGATGATCCTCGGCGTCGGGCTGCTGATCACGCTTTATGCGCGGTTCTATCTTTCGGGCGATGACCCGATGGGCCAGTTCTACACGTTCCTGCTGCTGTTCCAGGGGGCGATGCTCGGTATCGTGCTTTCCGACAACATTCTGCTTTTGCTGATTTTCTGGGAGCTCACGAGCCTTTCGTCATTCCTTCTGATCGGCTACTGGAAGCACCTGCCCGAAGCGCGTCAGGGCGCGCGGATGGCGCTTGCGGTGACCGGATCCGGCGGGCTCGCGATGATCGCCGGGATGCTGATCCTCGGCGAGATCGCGGGAAGCTACAAGCTGACCGACATCCTCGCCGCGGGCGAGGCGATCCGGGCTTCTGACTGGTACCTGCCGGCGCTGATCCTGATCCTGCTGGGCGCTTTCACCAAGTCGGCCCAGTTCCCGTTCCACTTCTGGCTGCCACACGCGATGGCCGCGCCGACGCCGGTATCGGCCTATCTGCATTCGGCGACCATGGTGAAGGCGGGCGTCTTCCTGATGGCGCGGATGTGGCCGGCGCTGGCCGGCACGGAGGCATGGTTCTACATCGTTACGACCACCGGGCTGGTCACCATGGTCCTCGGGGCGCTGATCGCGCTTTTCAAGGACGATCTCAAGGCGCTGCTGGCCTTTTCAACGGTCAGCCATCTTGGCCTGCTGACGATGCTGCTGGGGTTCGGAACGCCGATGGCGGCTGTCGCGGCGGTCTTTCACATCATCAATCACCTGACATTCAAGGCCGCGCTCTTCATGACCGCGGGCATCGTCGATCACGAGACCCATACCCGCGACATCAAGCGGCTTGGCGGGCTGAGAACGCTCATGCCGGTGACGTTCGCCATCGGGTCGCTCGCGGCGCTGTCGATGGCGGGGATGCCGCTGCTGAACGGCTTTCTCTCCAAGGAAATGATGCTGGAGGAGGCCGCGCATACCGACTGGGCGGGCAGCCCCCATGCGGTGCCCGTGCTCGCCACGCTGGGCGCGCTCCTGTCGGTAGCCTATTCCTTCCGCTTCGTCGGCCATGTCTTCCTCGGCCCGGTGCGCGGGGACTACCCGCACGAACCCCACGATCCGCCGTTCGGCCTTTGGGTCGCGCCAGCCCTGCTGGTCGGCCTTGTCGTCGCGATCGGCCTCCTGCCGCATATCGCCGAACCCCTCGTCCGCGTGGCCGCGGGCGCGGTGACCGGGGGCACGTTGCCGGAGTTTCATCTGAAGATCTGGCACGGGATCACCCCCGCGCTCTTCATGTCGGTCATCGCGGTTCTGGGCGGCGGTGCCCTGCTGGCGATCCATCGCCCCCTGGATCGTGCCTGGATCGCCGCGCCCCGGCCCGAGGCCAAGGCGATCTTCGACCGCCTGGTCGGCGGAGCGGTCGGCCTGTCGCGGCGCATCACGCAAATGACCCATGACGGCGCGATGTCCCGTTACCTCGCGATCTTCGTCGCCTCGACCACCGTGCTCGGCTACCTCGCCTGGCGCGGCGGCGGGTTGCCGGCGGCCACGCGCGACCTTTTGCCGGTCCCGCCGCTGGTTCTGGTGGGCTGGATCCTTCTGCTGGTGGCGACCGGATCGGTCGTGCTGATGCATCGCGACCGGTTCCGGGCCCTCATCGTGATCGGCATCATCGGCCTGACGGTTTCGGTGGGCTTCGTCTACCTTTCGGCCCCGGACCTGGCGCTGACGCAGATATCGGTCGAGACGGTGACCATCATACTGCTGCTGCTGGCGCTGCACTACATGCCCAAGGCCTCGCCGGTCGAAAGCTCTGCCGGGCGGAGGATCAGGGACGGCGTGATCGCCGTCGCAGCCGGGGGCGGCGTGGGCGCGCTCGCCTACATGTTCCTGCTGCGCGATACCCCGTCGATCTCGGACTATCACCTCGCGAATTCCTACGAGGGCGGTGGCGGCACCAATGTCGTGAACGTCATCCTCGTCGATTTCCGCGGCTACGATACCTATGGCGAGATCATCGTCCTCGGGATCGCGGGTCTCGTCATCTATGCGGTGATGGAGGCGCTCCTGAACGGTCCGGCGGGGCGCAAGCTGCGCAGTACCGACTATTCCCGGGACGGGTCCCGGGACAGGCATCCCCTGATGATGGTCATCGCCACCCGTGTCATGATGCCGATTTCCATCCTTGTGGGGGTCTACATCTTCCTGCGCGGGCACAACCAGCCGGGCGGAGGTTTCGTCGCCGGTCTGGTCGTGTCGATCGCGCTGCTCATGCAATACATGGCGTCGGGCTTTGCCTGGACCCAGAGCCGCCAGCGGATCGAGTATCACTCGATGATCGGTTGGGGCGTGGTGATCGCCGGCCTGACCGGCGCCGGCGCCTGGCTTGGCGGAAAACCGTTCCTGACCAGCGGCTACGACTATTTCCACGTCCCGCCGATCGAGGAATTCGAACTTGCCACCGCGATGCTGTTCGATTTCGGCGTGTTTCTGGCGGTTCTGGGGGCGGTGATGCTGATGCTCTACAGCCTGTCGCGCATCGCGCGCCACGCGGGCGAGACGGTCAATCCGGAACCCATGGATTACGACCCGTCGGCGCGGACACGCATCGCCAGGGAGGAGGAATAGCGTGGAGTTCATCGTGGCCAGTTCCGTCGGGGCCCTGACCGCCGCGGGGATCTACCTGATCCTCCGCCTGAGAGCGTTTTCGACGATCCTCGGGCTTGCGCTCCTGTCCTATGCCGTGAACGTCTTTCTGTTCGCGTCGGGACGGCTTGCGATCGACCTGCCGCCGATCCTGTCACCCTATGGCGAGGCAAGCTACACCGACCCGCTGCCCCAGGCGCTTGTCCTGACGGCCATCGTCATCTCCTTCGGCATGACCGCCGTGCTGGTGATGGTCGCGCTTGGGGCCTATCTGGAATCCGACGACGACCGGATCGACCTGCCGGACGCGGCGGAAGACGAGGAATCCGCCGGAGGAGCCGCGCAATGAACCACTGGATCATCGCGCCCGTCATCCTGCCGGCGCTGCTGGCCCCGGTCATCGGCTTTGTCATGCGTCATGACATGCCACTGGCGCGGACCGCTTCGATTGCCGGAACCATCGTGCTGGTGGTCCTGGCCATCGGGCTTTTCGTGACGGCTGCCGGCGAACCGCAGGTCTATCATCTGGGCGACTGGCCGGCCCCGTTCGGCATCGTCCTCGTGCTCGACCGGCTTTCGGCCCTGATGGTTCTGGTCACCACCGTGCTGGCGTTGCTGGTGCTCATCCATGCCGTCGCGACGGGGTGGGACGCGCGCGGCCGGCATTTCCACGCGCTTTTCCAGTTCCAGCTGATGGGGATCGTCGGCGCGTTCCTGACCGGCGACATCTTCAACCTCTTCGTGTTCTTCGAGATCCTGCTGATCGCCTCCTACGGGCTGATGGTCCATTCCGGCGGGCGCGAGAGGATGCGCGCCGGGCTGCAATACGTGGTCATCAACCTGGCCGGCTCGACGCTGTTTCTCTTTGCGCTCGGGGTGCTCTATTCGGCCACCGGCACGTTGAACATGGCCGATCTCGCGCTGCGCCTGCAGGCCATACCTGTGGATGAGGCCGCGCTGATCCGGGTGGCCGCCATGCTTCTGATGGTCGTCTTCGCGCTGAAGGCTGCGCTCTTTCCGGTGCAGTTCTGGCTGCCGGGCACCTATGCCAACGCCCCGGCGCCCGTCGCAGCACTTTTCGCGATCATGACCAAGGTGGGGGCCTATGCGATCTTGCGCATCCACACGCTCGTCTTCGGCCCCGGGATCGCGGCGACGGACGGGATGGCCGAGACATGGCTCTTTCCCGCCGCCATCGTCACGATCGCGGTCGGCGCGATCGGCGTTCTCGGCGCGCGGCATCTGATGCCGCTGATCGCCTTCTCGGTGCTGGGATCCATGGGCACGCTGATGGTGGCCATCTCCGACTTTTCGCCCGCCGCGACAACGGCCGCGCTTTACTATCTCGTTCATTCGACATTCGTGGCAGCTGCCCTGTTTCTTCTGGCCGATCTGGTGATCGCGCGTCGCGAGGTCGATGACCTCGGCGCCCGTCCGGCAACCTTGCAGAACGGGTTGTTCGCGAGCCTCTTTTTCGCTGCGGCGGTCGGCATGGCCGGAATGCCGCCGCTGAGCGGATTCATCGGAAAGCTGATGGTTCTGGACGCCCTGCGCGCGCCGGGCACCATCGCCTGGGCCTGGAGCGCGGTGCTGATCGGCTCGCTCGTGACCATCGTCGGGTTCGCCCGGGCCGGGAGCACGCTGTTCTGGAAATCCACCGCCATACTGCCGGCTGCGTCAGGGGAACCCGATGCGCAGGCGGAGCCAACCGGCACCGGCCGACCTGCCGGTGTTGCGGAACTCGCCCCTGTCATGACGGCGATCGCGTTGCTGGCCCTGCTGACCGCTTTCGCCGGGCCGCTCGTCGGATATCTCGACGGCACGACGGCGCAGATCTTCGACAGGGACGGGTACGTGACTTCGGTCCTTGGAACGGAGGGGGAGACCTGACATGATCGGCCGCCTCATCCCGCATCCGCTTCTGAGCATCATGCTGGTCGTCGTCTGGCTGGGCCTCGCCAACACCGTGACGCTGGGCAACCTGTTGCTGGGCGCTTTCCTGATCCAGCTTTTCGCCAAGACGCCGGTGATGGAC
>WOZM01000153.1 GCA_011620265.1 Paracoccaceae bacterium
GTGTCGCCGATCCCGGCGCGCAGTTCGCCGCCGTCTCCACCGCCGCCGACAGGACCGCCGCCTTCGGCATCGACCCGTCGCGCGTCTTCGGCTTCGAGGACTGGGTCGGCGGGCGCTATTCGCTCTGGGGGCCGATCGGGCTCAGCCTGATGATCGCCATCGGGCCCGAGGATTTCGACGATTTCCTCAAGGGCGGCGCGGCGATGGACGCGCATTTCCGCGAGGCGCCGCTGGCGGAGAACCTGCCGGCGATGCTGGCGCTGGTGGGTCTCTGGCACAACCAGATCTGCGGGCATGCCACCCGCGCCGTCCTGCCCTACGACCAGCGGCTGTCGCGGCTGCCCGCCTATCTCCAGCAACTCGAGATGGAGAGCAACGGCAAGCGGGTGGCGATGGACGGATCCGACCTCACCGAGCCATCCGGCCCCGTGGTCTGGGGCGAGCCCGGAACCAACGGCCAGCACGCCTTCTACCAGCTCATCCATCAGGGCACCCGGGTGGTGCCTTGCGAATTCCTCGTCGCGAAGGAGGGGCATGAGCCCGACCTCGCCCACCAGCACCGGCTGCTCGTCGCCAACTGCCTCGCCCAGTCCGAGGCGCTGATGCGCGGCCGCTCGCTTGACGAGGCGCGGGCCATCATGGCGCGGAAAGGCCTGACGGGCGCCGAGCTTGACCGCCAGGCCCGCCACCGGGTCTTTCCCGGCAACCGGCCCTCGACCACGCTGGTCTATGACCGGCTCACGCCGTTCACGCTCGGCCAGATCGTGGCGCTCTACGAACACCGGGTCTTCGTCGAGGGCGTGATCCTCGGGATCAATTCCTTCGACCAGTGGGGGGTGGAGCTTGGCAAGGAACTGGCGCTGGCGCTGGAGCCGATCCTTGCCGGGCGCGAAAGTGCGCAAGCCAAGGACGGCTCGACACGGATGCTGGTCGCGGCGCTGGGCGGCGGCTGATGCGTTCCGGGGGGCATCGTTAAGCGAATCTTCAAGCTGCGCGCGGCATTGTCGGCGCCGGATGGCCTGTGCCCCGGCGGCGGGAGAACGCGATGCGACTGTTGGACAATCTGAGCCTGGCGGCGAAGCTGCCGATCATCCTCGGCACGCTCGCGCTCGCGGCGCTTCTGACGATGGGCTATACCGGCTACCATGTCGCCCGCGACGCGCTGCTCGTGGCCGGGCAGGCGCGGGTGCGGACGATCGTCGATTCCAAGCTGATGGAGATCGACGCCTGGTATTCGGTCGTCAGCGGCGATCTGAAGTCGCTCGCCTCGAGCCCGCAGATGGGCCGCGCGGTCCGCGACTTCTCCGCCGCATGGCAGCGGATCGGCGACGGTCCGGCGGCCTTCCTCAAGGAGCGTTACCTCACCCGCAACCCCTATGCGCGCGGTGAACGGCACAAGCTCGAAAACCCCTCCGACGTCTCGGACTACTCGATCGCGCACAACCGCTATCACGGTGGCTTCGTGTCGGTCTTCGAGGAGAAGGGCTATCACGACATCCTGCTCGTCGATACCTCGGGCAACATTCTCTACACCGTCGCGAAGGAAAGCGACCTCGGCCAGAACATCTTCACCGGCCCGCTCAGGACAAGCGAACTCGCCCGCACGGCGCGGCGGGTGATGCAGAGCCCGGACGCCGACGTGCTCTTTTCCGACTTCGCCTTCTACGCGCCGACGCCCGGCGAAGCCGCGAGCTTCGTGGGCGCGCCGGTCCGTTCGGTCGACGGCCGCGTCCTCGGGGCGCTGGTCTTCCAGATCTCGGCCGGGCAGTTGACGGCGCTGATCGAGCGCCAGTCAGGCGCCGGACTCGGCGGGTTGACCTATCTCGTAGGCAAGGATCACCGCCTGCGCACGAATGTCGGCGAGGACGGGCAGACCGCGCTGAAGCTGCGCAGCACCGCCGAGGCGTTGAAGACCGCGTTCCGCGACGGTCATGTGGTGAGCTACGAGAACGGATTGTTCGGCGTGCCCTCGCTCCTGGTGACCGGGCACCTGAGCCGTCCGGGGCTCGACCTCGCGCTCGTTCACGAAGTGCCGCAGGCCGAGCTTCTGGCCCCGGTCGACGCGCTCTTGCGGCGGACCGCGCTCGGCGGGGCCGCGTCGATGATCCTCCTCGGCTTCGTGGTCTTCCGCGTCGCGCGGTCGCTGTCGCGGCCCTTGATGCGCACCGCCGACGCGATGAGCGTGATCGCGGCCGGGAACTACGGGGGGGAGATCCCCGATACCGGCCGGCGCGACGAGATCGGCACCATCGCCCGCGCGCTCGAGACGTTCCGCGACGGGCTGGCCAAATCCGCCGCCATCGCCCGCGACGCCGCCTTCAAGAGCGCGGCCTTCGAAGGCTCCTCGGCGGCCCTGATGATCATGGACCGCGACTATTGCATCACCTATGTGAACCCCTCGGTCTCGGCACTCTTCCGGCAGCATCTGGAGGAGTTCCGCAAGGTCACGCCGGATTTCGAGCCCTCGGCAGTCGTCGGCTGCGGCATGGACCGGTTTCACAGCCATCCCGAAGCGGTCCGCCAACAGCTCGAGCAACCCGGCGCGCTGCCGCACCGGGCCGAGATCCGTGTCGGCGACGCGCGCTTCGCGCTCGACATCAACGAGGTCGTGATGGAGCGGCAGGGCCGGATCGGCTTCGTCGTCGAATGGCGCGACGTCACGGTGGAGCGGATGAACCGGGCGGTGCTGTCGGCCATCGACAAGAACCTCGCCACCGCGGAGTTCGACAGCGACGGCGCGCTTCTCAAGGCCAATTCCAAGATGCTGACGCTGCTCGGGACCGATGAGGCCGGGATCGTCGGGCGCAGCCATGCCGACATCCTGCGCTTCGAGCGCGACCTTGATGCGGAAGGCGGGGAGGTCTGGGGCCGCCTCCTGTCCGGCGAGTCGGTCTTCGGCCGGTTCTGGACGCAGCTCGACTCCGGCCGCGAAGGCGTCATCGACGGCGGCTTCTCGCCGGTGCACGACAGCGACGGGCAGCTTCTGAAGGTGCTGCTGATGGGCTCCGACGTGACCGAGGCGCAGCTTGGCCTGCGCGCCGCCGAAGACCGCCGCCGGCGGATGGAGGCGGCGCAGAACGAGGTGGTCGAGGCGCTTCGCATCGGCCTGCGCGATCTCTCCGGCGGCGATCTCACCGCCCGGATCGAAGCCGGCTTCTCGGCCGAATACGAGACCCTGCGCCAGGATTTCAACATGGCGATCGAGCGTCTCGCCGATGCGATGGCGGCGGTGATCGAGAATGCCGCCGCGATCGAGGGCGAGGCGCAGGAGATCGCGCAATCGGCCGAGGATCTGAACGGACGGACCGAACAGCAGGCCGCGACGATCGAGCAGACGGCGGCCGCGCTCGACGAGTTGACGCTCTCGGTCAAGTCGGCGGCATCGGGGGCGGCCGAGGCCAGCCGCGTGGTCAGCGCCGCGCGCGCCTCGGCCGAATCCTCCGGCGCCGTCGTCGAGGAGGCGGTCGCCGCGATGGGCGAGATCGAAAGCTCCTCGGGGCGGATCGCGCGGATCATCGGCGTGATCGACGACATCGCCTTCCAGACCAACCTCCTGGCGCTCAATGCCGGGGTCGAGGCGGCGCGGGCCGGCGAGGCGGGGCGCGGCTTCGCGGTCGTCGCCTCCGAGGTCCGGGCGCTGGCGCAGCGCTCGTCCGAGGCCGCGCGCGAGATCGACGCGCTGATCTCGGCCTCCTCCGGCCAGGTCAAGCGCGGCGTCGGCCTCGTGGCGGAGGCCGGGCGGGCCTTGAAGGACATCGTCGCCTCAGTCACCAACATCGCCGACCGCGTGACCGATATCGCCACCTCGGCGCAGGAACAGTCGGCCGGACTCGCCGAGATCAACATCGCGGTCAACCAGATCGACCAGGTGACCCAGCAGAACGCGGCGCTTTTCGGGCAGGCCGCGGTGGCGAGCCAGTCGCTCACCCGGGGGGCGGAGGCGCTGAACGCGACCATGTCGCGGTTCCGCATCGACGTTACGGGCCGGGGCGACGGGATCAGGGCCGTCCCCGCGGCCTCCGGCACGCCGCGCGGTGCCGCGCCCGACCCGGCGCCGAACGCCGGCGGCGCCATGCCGGCGCGGGTCGCGGTCGGCATCGGAGGCAATGCCGCTGCGCGACGCGCAGAGCCGGATCCGGATGACTGGGCCGAGTTCTGACCATGCGGATGGCGGGTGCGGACCGCGTCCCCCCACCGAACGACGCGGCGGGACGCAGGGGAGCGGCAGCCCCCGGCGTGCGCCCGATCCGGCTGCTGATCGTCGACGATTCCGCGACCATGCGGTCGCTCATCCGGCATGCGCTCGGCGGCGACGGCCGCATCGAGATCGTCGGCGAAGCGGCTGATGCCTCTCAGGCGCGGGAGTTGATCAAGGCGCTCGATCCCGACATCCTGACCCTCGATGTCGAGATGCCCGGGATGGACGGTCTCAGCTTTCTCGGCCATCTCATGCGGCTCCGGCCGATGCCGGTGGTGATGATCTCGGCCGAGACCCGGCGCGGCGCCGGGGCGGCGCTCGACGCGCTGGCGCTCGGCGCGGTCGACTGCGTCGGCAAACCCGCCGGCGCCGAACCCGGCTTCGCGGGTCTCGGCGACCGGATCGTCGCGGCCGCACGCGCGCGACTGAGGCGGCGCCCGGGGAATGTGCAGGCGCCGGTTCCCTCCGACGGCTACCGATGGAACGGGCGCTACGTGCTGATCGGCGCTTCGACCGGCGGGGTCGAGGCCCTGGAAACGCTCCTCGCGGGGCTGCCTGAGAACGGGCCGCCGGTGCTCATCACCCAGCACATGCCGGCTGCCTTCCTCGAACGCTTCGCGACCCGGCTGAACGCGCGGGCGCGGTTGCGGGTGAAGCTCGCGGCGGACGGCATGCCGATCCGGCAGGGTTGCGCCTTCCTCGCCCCGGGCGGGCGCATGCACCTCACCCTTGCCCCGGGCGAGCCCCCGGAATGCCGGCTCCGCGAGGCGACGGCGGGCGCGGGATACTGCCCCTCCGTGGACGAGATGTTCCTGTCCGCCCTGCCGGTCGCGGAGCGGTCGGTCGCGGTGATCCTGACGGGGATGGGCCGCGACGGCGCCGAGGGCATGCGGCGGCTCAGGCGGGCCGGGGCGGAATGCCTGGCCCAGGACGCCGACAGCTCGGTCATCTTCGGAATGCCGCGCGCGGCGCTCGCCAATGGCGGGGCGCGGGAGGCGGTGCCGCTCGGCGACATGGCGGCACGGATTCGCGGCCTCACGGCGGCCCCCCGGCATCCGCCGGATGGGCCGCGGGCCGCATAACCGACACATCTTCCCGTGGTCGGCCGGGGCCGCATCCGTCGGGCTCGTCCGGCCCGGAGGCCCCGCAGGGGGCGCGCTATAGCGCTTCGGGTCTGCCTTGGATCAGAATTCGCCCCTTTTTCATTCGAATTCTGATACTTGCCATCTCAACATGAACCCGAAACGATTTAGAACCAGGAGACATCGCCGGCGGAGGAGGTGCGGGGCGCGACGGCGCGTGGCGCTTCCGCCATGGCAAGCCGGTCGGCGAGGTCACGAAGCCGCAACGGCGCGAGGAGCGTCCTCGGCGCGACCGTGATCGTGTCGGGCAGGTGATCGGGCAGGGCGTCCATCAGCCGCCTCAGATCGTCGATCCCCTGGGTGATCCGGTCGATCCCCTGCAAGCCGGCCAATGTCGCCGCATCGGGATGCGTCGCGAAGGGGCAGTGCGACAGCGCATCCTGAAGCGCGAGCGACAGGCAAGAGAGCAGCGCAAGTTCGTCGGCGACCCGCCGCGCGAGGGTGCCGAGCGAGAGATCGTCGTGCGACGGGCGGCGGAAGGGGGGCATGGGCCCGGTCATGGCCGCTCCGCTCCGGTGCGGCGGGGAGGGCCGGCGACGCGCCGCAGGCAGGTCGGCCCCGCGACCACGAGCGGCAGGGCCGGCCCCGGGTCGATCCGTTCGGAGTGGCCGATGAAGAGGTGGCCATCGGGCGCGAGCGCGGCCGTGAGCCGCCGCCAGAGCCGCGACCGCGTCCGCTCGCCGAAGTAGATCGCGACGTTGCGGCACAGGATGATGTCGAAGGGCTGCTTCATCGGCCAGTCGGCGTGAAGGTCGAGCCGGCGGAGGCGGACCAGCGCGCGGACCTGCCGCGTCGGCGCGACCCAGTCCGCCGCCCGGTCGAGGAACCGGCCGGCATATCCCGCCGGCAGCGCGGCGGCGGCGGCGGGCGCGAACCGGCCCTCCCGCGCGGCGGCAAGGGCGCGGTCGTCGATATCGGTCGCGAGGATGCGGAGATCGAGGCGTTCCGCCTCCGGCAGGAGGTCGAGGACCAGCATCGCCAGCGAATAGGCTTCCTGCCCCCGGGCCGTTCCCGCCGACCAGAGCCGGACTCGGCCGCCGGCGCGGGCGCGGGCGAGGAGCGGCGGCAGGACCGTGTCGCGCAGCAGCGCGAAGTGATGGGGTTCGCGGAAGAAGGCGGAATCGTTGGTGGTGATCGCCGAGACGAACTCCGCCCGCTCCGCCCGGCCCTCCGGCGCGGCGAGGTGGCCGAGATAGGCCGAGAGATCCGGCAGGCCGAGCGCGCGAAGACGCCGGCCGAGGCGGGCCTCGACCATCGCGGACCGGTCCGGCGCGAGCACGATGCCGGTCAGGTCCTCGGCGAGCCGGGCGAGGCCCGCAAGGGCCGCGGCCCCGCTTTGCCGGGGGGGCGCGACGGGGGGGCAGGCATCGCTCATGCGGCATGCGCCGCGACGGTCGGGAGGAGCGCGGCGAGATCGACGATGCGGATCAGCCGGTCCTCGACGAGCGCCAGCGCCGCGATGCAGGCCTCGCCCCCCTCGGCGGAGAGCGCCGGCGGCGGTTCGAGCGCCGCGCGCGGGACGGTGTGGATGTCGCTGACCGCCTCGACGATCAGCCCGGCGGACTGGCCGGCCGCCTCCACCACGACGATCACGTGGCGCGGCTCCGCCGCGACCGGCGCCATGCCGAGGCGGGCGGCGAGGTCGATCACCGGCAGGATCGTGCCGCGCAGGTTGATCACGCCGGCAAGGTAGGCCGGCGCATGCGGCAGGGGTGTCGGCCGGGTCCAGCCGCGCAGCTCGCGCACCGACATGATATCGAGGCAGAAGGTCTCGGCGCCGAGGCGGAAGGTCAGAAGCTCGACCCCGTCGGTGTCGTCGTGCGGGCGTGTCATGCCACCTCCTGCTTCGGTCCTGTGCCCGGACCGGGCAGCCGCGCCAGCTCGCCCGGGTCGAGGATGAGCGCGATGCGGCCGTCGCCGAGGATCGTCGCGGCCGAGATGCCGGGCAGGCGGCCGAAGCCGCCCCGGAGCGGCTTGACCACGATCTGGCGCTGGTCGAGGATCGCGTCGACGACGAGCGCGGTGCGGCTGCCATCCTCGGCCACGGTCAGGATCGCGATCGCCTCGGCGCCGGTCTGGCCGGCCGTGCGCATCCCGAGCGCCGCGGCGACGTCGCAGAGCGGCGCGAAGGCTCCGCGCAGCCGCACCAGCGCAGCCTCGGCGCCGAAGCTGCGGCGGTCGAGGGCGGCGAGCTTCGCGGTCTCGAGGATCGCGGCGACCGGCACCACGAACATCTGCCCGGCGGCCCGGACCACCATCCCGTCCATGACCGCGAGCGTCAGCGGCAGCGAGAGGCTGAACGTGGTGCCGCGCCCCGGCTCGGAGCGGATCGCGATCCGCCCGCCCAGCCGGGTGATCGCGGTCTTGACCACATCCATGCCGACCCCGCGCCCGGAGATGTCGGTGACCCCGCCGGCGGTGGAAAAGCCGGGGCGGAAGAGCAGGAGGTCGGTCTCCGCCTCGCCGAGGGGGGCGTCCCTGGCGATGAGCCCGCGCTGTTCCGCCGCCGCGCGGATCCGCGCCCGGTCGAGCCCGCGCCCGTCATCGCCAAGCTCGACCACCAGCCGGCCGGCGCGATGCGCGGCCGTGAGCGTGATCGTCCCTTCCGCGGGCTTGCCGGCACGGCGGCGCTCCTCGGCGGGTTCGAGCCCGTGGTCGAGCGCGTTGCGGATCATGTGCATCAGCGGATCGGCCAGCCGCTCGATCACCGTGCGGTCGACCTCCGTCGCTTCGCCCTCGAGCTTCAGCCGCGCGGGCTTGCCGAGGGCCGCCGCGGTTTCGCGCAGGACCCGGCCCATCCGCTGGAAGAGCGGCTTCACCGGCTGGGCGCGCATCGTCATCACGCTGTCCTGGATGTCGCGGGTGAGCCCGGTCAGCGTCTCGAGCCGTGCCGCCAGCGCCGAATGGGCGTCGAGCCCGCCCTCGCTCAGGCTCTGGGTCAGGATCGACTGGTTGATCGCCAGCTCGCCCACGAGGTTCATCAGCCGGTCGACCCGGTCGAGGTCGACGCGGATCGACGGCGTCTCGGCCACCGCGGCGGGCCGCTCCGTGCCGGGCGTCGTCGTCGGGCGGGCGGGGGCGAGCCGCTCCATCGTCAGGTCGCAGACATCCTCGACGAAATCGAAGATCTCGCCGATCTCGGCCCCGCGCCGGGTCGCGGGCAGGGTCAGGCGCCAGCCGAGATAGCTGTCCTCGGGATCGAGGGCGGCGAGGCGGGGAAGCGCCGCGAAATCGCAGCGGATATCGGTCGCGCCGAGATCGGCGAGCGCCTGCAGCAGGAAGAGCGGTTCGTTGCCCGAGGCAAAGAGCGCGGCCTGCGGACGGAAGGCGACCTGCCACGGACGGTTGTCGTGCGCCGCGTCGGTCCCGGCCGGCGCCGCCTCCGGCCGGGGGCCGGGCACGAGGGCCGCCAGCCCCGCTTCGATGCCGGCGGCCGGGTCCGGCGCCCCGGTCCCGGCGGCCCCCGCCGAGACCAGATCGGCGAGATGGTCGGCCGACCGGATCAGGAGGGCGACATCCTCGGCACGGGGCCGGATCGCGCCGTCCCGGAGCGCGTCGAGGACCGTCTCCACCCGGTGGGCGAAGCCGACGAGGGCGGTCAGCCCGAACGCGCCGGCGCCGCCCTTGATCGAATGCACGGCGCGAAAGGCGGTGTTGACAACCTCGGGATCGGTGGCGGCGGCGTCCTCGGCGGCGGCCTCCAGTTCCGTCAGGGCGTCCTGGAGCCGTTCAAGGAGCTCCGCGCATTCGACGAAGAAGCCGCTGCGCAGGTCGGCCAGAGGATCGGGCGCGTGCGTCATCCAGGGGGCCCCTTCAGCCCGCGACCATCTGCAGGGCGCGGACCAGTTTCGGTGCGTCGAACGGCTTGACGATCCAGCCGGTGGCGCCGGCCGCGCGGGCGCGGGCCTTCAGTTCCGGCGCGCTTTCGGTGGTGAGGACGAGGATCGGCGTCGCGCGGTAGCGCTCGATCCGCCGCACCGCCTCGACGAAGCCGAAGCCGTCGAGGCGCGGCATGTTGATGTCGGAGATGATCGCGTCCGGCGTGAAGTCGCCGAGCACATCGAGCGCGTCCTGCCCGTCCTCGGCCAGCCGCACGGTATAGCCGGCCTCGCCGAGCGCGAGGGCGAGCATGTCGCGCATCGTCCGGCTGTCGTCGACGGCGAGGATGTTCAGGCCCATGTCGCGGTCTCCGCTGTGGATGCAGGGTCGGGGGCGCGGGCCGGTCGCGACTGCACCGCGTCCGGCGTCAGCCCGTAGGTCGCGAGCGCCGCGGCGAAGGCGTCCGAGACCGGCGCCACGGTCAGCGACTGCCCGCAGTCGCGCCATTCGGCCGCCGCCGCGATCAGGACCTGCAGGCAGAGCGTGCCGAGATGGCCGACCGCGCCGGCATCGAGCTCCAGCGCCGCGCCGCGCCGCGCGAGGATCGCGGCGTGAAGCGGGGCCGCCGCCGGCAGGTCGAGGCGGGAGGCGAGCGCCAGCCTCGTCATCGTGCCGCCCCGGCCGCAATCTGTCGCGAATCTCGCAAAGCGCTGTCTCCCGCCTGATCCGATCGGGTCCGGTCTAGGTCAGAGGCGTTAAATTTGCTTTGACGGGAGCCGGCTCAGCGCGCCGCGTCGCCGAGGTAGCGGGCGCAGCCCTCCAGCGCCGCGTAGTCGTCCTCGATGATCGAGACGGCGAAATCGCGCATGAAGCCGGAGAACCGCCCCTTGTCGCGGAATGCCGCGGCAAAGCCGAAGCGGTCGAAATGGTCGGTGAAGGCGCGGGCGACGCCACCGATGAGGTGGATGCCGCCGAAGGGCAGGTGGGTCAGCGCGAGGTCGCCGGCGACGGTGCCGAGAAGGCGGATGAAGCTCCGCCCGGTCTCGACCGCGACCGGATCCTCGCCCGCCGCGATCGCCGCCATGATCGCCGAGGCGCCGGGGCGGTCGGGGCGCCCCGCCTCGCCCGCCCGCCAGGCATAGAGCCGTTCGAGGCCGCGCCCCGACAGCACGTCCTCGACCCCGGCGAAGCCATGCGCGGTCTCGACCGCCCGCATCAGCCTCAGGTCGGCCTCGCTCCTGACCGGCAGGCTGGCATGGCCGCATTCGGAGGCGGTGACGATCCGCCCGCCCGGGCCTTGGTGGACGGCGGCGGCGTTGAAGCCGGTGCCGATGCCGATGACGAGCTGCGGCCCGTCGCGCCGCGCCTCCGTCTCCGGCGCGATCAGGGCGCGCAGGCTGTCGGGCGCGATACGGCCGAGCGCATGGCCCTGCGCCTGCAGGTCGTTCAGGACCGCGATCCGCGCCGCCCCGGTCGCGCCGCCGATCACCGCGCGGTCGATGCACCAGTCGAGGTTGGTCAGCCGCGCCATGCCGTTGTCCACCGGGCCCGCGACCGCGACGCAGACGCCGTCGATTTCGGGGCTGCCGGCGCCGGCGAGGAACGCGGTCAGGACCGGCCCGAAGCCCGGATGGTCGGCATTGGCGAAGCGCCGGATCGAGCCCCGGTCGACGGCATCGCCGCGTGCCAGCGCGACGCGGGTATTGGTGCCGCCGATATCGGCCACGAGCGACAGGGTCTCAGACATCAGCGCGTTCACTTTGCCGGGGCTTCGGCCAGGGATCTGGCAAAGGCGTGATAGGACGCTTTCGGGGTCCGCTTCAAGCTCGCGAAGTCGACATGGACGAGACCGAAGCGCTTTTCGTAGCCGGGCGCCCATTCGAAGTTGTCGGGAAGCGACCAGCAGAAGAAGCTCTTGACGTTGGCGCCGGCGGCGCGCGCCCGGTGACGCGCCGTGGTTTCGCTAGCGTGCCGCCGGCCCGGTCGACGGGCCGATCACGAGCGCGGCCTCGAGAAGCCGGTGCTGCGGGCCGAGCGCGGGATCGGCGATCCGGTCGAGCAGCATCCGCGCGGCGAGCCGGCCCGCCTCGCGCACCGAGGAGCGCGTGGCGGTGAAGACGGGCAGGTCGTCGCCGTTGCGGAAATAGCTGAGTTCGTCGTCATGGGTGACGATCGAGACGTCGCGGCCAATTCTCGAGCCGGTTTCCTCGACCGCCCGCCGCACGCCGAGCGCGACGAGAAGCGACGAGGTCAGGAAGGCCGTCGGCGCGGTCCGCGTGGAAAGCATCTCGCGCGCGGCGGCATGGCCGTAATTCTCGGTCATCTCGGCGCTGCGCATCAGCGCCGGATCGGCCTCGAGCCCCCGGGCCCTCAGCGCCGCCTCGAACCCCGCGCGGCGGCGGAGGGCGAAATCCATGGTCTCCAGCCCGTTCAGGAGCGCGATGCGCCGGTGGCCGAGATCGAGCAGCAGGCTCGTCGCCCGTTCGAACGCATGGCGGTTGTTCACGTCGAGCCAGGAATAGGGCAGCGAGGCCCCCGTCGCCCGGCCATGCACGACGAAGGGCAGGCCGATCTCGTGCAGGAGCGGAATGCGCCGGTCGTCGAGTTGCGGCCCGTGGACGATGACGCCGTCGACATTGCCCTTGGCCTTCATCTCGGCATAGGCGCGCGCCTCGTCGGCATCCGGGACGACCGAGAGGACCATGTCGTAGCCGGCCTTCGAATAGGTCTCGCCGGCGCCGGCGATGAAGTCGGCGAAGACCGGGTTGACGATCTCGTGCTTGGTCGAGATCGGGATGACATGCCCGACGGCCATCGCCCGGCCGGTGGCCAGCGACCTGGCGCGGGTGTTCGGCCGGTAGTTGTGCCGGCGCGCGGCCTCGGCGACCCGGAGGCGGGTCTTCTCGCTCACCTCCGGATAGCCGTTCAGCGCCCGGCTGACGGTCGTCTGGGACAGGCCCAGCGTCTCGGAGAGTTTCTTCAGGTTCATCCTGGCCCGGCTTCAAAGCGCTTTCAATTCATAGCGAAGATAGCGTCGCCCGCAGGACCGGTCAATGCGCCGTCTCCGCCCTGGCTTGCGCGAATTTTGCGGCGGCTTTGCCTTTACGTTTCCAAATCGCTTTGGATTGACAGGTCGGGATCGCGCGTTCAGGATGCCCCTGTCAAAGCGCTTTGGATTCGCTTCGGGGCGCGCTATGAAGGTCGGGTACGGGAGACCCGACCGGGAGGATCGAATGAACGGAAAACTCCATGCCGGCGCCGCGGCGCTCGCGCTTGCCGCCGGTGCCGCGGCCGCGCAGGATCTGAAATTCGCGCCGGGCGAGGATGCCCGCTTCAACTGGCAAAGCTATGACGCCTTTGCCGAGGCCTACAACCTGGACGGTCAGGCGATCACCGTCTTCGGACCGTGGCGCGGCGAGGATCAGGCGCTGGTCGAAAGCGTCCTGGCCTATTTCACCGCCGCCTCCGGCGTGAGGGTGAACTATTCCTCGTCGGAGAATTACGAGCAGCAGATCGTCATCGACACCCAGGCCGGTTCGCCCCCCGACATCGCGATCCTGCCGCAGCCGGGGCTGATCGGCGATCTCGCCTCCAAGGGGCTCCTCGCGCCGCTCGGGCAGGAGACCGAGGCCTGGCTGCGCGATAACTATGCCGCCGGCGAAAGCTGGGTCAGTCTCGGCACCTATGCCGGCGCCGACGGGACGCCTGCGCTTTATGCCTTCCCCTACAAGATCGACGTGAAATCGCTGGTCTGGTACGTCCCCGAGAATTTCGAGGATGCGGGCTATGAGGTCCCCGGGACGATGGAGGAACTGAAGGCGCTGACCGAACGGATCGTCGCCGATGGCGGCACGCCCTGGTGCATCGGGCTTGGATCCGGGGGCGCCACAGGCTGGCCCGCGACCGACTGGGTCGAGGACATGATGCTGCGCACCCAATCGCCGGATGTCTACGACAAGTGGGTGACGAACGAGATCCCCTTCAATGATCCCGCGGTGGTCGGTGCGATCGAGGAATTCGGCTGGTTCGCCCGCACCGACGCCTTCGTCGACGGCGGCGCCGCGGCCGTGGCCACCACCGATTTCCGCGACAGCCCCAAGGGCCTCTTCGCCTCGCCGCCGAAATGCTACCTGCACCATCAGGCCTCGTTCATCCCGTCCTTCTTCCCCGAAGGCACCGAACTCGGGCTCGACGCCGACTTCTTCTACTTTCCGGCCTATGCGGAGAAAGACCTCGGCAAGCCGGTCCTCGGCGCCGGTACGCTCGCGATGATCACCAGGGACGGCGAGGGCGCGCGCGCCTTCTTCGCGTTCCTGAAGACACCCATCGCGCATGAACTCTGGATGGCGCAGTCGGGCTTCCTCACGCCCTTCAAGGCGGTGAATGCGGACGCCTACGCCAATGCCGCGCTGAAGAAGCAGGGCGAGATCCTCCTTGGCGCCACCACCTTCCGCTTCGACGGGTCCGACCTCATGCCCGGCAAGATCGGCGCCGGCGCCTTCTGGACCGGCATGGTCGACTATGCCGGCGGCAAGGATGCGGGCGCGGTCGGTGCCGCCATCCAGGCCGAATGGGACGCGATCAAGTAGGATCGGGCGACCCGGCCGGAGGCGGCGATCCGCCTCAGGCCATTCCCGGGAGGAGAGGGACATGCAACAGCTCTGGGCAGCGCTTTTCACGATTGCCGTCGGCATCGCCGGCGCGGCGCTTTATTTCTGGGGCTCGAACTGGCTCCTCGACCGGCTCCTTCCCGCCCGCGCCGCCGAGAGGGAGACGGCCTCGCGCAACATCGCCCGGGCCGGCCTGATCCGGCCCTGGCTCTTCCTCGGGCCGGCGCTGCTGGCGCTTGGTCTCTACCTCGTCTACCCGGTCTTCGCCTCGATCTGGCTCAGCTTCCACGACCGGAACGGGCAGGCCTTCGTCGGCCTTGCCAACTACCGCTGGCTGATCGGCGATGCGGGGTTCCGCGAGTCGCTGTTCAACAACTTCCTCTGGCTCCTCGTCGTGCCCGCCGCCTCGACCTTCCTCGGGCTTCTCGCGGCCACGCTCACCGACCGGATCTCCTGGGGCAACATCGCCAAGTCGCTGATCTTCATGCCGATGGCGATCTCCTTCGTCGGCGCCGCGGTGATCTGGAAATTCGTCTACGACTACCGGGGCGAGGGGTCCGAGCAGATCGGCATCCTCAACGCGGTCATCGTGGCCTTGGGCGGCGCGCCGCAGGCCTGGATCGCGGTGCCGTTCTGGAACAACTTCTTCCTGATGGTGATCCTGATCTGGATCCAGACCGGGTTCGCGATGGTCATCCTCTCGGCCGCCCTGCGCGGCATCCCCGAAGAGACGATCGAGGCCGCGGTGCTCGACGGCGCCTCGGGCATCCAGATCTTCTTCCGGATCATGGTGCCGCAGATCTGGGGCACCATCGCGGTGGTCTGGACCACGATCACCATCACGGTGCTCAAGGTCTTCGACATCGTGCTCGCGATGACCAACGGCCAGTGGAACTCGAACGTGCTGGCCAACCTGATGTTCGACTGGATGTTCCGGGGCGGCGGCGATTTCGGGCGGGGCGCGACGATCGCCCTCGTCATCATGGCGCTGGTCGTGCCGATCATGGTCTGGAACATCCGCAATGCGCGGGCCGAGATGAGGGGGCGCTGATGCTGTCGGGAACCAGATCCCCGCTTGCCTGGGCCGTGCACCTTTCGGTCGCCTTCTTCGTCCTGCTCTGGACCCTGCCGACGCTGGGCCTCCTCGTCTCGTCCTTCCGCGACAAGGACCAGATCGCGGTCTCCGGCTGGTGGACGGCGCTCTCGGCCTCGTCGCAGAACCTCGTCTTCCGCGCGCCGGCCGGCGACGGGGAGGACCTGGTCGCGGGCCGCTACGTCCTGACCGGCACGGTGCTGGAGGATGGGGCCGGCCGGGTCTCGGCCTTCGGCTTTTCCTCGCGAGAGCCGGCCGCCTTCGCGCCCGGCGAGACGGCAGAGCTGAAGGACGGCGTCACGCTGAGCGTCGCCGAGGATGGTGCCTTCACGCTTTCCGGCCCGGAAAGCTTCGCCGGTGCGCGCGGGCAGCGCATCTTCTACACCGCCGAAATACCGCCGCGCTTCACCACCGAGAACTACGCGAACGTGCTGACCGCCGCCGGGCTCGGGCGGTCCTTCCTGAATTCGATGACCGTCGCGGTGCCCGCGACCGTGATCCCGATCCTGATCGCGGCCTTTGCGGCCTATGCGCTGGCCTGGATGCCGTTTCCGGGGCGGTCCCTGCTGATCGCCGCCGTCGTCGGGCTTCTCGTCGTGCCGTTGCAGATGTCGCTGATCCCGCTCTTGAAAATCTACAACTCCGTGGGGCAAGCCTTTGGTTTCGATCCGAAAAGCTATATCGGTATCTGGCTCGCCCATACCGGGTTCGGGTTGCCGCTCGCGATCTATCTGTTGCGCAACTACATGGTCGGCCTGCCGCGCGAGGTGATGGAATCGGCGCGCGTGGACGGGGCGACCGACTTCCAGATCTTCACCCGGATCGTGCTGCCGCTCTCGTTCCCCGCGCTTGCGAGCTTCGCGATCTTCCAGTTCCTCTGGACCTGGAACGATCTTCTCGTCGCGCTCGTCGTCCTCGGGCCGCAGGACGACAAGCTGGTCTTGACCGGGCGTCTGGTGAACCTTCTGGGGTCGCGCGGCGGCGACTGGGAAATCCTTGCGGCCTCGGCTTTCGTCTCCATCGCGGTGCCGCTTCTGGTGTTCTTCTCGATGCAGAAATTCCTCGTGCGGGGACTTCTCGCCGGGTCCGTGAAAGGGGGCTGAGGTGACGGAGATGACGATGACGAAAAGCGCGCAACTGGCCGGGGACCGCGACTGGTGGCGCGGCGCGGTGATCTACCAGATCTACCCCAGAAGCTTTCAGGACACCGATGGCGACGGCATCGGCGACCTCAAGGGCATCGCGCAACGCCTTGATCACGTTGCGGGACTGGGTGTCGATGCGATCTGGATCTCGCCCTTCTTCACCTCGCCGATGAAGGATTACGGCTACGATGTCTCGGACTACCGCGATGTCGATGCGATGTTCGGCACGCTTGCCGATTTCGACGCGCTCGTCGCGCGGGCGCATGGGCTCGGGCTTCGGGTGATGATCGACCTCGTCCTCAGCCATACCTCCGACCGGCATCCGTGGTTTCGCGAAAGCCGCAGCGACCGGACGAATGCGAGGGCCGACTGGTATGTCTGGGCCGATGCGAAACCGGACGGCACGCCGCCGAACAACTGGCTCTCGATCTTCGGTGGTTCCGCCTGGGCGTGGGAGGGGCGGCGGATGCAATACTATCTGCACAATTTCCTCGCCTCGCAGCCCGATCTCAACTTCCACTGCACCGCGGTCCAGGACGAACTGCTCGACACCGCCCGGTTCTGGCTCGATCGCGGGGTCGATGGCTTCCGGCTCGACACGATCAATTTCTACTTCGCCGACAAGCACTTGCGCGACAATCCCGCGCTGCCGGCCGAGCGGCGCAACGACACGATCGCGCCGGCTGTCAATCCCTATAACTGGCAGGATCACATATACTCGAAGAACCAGCCGGAAAACATTGATTTCCTGCGAAAACTCCGCGCAGTGATGGAGCCCTACGGCGCCGCCGCGGTGGGCGAGGTCGGCGATGCCCAGCGGGGGCTGGAGATCATGGGGCAATACACCTCCGGCGACGACCTCATGCAGATGTGCTACGCCTTCGAGTTCCTCGCCAAGGACACGCTGACGGCCGCGCGGGTCGCCGAGACCTTCGCGCGGCTCGATCAGGCGGCGCCCGACGCCTGGGCCGCTTGGGCCTTTTCCAACCACGACGTCGTGCGCCATGTCACGAGATGGGGTCTTTCCGAAGACGCGGCAAAGGCTTACGTGACGCTCCTGATGTGCATCAGGGGATCGGC
>WOZM01000015.1 GCA_011620265.1 Paracoccaceae bacterium
TTGCCGTCGAAGACCCGCCAATAGACCTCGTCCAGCGCCTCGGGGCTCTGGGTGTCGACCTCGATCCCGTCGCCATGCGCGCGTTCGGCCTTCACCCCCGGCTGATGCCCCTTGCGGCTGAGCCGCGCCCAGAGGTTCGGCGCAAGGACAAAGGGCATGTCGGCATAGGTCAGCGACCCGAATTCCCCTGTGCGATGGATCTCCCGCATCAGGATCGTGGTGCCGGCCCGCGCGAGGCCGGTGACGAACACATGCCGGCCGGTATCCTCGGGGGCCGATTTCAGGAACGCCCCCCGCTCGATGTCATGCATCATCTCGGCCCGGACGGGCGAGGCCAGCGCCAGCCGATGGAGCACCCGGTCGAGCGCGGAATAGTCAGACACGCGCCACCTTCAGCCTCAGCCAGATATAGGCGATGGAGGCGAGGCAGAGCACCAGCATCACCAGCGGCCGCATCAGCGCCGCCCCCCAGGCCGCCATGCCGCCGGGAAAGATCAGGCCGAGAAGGGCGACCGGCGCCAGCGCCAGCATCAGCATCGCGAAGAACTGCACCGATCCCTTGCCGATCACCCAGGAGTAGGAGGGCAGGATCTTTTCCTTCCAGTGATCGGAAATCCGCTTGCTTCTCAGCACCCGCTGCGATTTCTGCGCCGTTGCCGTCACCCGCCGGATCACCGGCAGAAGCGGCAGGCGCAGGAAGGCCTCGCTGGCCAGCACGGCCGCGACGAGAACGAAGATCCAGATCATCCTGTTCTTATTCCGCCGGCTTGCTGCCGCCGGACGCCTTCGCCGATTTCGACTTCCTGCCCTTCATCATCCGCTTGATCGGATAGTAGAGCACCGCGACGATGGCGAGGAAGATCGAGCCGAGCACGCCAAGCACGGCGGCAATGGCGCCGGCGCCGACCCCCGGACCGATATAGGCGAGCGCCGCGACGGGCTGCAACACCAGGGACAGGGTCAGGACTAGGAGGGGAAAAAGGGTCTTCTGCATCGAAATTCGCTTTCCTGATCGCGCGGGTCAAGGGTGAATCACTTGGGCCGATCAGCCCCGGCCGGGTCTACATTGCCAGATTTTAACCCTTGGCGCCAAGGATTTGCTCCGCCAGCAGGTATGAAATCGCGCATCCCTCCGCCGAAATGCCGATCAAAGGCGCGGCACGGGCGGGTTTGTTGCCCATCCGGCATCCTCTCGCGCAACTTGGCAGCATCCGCGCGCCGTGATCTAAAGCGTTTCGGGTTTGCCTTGAATCAGAAATCGAACCTTTCCTGTTCGAGTTCTGAATACTTGATCTTTCCACACAAACCCGAAACGCTTTAGGGCATTCGATGCCCCTGGATCATAGCACCATGCCTGAGCCCACGATTTCCATCGCCTACTGCACCCGGTGCAACTGGCTCCTGCGCTCCGCCTGGATGGCGCAGGAATTGCTGTCGACCTTCGCGACGGACCTTGGCGGGGTGACGCTGCGCCCCGGCACCGGCGGCATCTTCGAGATCCGGCTCGGCGACGACCTGATCTGGGAGCGCAAGCGCGATGGCGGATTTCCCGACATTCGCCACCTGAAGCAACTCGTCCGCGACCGCATCGCGCCCGACCGCGATCTCGGCCATACCGATCGCGCCGCGAAGGAAGGCTGATCGCATGTCCTTTTCCATCTCCGACGCGCTCTGGCTCTTCGTCATCCTGTCGATGCTGCAGCCGGTCCTCGCGCGCAAACTCACCGACATGCGGCGGCTCTCGATGATCTCGCATCTGGAGAAGCGGCGCGGCAGCCGGGTGATCCTGATGGTGCACCGGCAGGAGACGATGAAGCTCCTCGGCTTTCCGCTGATGCGCTATATAGACATTCAGGACAGCGAGGACGTGTTGCGGGCAATCCGCATGACCGATAGCGACATGCCGCTCGACATCGTCCTGCACACGCCCGGCGGGCTGGTGCTGGCGGCCTTGCAGATCGCCCGCGCGGTCGAGGCGCACAAGGGCAAGGTCACGGTCTTCGTGCCGCATCACGCGATGTCTGGCGGCACACTCGTGGCGCTCGCGGCGGACGAGATCGTGATGTGCGACCATTCCGTCCTCGGACCCATAGACCCGCAGATCGGTCAGTTCCCCGCCGCCTCCATCGTGAAGGCGGTGGAGGCGAAGCCGGTCGCCGATCTGGATGACGAGACGCTGATCCTCGCCGATGTCGGCCGCAAGGCGCTGTCGCAGGTGATCTCGGCCGCGACGGAACTGCTCGCGGTCCGTTTGCCGCGCGACGAGGCGAAGGCATTGGCCGGGAAACTCGCCTCCGGCACCTGGACCCACGACTACCCGATCCCGGCGGCCGAGGCGAAGGCGCTGGGCCTGCCGGTTTCGACCGACATGCCGGACGAGGTGATGACGCTGATGACGCTCTACCCGCAGCCGGTGCGGCAATCGGGCGGGGTCGAATATCTGCCGATCCCGCGTGAACGGTCCGGCAAGACCCGCAACGGCTGACTGCCGTGCCCCCCCGGCCTCAGCGCTTGCGGAAACTGACGATCCAGCCGATGTCGTCGGCGTGATCCTCTCCCTCCGCAAGGCCGTAGATGCGGAAGGGTTCGGTGCGGAACGCCTCGATCCGGTCCTCGAGCGTCGCGAACTGGCCGGCGAAACCGCCGGCCTCGTAGACCGCGCTGTGCACGGTGACGGCGAAAACCGCCCCCGGTGCGGCAACCCTCAGAAGCTCATGGAAGGCGTCCGGCCCGACATGGCCATGGGTGAAGGTTCCCGCACTGATCACGCCGGAATAGACACTGTTTTCCATCGGCAGCACTGCGGTCAGGTCGGCCCGGATCGTCGCCCGGTAGACCCCCTTCGCCGCCGCGACCGCCAGCATGTCGGCGGAAATGTCCACCCCGTCGATAGGCGCGATACCCCGCCGCGCCAGCGCCTCGGCCACAAGTCCCGTTCCCGCGCCCACATCGAGAACCGGCCCCGCCCCGCCCAGGGCCGCGAAGGCCTCCGCCACGGTCTCGGGACTGCGGTAGACCATATCCGCCGCGAAGTCGCGGTCATAGCGCGCGGCCCAGTCGCGATAGTAGTCGACTGAGTCCTCGGGCGTCTTCAGCGCGTAGGCGCCTTCAAGGTCGTGTGTCTTCTCGCTCATCCCCGCATCCGGCCACGCCCGTCACGCGCCGTCAAGCCCGGCCTGGCGCGAAGCCCTTGCGCCGGGCGGGCCGAGCCGGAATAGTCGCCGCCATGACCGGCACACTCCTTTCCCTCGGCCACGGCTATTCCGCCGCCGCGCTCGCCCGCAGCCTCGGACCCGGCTGGCGGATCATCGGCACCACCCGCCGCGCCGAGAAGGCCGCGCGGTTGCGCGTGGAGGGTGTCGAGGCGCTGATCTGGCCGGGAGAGGACCTTGCCCCAGCCCTCGCGGCGGCGACGCATGTCCTCGCCTCGATCGCGCCGGACGAGGCGGGCGATCCACTGCTCGCCACCGACGCAAAGACCATTGCCGCCGCCGCGCCGCATCTGAAATGGGTGGGCTATCTCTCCACCACCGGCGTCTACGGCGATCACCAGGGCGGCTGGGTGGATGAGACGACGCCGCTCGCGCCCACCACCAGTCGCGGCCGCCGGCGGGTCCTGGCCGAGGGCCAGTGGCAGGCGCTGGCCGCGCGCTCCGGCCTGCCGCTCCATATCTTCCGCCTCGCCGGCATCTACGGTCCCGGCCGGGGCCCGTTCGAGAAGGTCCGCGACGGCACCGCCCGCCGGATCATCCGCGAGAACCAGTATTTCAGCCGCATCCATGTCGACGACATCGCCACCGTGCTCGCCGCCTCCATCGCCCGCCCCGATCCCGGCGCCATCTACAACGTCGCCGACGACGACCCCTCGCCGCCCGAGGACGTGCTGGCCGAAGCCGCGCGGCTTCTCGGCCTGCCGCTGCCGCCCGAAATCGCCTTCGAGGAGGCCGAGATGACCCCCCTCGCCCGCAGCTTCTACGCGGAATCGAAGCGGGTGCGGAACGACCGGATCAAGCGGGAACTGGGGGTGACGCTGGCTTATCCGGACTATCGGAGCGGCTTAAGGGCGCTCCTGAAGGTCAATCGTGAGCATCCACTTCAAGTCACGGGTAAGCACTGATGACTCTTTGTTACAACCGATTCTCTCGCGCTCGCCTTTATGGTTAGATCGGGCCATGCAGGCGTGGAGGCCAGAATGACGGTGGAGGAGTTGGTACGGCAAATTCTGGGCTCGAAACGAGTTGTCAGGGTTGAGTCCGAGTCCGACACAGATCGGGAAGGGAATGCAATCCTGCGGATTCGTGTCGTCTACAGTGAAGCAGACGGGCCCCTAGACGTCGATTCAATGCTGGACCTGCCCGGCGAAATACGGACGCGACTTTCTCACGACAATGACGTCGGATATCCAGTCATCAGCTACGTAGATTCTAGCGAGGCTCCCACACTTCATGCTGCTCAGTGAAGGCTTCGTAAAAACAGCGAAGGGACGTCTTTCTGGCGGCGTTCCTTTGACCGAGGCTGACCTTCGGCGATGCGTGAGTGATCTCTACTTCGCGCTTTTCCATGCGATCTGCGAAACCTTGGCATTTGTCATTAAGGGCGAGGAAGAATACGCAATCTCAAAGGAGGTGTGGGTACGTCTCTACCGCCTTCCTGACCATGCGACGGTAGCCAAGCAATGCGATGACGGACGGATCTCGGAACTAACAAAACCGATCCAGCAATTTGCAAGTCAGTTCAAATCGATGAAGGTTTTGCGGGAAGACGCCGACTACGACGGCTCGAAGCAGTTCGAGACTTCCGAAGTCCGAAAAATCCTTCAACTCGTCGAGACTGCAATTGCAAACTTCCAAGCGTGTGATGAACAACAGCGCCGGAAGTTCGCGTTTTTCGTGTCTTTAAAACGCCGCTGATTGCTCAGCTGCGCACCAGCTTTTCATACTCCGTCACGACCCGCTTCGCGAGATCGCCGACCTCGAACATGTAGTCCCCGATCTGCCCGACCGGCGTCACCTCGGCCGCCGTGCCGGTCAGCCAGCACTGCTCGAAGCCTTCCAGCTCTTCCGGCAGGATGTGCCGCTCGTGCACCTTGATCTGCATGTCCTTCAGCATCCCGATCACCGTCTGCCGGGTCAGGCCGTTGAGGAAGCAGTCGGCGAGCGGCGTGTGCACCTCGCCGTTCTTGACGAAGAAGATGTTGGCGCCGGTCGCTTCGGCGACATAGCCGCGATAGTCGAACATCATCGCGTCCGAACAGCCCTTCGCCTCGGCCGCGTGCTTCGACATGGTGCAGATCATGTAAAGGCCGGCCGCCTTCGCCTCCGAAGGGATCGTCTCGGGCGAGGGGCGCTTCCACTTCGCGATGTCGAGCTTGGCGCCCTTCATCTTCGCGTCGCCGTAATAGTTGCCCCATTCCCAGCCCGCGACCGCCATCCGGACCGGATTGCGCTTGGCCGAAACGCCCATGTCCTCGCCCGACCCGCGCCAGGCCACCGCTCGGACATAGGCGTCGGTCCAGCCGTTCGCCTTCAGCATCGCGTCCTTGGCGGCGTCGATTTCCTCGGCCGTGTAGGGGATCGGCATGTCGAGAAGCTCGCCCGAGCGCAGCAGGCGCCTGGAATGCTCGTGGCCCTTGAAGATCCTGCCGTTGTAGCAACGCTCGCCCTCGAAGACCGATGAGGCGTAGTGGAGCGCGTGGGTCAGGATATGGACCTTCGCGTCGCGCCACTCCACCAGCTTGCCGTCCATCCAGATCTTGCCGTCGCGATCATCGTAGGAACCCGCCATCATATCCTCCCCGGGCGCACCCGATTTGCAAAAATTGCGCAGGTTAAGTCCACTTCGGACATAATGTTGCGCGAAACCCGCGAATCGCTAACAGTTGAGGCTTGGAAAGTCAACATGGCTGACATAAAATCCGCGCCGAGGCGAACATGTAAAGAGGGACCGGAGGCATGGCCGCAGGCAGCCCGGGGGTGCAGAGTGGCGAAAGCCTGCTGTTCCTGACCGACGAACAGTTGCGCAAGGGGATCGAGGCGATGTTCTTCGCCTATCGCGCCTTCACGGCCGATCCCGACCGGATCCTCGAGAACTACGAATACGGCCGCGCCCACCATCGCGCCATCCATTTCATCAACCGTCAGCCGGGGCTGACGGTCAACACGCTTCTGACCCTGCTCGGCGTCACCAAGCAGTCGCTAAACCGGGTGCTGCGCACCCTGGTCGAGGACGGCCTCGTCGAGGCGCGCGTCGGCCGCGAGGACAAGCGCGAACGCAATCTCTTCCTCACCGAAAGGGGCGCGGCCCTGGAGCGCGAGCTCAGCGATGCCCAGCGCGCCCGGATGCGCGCCGCCTATCGCGCGGCGGGG
This sequence comes from Paracoccaceae bacterium, assembly GCA_011620265.1. Lineage (GTDB taxonomy): Bacteria > Pseudomonadota > Alphaproteobacteria > Rhodobacterales > Rhodobacteraceae > Albidovulum. Next base: position 6,366 of record WOZM01000015.1, read on the forward strand.
CCGGCCGCCGTCGCGGGGTTCCGCCAGGTGCTCGAGGCGATGATGGACCCCGAGATCCATCGCCATTACCAGTCGATCAGGGACGGTGCGGCATGACGTTACAGCCCGAAATCCACCTTCTGATCGTCGATGACGACGAACGCATCCGTACGCTTTTGCAGAAGTTCCTCGTCCGGCAGGGCTTCTGGGTCAGCGCCGCCCGCGACGCAGCCCATGCGCGGCGATTGCTTGAAGGGCTCGAATTCGACCTCATCGTGATGGACGTGATGATGCCGGGCGAGGACGGGGTCAGCCTGACCCGCGACTTGCGGACCCGGATGACGACGCCGATCCTGCTCCTGACCGCGAAGGGAGAGACCGCCGACCGCATCGCCGGGCTCGAGGCCGGGGCCGACGACTACCTCGCCAAGCCGTTCGAGCCGAAGGAGCTTCTGCTCAGGATCAACGCGATCCTGCGCCGCACCCCGGCGACGGTGGAACCGAAGCTGCCGAAGATCCTGAACATGGGCGCGGTGCGCTACGATGTCGACCGGGGCGAGATGTGGCGCGGCACCGAACTCGTGCGCCTCACGGCGACCGAGGCCGCGCTGATGCGGATCTTCGCGGCCAGACCCGGAGAGCCGGTGGGCCGCAGCCAGCTTGTCGAGGATCTCGGCCGTGGCTCGGGGCGCAGCGATGCGCAGGAACGCGCCGTCGACGTGCAGATCACCCGCCTCCGCCGCAAGTTCGAGAGCGACCCGAAGCAGCCGCGCTACCTCCAGACGGTGCGCGGCGCGGGCTACATGCTCGCGCCGGAATAAAGCGTTTCCGCCCGGCAACCCAAGGGCCCGCCGGGCGGGAGAAACATCTCAACCGTGGCCGGCGAGCACTGCGATCCGCACCGCCTCGGCATCGGCCGCCACCGCCGCCGGTGCCGTCCCGGTGCTGCCGGGCAGGATCGCCGCGACGCCGAGCGCCATTGCCGATATGCCCGCGCCAAGCAACGGTGTTTTTTCGTTACCGTCATTCCGCTCTCCGAACAGCCAATCATGCCCCGCTTTTTCTTCGGAGACCGACACATTCGCGGATTGATATTCAGCAATGTCGCAGGATAATTTCCCGGTCTTGCCAGCCGCCGCAATCCGGCCCAAGGTCCGACGATGACAACGCTTTTCCTCACGCATCCCGCCGCGCTGCAGCATGTGACGCCCTCCGGCCACCCTGAGCGGGTGGAGCGGCTGGAGGCGATCTATGCGGCCCTCCGTCACGGCGATTTTTCCGCCCTCGACCGCCGCACCGCGCCCCAGGCCGACGCGGCCGAGGTTCTGCGCGGCCACAGCGCCGCCTATCTCGCCGAGATCAGCCACACCCGGCCCGAGGCCGGCTGGAGCCAGCTCGACCCCGACACCTTCATGTCGCCCGGCTCGTGGGAGGCCGCCCTGCGCGCCATCGGCGGGGTCGAGGCCGCCGTCGACGCGGTTCTGGCCGGCGAGGCGAAGAACGCCTTCGTCGCCATGCGCCCGCCCGGCCATCATGCCGAACGTGGCCGGTCGATGGGCTTTTGCCTCTTCGGCACCGTCGCCATCGCCGCGAAACACGCGCTCGACCATCACGGGCTCGCCCGCGTCGCGGTGCTCGATTTCGACGTCCATCACGGCAACGGCACCCAGGACATCCTCTGGGACGAGGCCCGCGCGATGTTCGTCTCCTCGCAGCAGATGCCGCTCTGGCCCGGCACCGGGACGGCGGACGAGACCGGCGCGCACGGCCAGATCGTCAACCTGCCGCTTGCGCCGGGATCGGGCGGGGCCGAGATGCGCGCGGCCTGGGAAGGCGCGCTGGCCCGCGTCGCCGGTTTCCGGCCCGAACTGATCCTCGTCTCCGCCGGCTTCGACGCCCATCGCGACGACCCCCTGGCCAACCTCAACTGGACCGAGGCGGACTTCGCCTGGATCACCCACGCGATCTCGGACCTCGCCGACGAGACCTGCGGCGGCCGGGTGGTCTCCGCCCTCGAAGGCGGCTATGATCTCGACGCGCTGGCGGCCTCGGTCGCCACGCATATAAGGGTGCTGATGGAGCGGGGCGAATGAACGATATTGCCAAGATGACATTCGAGGACGCCATGAAGGCGCTGGAGGGGGTCGTGCGCGATCTCGAATCCGGCAATGTCGCCCTCGAACAGTCGATCGCGCTCTACGAACGCGGCGCGGCGCTCAAGGCGCATTGCGAGAAGAAGCTGAAGGAGGCCGAGGAGAAGGTCGCCAAGATCACCCTCGGCCCCGACGGCGCGCCCACCGGCACGGTTCCGGTCGAAGGTCTCTAGTGTTTCACGGACGGTTGAAGGCGGCGCAGGACGGCGTCCAGGCGGCGCTCGACGGGGTCCTTGCCGCGCGCGCCGAGGTGCCTGTCATCCACGCCATGCGCTACGCGCTGAAGGGCGGCAAGCGGCTCCGCGCCTTTCTGGTGCTGGAAAGTGCGGCCCTGCACGGGATCGGCGCGGAGCGGGCGATGCCGGCGGCGGCGGCGGTGGAGGCGTTGCACGCCTATTCGCTCGTCCATGACGACCTGCCGGCGATGGACGACGACGACCTTCGGCGCGGCCAGCCGACGCTCCACGTGAAATGGGACGAGGCGACCGCGATCCTCGCCGGCGACGCGCTCCAGACCCTCGCGTTCGAGCTTCTGACCGACCCCGCGCTCGGCCCCGCCGAAAACCGCATCGCCCTTGTCCGCGCCCTCAGCCTCGCCTCCGGCGCCGAGGGCATGGTCCTCGGCCAGGCGCTCGACATCGCGGCGGAAACCGCGCCGCGCCCGCTGACGCTCGACGAGATCACCGCCCTTCAGGCGGGCAAGACCGGCGCCCTCTTCGCCTTCGCCGCCACCTCCGGCGCGATCCTCGCCGGCGCCAACCCCGCGCCGCTCGCGGCTTACGCGAAGGCGCTCGGCCTCGCCTTCCAGATCGCCGACGATCTCCTCGACGTGGAAGGCGACCCCGAAAAGGCTGGCAAGAAGCTTGGCAAGGACCAGGCCGCCGGCAAGGCCACCTTCGTCTCGCTCCTCGGCCTCGATGCCGCCAAAACCCGCGCCCGCGACCTTGTGGCCGAAGCCGAAGCGGCGCTTTTGCCCTATGGTGCGGCGGCGGAACACTTGAGAGACGTCGCGCGTTTCGTTATTGCGCGTGAGATGTAAGGGCCGCAGGCCCCGTACCGAAAGCCGGTGATGATCGACAGACCGAAGACCCCGACGCTGGACCGCGTGACCGTGCCGGCCGACATCAAGGCGCTGACGGACCGCGAGCTGCGTCTGCTGGCGGACGAGGTCCGGGCCGAAACCATCTCCGCCGTCTCGGTCACCGGCGGCCATCTCGGCGCCGGCCTCGGCGTGGTCGAGCTGACCGTGGCGCTCCACGCCGTCTTCGACGCGCCGCGCGACAAGATCATCTGGGATGTCGGCCACCAGTGCTATCCGCACAAGATCCTCACCGGCCGCCGCGACCGCATCCGGACCTTGCGGATGAAGGGCGGCCTTTCGGGCTTCACCAAACGGTCGGAAAGCCCCTACGATCCCTTCGGCGCCGCCCATTCCTCCACCTCGATCTCGGCTGCCCTCGGCTTCGCCGTCGCCCGCGACCTCGGCGGCGATGCGGGCGACGCCGTCGCGGTGATCGGCGACGGCGCCATGTCCGCCGGCATGGCCTACGAGGCTCTGAACAACGCGGGCCACCTGAAGAAACGGCTCTTCGTCATCCTCAACGACAACGAGATGTCGATCGCGCCCCCGGTCGGCGCGATGTCGGCCTATCTCTCGCGGCTCTATGCCGGCGCGCCCTTCCAGGAATTCAAGGCCGCCGCCAAGGGCGCGGTCAGCCTCCTGCCCGAACCCTTCCAGGAAGGCGCGCGACGGGCCAAGGAACTCCTGAAAGGCATGACCGTCGGCGGCACCTTGTTCGAGGAACTCGGCTTCACCTATGTCGGCCCGATCGACGGCCACGACCTCGATCAGCTCCTCCCCGTGCTCCGCACCGCGCATGACCGCGCGACCGGGCCGATGCTGATCCATGTGCTGACCCGGAAGGGCAAGGGCTACGCGCCGGCCGAACGGGCCGCCGACAGGGGCCACGCGACGGCCAAGTTCGACGTCGTGACCGGCGAGCAGAAGAAGGCACCGTCGAACGCGCCTTCCTACACCAAGGTCTTCGCCCAAAGCCTGATCCGCGAGGCGGAGGCCGACGACCGGATCGTCGCGATCACCGCCGCCATGCCCGACGGCACCGGCCTCAACCTCTTCGCCGAACGCTTTCCGCGGCGCTGCTTCGATGTCGGCATCGCCGAACAGCACGCGGTGACCTTCTCGGCCGGGCTCGCGGCGGCGGGCCTCAAACCCTTCTGCGCGCTCTACTCGACCTTCCTCCAGCGTGGCTACGACCAGGTCGTCCACGACGTGGCGATCCAGCGCCTGCCGGTGCGTTTCGCCATCGACCGCGCCGGCCTCGTCGGTGCTGACGGCGCCACCCATGCCGGCGCCTTCGACGTGGCCTTCCTCGGCAACCTCCCCGGCATGGTGGTCATGGCGGCGGCGGACGAGGCGGAGCTTGTCCACATGGTCGCCACGGCGGCGGCCATCGACGACCGTCCGTCGGCCTTCCGCTACCCGCGCGGCGAGGGCGTCGGCGTCGAGATGCCGGAACGAGGGGCACCGCTCGAGATCGGCAAGGGCCGCATCGTCGCGGAAGGTGGCCGCGTCGCGATCCTGTCGTTCGGCACCCGGCTATCGGAGGTTCTGAAAGCCCGCGAAAGCCTTGCCCAACGCGGCCTCGCCCCCACAGTGGCCGATGCCCGCTTCGCCAAGCCGCTCGACCGCGACCTGATCCTGCAACTCGTGGCCCACCACGAAGCGCTGATCACCATCGAGGAAGGCGCCATCGGCGGCTTCGGCAGCCACGTCGCCCAGCTTCTGGCCGAGCAAGGCATCTTCGACCGCGGCTACAGGTTCCGCTCGATGGTCCTGCCCGATACCTTCATCGACCAGTCCTCCCCCGAGGACATGTATGCCAGCGCCGGCATGAACGCGGCCGAGATCGAGGCAAAGGTGCTCGACACCCTCGGCGTGGCGCGGATCGGCGAAAAGCGGGCCTGAAACCGGCCCGCCCCGGAAGGCTCAGGCGGTCTTGCCGCGCTCGATCCGGGTGAATTCGCGCAGCCGTGCGGCGTCGTCGCGCTTCACCGGGCGCTCGTGCACGGCCTTCGTCGCGGGATGGCTGCCTTCCTCTCCATGGGCCTTCTCGACCTCGACGAAATGCTTCAGACGGCCCCCATCGGACTTGGCGTTGCGGTCGGCGGCTTGGCGGCTCATTCCTATTCTCCTTCGGTCTCGTCTGCCCCATCGCGGGACAACCACAGGATGCGGCCGAATCGGCCCCCTTGGCCAGCCCCCTTTCCGTCGCAGGGTGAATCAGGCTCTATCCCGCCAGAATCCGGGTGGCCCAGCGCGCGGCGTCGGCGACCGCCGGGTCAGGGTCGCCGGCCAGCCCCCCGGCGACCGGACGCAGGCCCGCATCGCCGGAATTGCCGATCGCATAAAGGACGTTGCGGACGAACCGGTCCCGCCCGATCCGCCTGATCGGAGAGCCGGAGAACCGCGCCCGGAACCCGGCATCATCCAGACCCGCGAGCTCCGCCAAAGGCGGCGCGCCGACCCGCGCGGCATAGCCCGCCTCGCGCGCCGACTGCGCGAACTTGTTCCACGGACAGACCGCGAGGCAATCGTCGCAGCCATAGATGCGGTTGCCCATCAGGCCCCGCAACTCCTCCGCGACCGGCCCCTTGTGCTCGATCGTGAGGTAGGAGATGCAGCGCCGCGCGTCGAGCTGATAGGGTGCCGGAAACGCCTGCGTCGGACAGATGTCGAGGCAGGCCCGGCACGACCCGCAATGATCGACCTCGCCCGCGTCCTTCGGCAGGTCGAGCGTGGTGAAGATCGCGCCGAGAAAGAACCAGCTCCCCAGTTCCCGGCTCACCAGGTTGGTGTGCTTGCCCTGCCAGCCGATCCCGGCAGCGGCCGCAAGCGGCTTCTCCATCACCGGCGCGGTATCGACGAATACCTTGATTTCGGGCGAAACAGAGCCTTTTCCGGCCTCCTCGATCAACCACCGCCCGACCCGCTTCAGCCGCTTCTTCACGAGGTCGTGGTAGTCCCTGCCCTGCGCGTAGCACGACACCGCCGCCCGGTCCCGGCACCCCAGCACCGCGAGCGGATCGGCCTCCGGCGTATAGACCTCGGCCAGCATGACGACCGTCCGCGCCTCGGGCCAGAGCGCGTCCGGACGCCCGCGCCAGCCCATCCGCTCCGCCATCCAGCCCATCTGGCCATGGCGCCCCGCCGCGACGAAGGCGGCAAGCCGGCCCGCCGCCTCGGGGATCGCCGACGGCGCGCAGAAGCCTACCGCCGAAAACCCCTCCGCCAGCGCCCGCTCCTTCAGACGGTCCCGGAATGCCAGACGATCCAATCCTGCTGCCTTCCACTTGGGGAAAATATCCCGGGGGTCCGGGGGCAGCGCCCCCGGCCTCGACCTCAGAAATCCAGATCCGCGTAATGCGCCGGCGGCGGGAAGCCCGGCACCTGATCGGCGAGCAGCGACCGGAACGACGGCCGCGACTTGATCTTCTGATACCAGTCCTTGACGTTCTGGCTGCGGTTCCAGTCCACGTCCGAGATGTAGTCGAGGCAGGAAAGATGCGCGGCCGCGGCGAAATCCGCCAGCGTCATCTCGTTGCCCGCCAGCCAGCGGCGCTGGTCGAGAAGCCAGCTCAGATAGTCGAGATGATACTTGATCCGGTTCGCCCCGGACTTCACGTTCTTCGAATCCGGATACCCTTGGCCGGTGATCTTCTTGTTGACCCGCTCATAGAGCAGCTTCGAGGTCACCTCGTCATGGAACTTGTCGTCGAACCAGGCGCAGATCCGGCGCACCTCGTAGCGGCCCTCGGGATCCCTCGGCATCAGCCGCGGTTCGGGCACCGTCTCGTCGAGATATTCGCAGATCGCCTGGCTTTCGGTCATGACCTTGCCGTTCAGCCGGATCACCGGGATCTTGCCGGCCGGGTTGCGGCGCAGGAAGTCCGGCCCCTGCTCCCAGTAGCGCTCCTCGACCAGCTCCACCTCGATCCGCTTTTCCGCCAGCGTCAGGCGGACCTTGCGGCAGAAGGGAGAGAGCGGAACGTGATACAGTCGGGTCATGGGCAAGGGGCTCTGGACGGGATCGCCTTCCCTGATAGCGGCGCGGGCCATCGGGTTCAATCCTCGAAACAGGCGGAACGGCCATCGGCGCGGATCGTCGCCGCCCCTTCGGCGATCTGGGCCGCGCGCTTGCGCAGGAAGCCGGAGGGCCGCGCCGGGTTGCGGCCCTTCGGATCGGGCAGGACGGCGGCGATCAGCGCCGCCTGGGCGGGGCGAAGCCCGGCGGCCGAAGTGCCGAAATAGGTCTCTGCCGCCGCCTCGACACCGAAGATGCCCTTCCCGGTCTCGGCCACGTTCAGATAGACCTCGACGATCCGCCGCTTGGTCCAGACAAGCTCCACCACCGGCGTCATCAGCGCCTCCAGCGCCTTCCTCGGCCAACTCCGCCCCTGCCAGAGAAAGACGTTCTTCACCACCTGCTGGCTCAGCGTCGAGGCGCCGCGTCCCGCCCCTTCGTCCAGCGCCGCCCGGATCGCGCGGATGTCGAAGCCCCAGTGCAGGCAGAAATTCGCGTCCTCCGCCGCGACGACGGCCCGCGCCATCTCCGGCGCCATGTCCTCGAGATCGACCCAGTCGCGGGCGACGCCGCCCTGACGCCAGCTTTCGGCGATCATGTAGGGCGTCATCACCGGGTTCACCACGGTGAAGAGGAGGACGAAGAAGAGGAACGCCCCGACCACGCCCAAAGCCGCGCGCGCGCCCCGGCGCAAAAGGTCGCGCAAGGTCCATCCGGCCCGCTTCGGCGCCGGTTTCCGCTTCGGTTTCGACGCTGTTTTCCTGCCCCTCGCCATCGGCCGAGATGAACCATGCCCCGGACCCCGGGGTCAAGGCCTTCCCCGCCCGGTCAGGCGGCCAGCATCCGGGCTTCGTGCCCGGTGACCACGCGGCGGACCGCGCGGACGCTCTTGCGGTGCCGGGGCTTGACGATCTCGGGAAAGATGGCGCCGATCTCGGCGCGCAGGGCCCGGTCACGTTCCAGCAGCAGGCTGTCGGGGTGGAAGCTCTCGCTCGGCGCGCCCTCGGCGAAGACGATCTCATGCCGGTCGAAAAGAAGGTGAATGTATTCGACGCGGTCCATTGGCTGCCGCCCGACGCCCAGCTTCCCGAGAAGATGTTTGGCGGCGACGAGAACCTCGGCCTCGCCGAAGAAGAGCTCCGCCGCCCAGCCCGCGACCAGCATCCGGTGCTCCGGCGACACCAGAAGATCGCGGTCGTTGCCAAGGACCCCCCGCTCGATCCGGACCGGGGCGAAATCGCCGGTTCCGGCAACCATGCGCCGGCCGATCCAGCGCAGGACTTGCGGACCCCGGTCCAGCGTCTCGACGAGGTCGCCGGGCTTCAGCGTCTCGATCCGGACCTCTCCGCCAGGCACGCGGATCCGGGCGCCCTTGGTAAAACACGCAGGGCCAAGCTGACCGACCAGCAGCGGGCCCTGCCCGCTCACCCAAGTCGTCGAGACGAAGGTGCCGTTCTCCAGAACCTGGCCATCCGTCGGCGTGAATACGCGCTGCCCGTCCGAGAGGTAGAAGGTCGTCCCCGTATAGGTGATCGTATTGCCGTTGGTATCGAGAATGGTGACCGTGTCCCCCGGCCAGGACGAGATGATGTCCACCCCGGCGACGCTGTCGCCGTTGAACCTGTCGAGATCCCCGTCGTTATTGGCATCGTTCAGCGTATAGAGAGAAAACGTGATCGCCTGGCCGACCGTGGGCGGGTTCGCGGGATCGAGATTGTAGAACTGGTCCGAATATGTCGCCAACTTGATTCCTCTCCGATGTGGAAGATCGCTTTCGCAACTCTTCAACAGAATATGGGAAAAGTTATGACGACAACTGGACCAAGGCGGGAACCGTGCCGCTGCGGCCACGGTCGGACCGCGGGACGGCCGGGCGGTCCCGGCCGTCCCGCGACGGAAAAACAGGGTCTATTCCGCCGGAACCGCCTCGGAATCCGCGCTCAGCGGATGGGCCAGATGGACCAGCATTTCTTTCGGACAGATTTGCAGAAAATTCGTCCGTTCCGCCGCCCAGTGCTGGAGGATCCCCTTCGCCTTGAGGCTCCCGGTCTCGGCCGCGTGCCGCTCCACCAGCGCTTTCAGCTCGGCCTCCCAATGCGGATGGCTGACCGCGCAGGTGACGAGCGTCTCGAGGTTCATCAACTCCTCGGCCGTGCCGTCGGGGTCGTAGACATAGGCCATGCCCCCGGTCATGCCGGCGCCGAAGTTGGCGCCGATCCGGCCGAGGATCACCGCGACACCGCCGGTCATGTATTCGCAGCCGTTCGAGCCGCAGCCCTCGATCACCACCTTGGCGCCCGAATTCCTGACCGCGAACCGCTCGCCCGCGCGGCCGGCGGCGAAGAGATGCCCGTCGGTCGCGCCGTAAAGCACGGTATTGCCGATGATCGTGTTCTCGGATGCCATGAGCGGCGACACCATCGGCGGGCGCACGACGATCGTGCCGCCCGACAGGCCCTTGCCGACATAGTCGTTGGCATCGCCCGACACTTCCAGCTTCAGCCCCGGCGCCGCGAAGGCGCCGAGCGACTGGCCGCACGACCCTGTCAGCTTCACCGTCAGGTGGTCCGGCTGCAATGCGTTGCGCATGCCGAAGTTCTTCACGATCAGCGAAGAGGCCCGCGTCCCGATGGTCCGGTGGGTGTTGCGGACCGCATAGGACAGCTGCATCTTCTCGCCTTCCTCGAAGAACCGCGCGCCGTCGCGGATGATCTCCGCGTCGAGCGTGTCCGGCACCGCGTTTCGCGGCTTCGACCGGTCGTAGACGATCCGCTCCGCGCCATCGACCGTGATGAGCAACGGGTTGAGGTCGAGGTCGTCGAGATGCGCCGACCCCCGGCTCACCTGGCTCAGAAGATCGGCGCGGCCGATCACCTCGTCGAGGCTCCGCGCCCCGATCTGGCTCAGGATCTCGCGCACTTCCTGGGCGTAAAAGCCGATCAGGTTCACCACCTTCTCGGCAGAGCCGGTGAACTTCTTGCGCAGCTCCTCGTTCTGGGTGCAGACGCCGACCGGGCAGGTGTTCGACTGGCACTGACGCACCATGATGCAGCCCATCGCGATGAGGGCGGCGGTGCCGATGCCGTATTCCTCGGCCCCCATCATCGCCGCTATGACGATATCGCGCCCGGTCCGCAGGCCCCCGTCGGTGCGCAGCGTGATCCGGTCGCGCAACTTGTTCATCGCCAGCACCTGATGCGCCTCGGTCAGGCCCATCTCCCACGGCAGGCCGGCATACTTGATCGAGGTCGCGGGCGACGCGCCGGTGCCGCCGTTGTGACCCGAGATCAGGATCACATCGGCCTTGGCCTTCGCCACGCCCGCCGCGATGGTCCCGACGCCGGACGACGCCACCAGCTTCACCGTCACCTTGGCGCGCGGGTTGATCTGCTTGAGGTCATAGATCAACTGCGCGAGGTCCTCGATCGAATAGATGTCGTGGTGCGGCGGCGGCGAGATCAGCGTCACACCCG
>WOZM01000218.1 GCA_011620265.1 Paracoccaceae bacterium
CGACTTGTAGGAACAATGCTCGTTCCACATCGCCGAGAAGATGCCAAGCTCGGTGAAACTCGGCGCGCGCCCGATGATCTCGAGGATCCGCCGGTATTCGTCGGGCTTCAGCCCGTGCGCGGCGATCAGATCCTCGGTGATCTCAGGTTCCTGCATTCCATCCCCCGGAGCTTCGCGAATGCCGCGTCTTTTAGGGACAAGGGGGGGCGGAGGAAAGGGCGAAAACCGGAGCCGAATGAATTCCGTCCGGCGATGCCGAAATCGGGTGGCGGCGTCCGTCCCCGGAGTGTCAGGACAAGGAGGACACCATGCCGTTCCCGATCACCTGCCCCTCTGTGCGGGCATCCTCGCCCCCGTGATGAACGCGCTCCAGTCCCTCTTGATCGTCGCGTGATTGTGGCGCGGGGGCGCGGAGCGACATTCGCTTCGGGGGCAGAGCAGAGATGACGCTGCTTCTGCCGGTCCGCCGGCACGGCAATTTCATCGCGAAGGCGCTGGCCGAGGTGCGGGGGCTCGGCCCCGACCGGATCCATGCGGCGGGGATCGCGCTTGTCGTGTCGCGGTCTTTGCTTCCGTTCGGATTGCCGGCCTCGCGCCAGGCGCTGCCCGGCGCCGGCGGGGTGTAAAGGCGGCGAAGGGGCACGAACGCACAGCTTCGCCACAAGGATGCGGGCAGCCTGATGAGGTTCCAGGGTGGGTTTGAGCCCAGCCGTGCCGGAACTGTGGGTTGAAACCCGCATTGCGGGATATCCCGGACGCGTCTGCGACAAAAAAAGAGGCCGAGACTAGCTCGGCCCAAGTCCAACAGGGAGGTAGAAGGTGACCAGAGTTGCCTCAACCGTCGCCTTCAAGCCTGATTTATGTGCGGGGTGCGAACCGATCAAGTGAAATCATGCCGCAGGCGCAACATGGCCGATATGCGTTGCAGACATGCCTCACTGCAACTTCAGGTTGCGATCTCTTCGACCCGCCTTTTCCGGTATGCGATGATTTCCTCCATGACGAAGTCGCGGAATGCGGAAATTCTCTTGGAATGGCGCAACTCCTCGGGATAGGCGAGGAAGACCGGAACCTCGCTCGACTCCACTTCCGGAAGCACCCGGACGAGGTTCGGGAAATCCTCGGTCAGATAGTCCGGCAGCACGCCGATGCCGAGGTTGTAGAGCACCGCCTGCAACACGCCGTAGTAGTTGTTCACCGTCAGCGTCGACCGGATGTCCTGGGCCAGAAGGCTCTGGACCAGCGCGGCCCCCGCGGCGACCTGGGCGGTCGCGGGGTTCTGGCTGATCAGCCGGTGCTCGGATATGTCCTCGAGCCCGCTCGGCGTTCCCTCGGCGGCGAGGTATTCCGGCGTCGCGTAAAGCCGCATCCGCACGCTCATCAAGCGGCGGCGGATCAGGTCGGCCTGGGACGGCTCCTTCATCCGGATCGCGACATCGGCCTCGCGCATCGGCAGGTCGAGCACGCGCTCCTCCAGCATCAGGTCGATCTTGAGATCGGGATACTTCTCGTAGAACTTGCCGAGGCGCGGGGCGAGCCAGAGCGTGCCGAAACCGGTCGTCGTCGTGACGCGCAACTCTCCGAACACTTCATCTTCGCTGTCGCGGATCCGCGCCGCCGCCGTCTCCAGCCGCCGGTTCATCGACGAGGTGGCGTCGAAGAGAAGCTCCCCCTGCTCGGTGAGAATCAGTCCGCGCGCATGGCGATGGAACAGCGTGGTGTTGAGGCTCTCCTCAAGCGAGCGGATCTGCCGGCTGACGGCGGATTGCGACAGGTGCAGTGCCTCGCCCGCATGGGTGAGAGAGCCCGCATCCGCGACCGCGTGAAAGATTCTGAGCTTGTCCCAGTCCATTCCGTCTCTTTCTGTCGCTTTCCGACCGTGGCCTTATCGCGCAATTACATGGGGCGCGAAAGTGAAACAAAAGCGGCAGGACGCAATTTGTCCGACCTGCCTAGGGAAAAGGCACTTTGTAGGTCAGCGTTTTTGACCTATACTGGCCGCGCTCGGACATTGGGGAGAGTCAGATGGGCAAGCCGCAGATTTCCTTGAACGACCGCTTCGACCTCGCCCGGTCGCCGGTGCTGCTGAACGGCACCCAGGCGCTGGTGCGGCTGATGCTGATGCAGAAGGAGCGGGACCGCAAGGCCGGGCTCGACACCGGCGGCTATGTCACCGGCTATCGCGGCTCGCCCCTCGGCGGGGTCGATCTCAACATGGCGCGCGCGAAGACGCTCCTCGAGGCGAACGACATCCGCTTCCAGCCGGGGCTGAACGAGGACCTGGCGGCGACGGCCGCCTGGGGCACCCAGCAGGCCGAGCTTCGGGGCGAGGGGCGCCATGACGGCGTCTTCGCGCTCTGGTATGGCAAGGGGCCGGGGGTGGACCGCTCGGGCGACGTGATGCGGCATGCCAACATGGCCGGCACCTCGCCCCATGGCGGCGTCCTGATGGCGATGGGCGACGACCATACCGGCGAAAGCTCCACCACGCTCCACCAGTCCGACTGGGCGATGGTCGATGCCTACATGCCGGTCGTCAGCCCCGCGGGGGTGCAGGAAATCCTCGACTACGGGCTCTACGGCTGGGCGCTGTCCCGCTTCGCCGGGGTCTGGGTGGGCCTCAAGACCATGAAGGACACGGTCGAGGCGACGGCCGTCGTCGATGGCGACCCGTTCCGCATGTCCTTCGTCACACCCGACTTCCGCCTGCCAGAGGGCGGGCTCAACATCCGTCTCCAGGACACGCCCGTCGCGCAGGAAGCGCGGATGATCGACTACAAGCGCTTCGCCGCCGAGGCGTTTTCCCATGCCAACCGCATGGATCGCCGCATCTGGGGCAAGCCCGGCGCGAAGATCGGCTTCGTCGCGGCGGGCAAGAACTGGCTCGACCTCGTCCACGCGCTGGCGCTGCTCGGCATCGACGCGCCCGAGGCCGAGCGGCTGGGGCTCACCACCTACAAGATCGGCCAGACCTTCCCGCTCGACATGAAAGGCTTTCACGACTGGGCGGAGGGGCTCGACCTCATCGTCGTGGTCGAGGAAAAGCGCAAGCTGATCGAGGTGCAGGTCAAGGAGGCGATCTTCGACGACCGCCAGGGCCGCCGCGTCTATGGCTGGAAGCACGCCCTGACCGGAGAGGAGCTGTTCCCGACCCGCTACGCGCTCGACCCGGCCTGGATCGCCGAAAAGCTCGGCGGCATCCTGATCGAGGAGGGCCGGGGCACCGACGGGATCAAGGCCGGCCTCGCCGCGGTGCGCGAGGCGAAAAAGGCCGACAACGCGCCCGAGATCGCGGCGCGGCTGCCCTATTTCTGCTCGGGCTGCCCGCACAACACGTCCACGAAGGTGCCCGAGGGCAGCCGCGCCTATGCCGGGATCGGTTGTCACTACATGGTCCAGTGGATGGACCGCTCCACTCTCGGCTTCACCCAGATGGGCGGCGAGGGGGCGAACTGGGTCGGCGAGGCGCCGTTCTCGAAGACGGGCCATGTCTTCCAGAACCTCGGCGACGGGACCTACAACCATTCCGGCATCCTGGCGATCCGCGCGGCCTTGGCCGGAGGGACCAACATCACCTACAAGATCCTCTTCAACGATGCCGTCGCGATGACCGGCGGGCAGGCGAACGAGGGCGGCCTGACCGCCGACCGCATCGCCCGCGAGGTGCAGGCGATGGGGGTCGGGCATATCGCCGTCGTCCATGATGCGAAGGAGGACGTGGACCGCGGCGCCTTCCCTGCGGGGATGACGTTCCATGAGCGGCACGAGCTCGACGCCGTCCAGAAGAAATTCCGCGAGATCAAGGGCGTGTCGGTTATTCTTTACATCCAGACCTGTGCCGCCGAAAAGCGCCGCCGGCGCAAGCGCGGGCTCTTTCCCGATCCCGACCGGCGGGTTTTCATCAACACCGATGTCTGCGAGGGCTGCGGCGATTGCGGGGTGCAGTCGAACTGCGTCTCGATCGTGCCTGTGGAGACCGAGCTTGGCCGCAAGCGCGCCATCGACCAGTCCTCGTGCAACAAGGACTTCTCCTGCCTCGACGGCTTCTGCCCGTCCTTCGTGACGCTGAAGGGTGCCACGGTGAAGAAGGCCGGTGCGGCGAGCTTCGACCTGCCGGACCTGCCCGAACCCGCGCTGCCGAAGATCGACGGCACCTTCAACGTGCTCATCACCGGCGTCGGCGGCACCGGCGTCGTGACCATCGGCGCGGTGATGGCGCAGGCGGCGCAGATCGACGGCAAGGGGGCGGGGATGATGGAGATGGCCGGCCTCGCCCAGAAGGGCGGCGCGGTCAACATCCACCTCAGGCTCGCCGAAAAGCCCGCCGATATCAGCGCGATCCGCGTCGCGGTGGGCGAGGCGGATTGCGTGATCGGCGGCGATCTGGTCGTGACGGGGGCCGCGAAGACGATGGGTCTGATGAAGACCGGGCGCACCGGCGCGGTGGTGAACAGTCACGAGATCATCACCGGCGCCTTCACGCGCGACCGGGAATTCCGCTTGCCGTCCGGGGCCTTGCGGCTCGCTCTTGAAGCGCGGCTCAGGGACCGCGTCGGGTTCTTCGACGCGACCGAGCTTGCGCGCCGGCTGATGGGCGATTCGATCTATTCCAACATGCTGATGCTCGGCGCCGCCTGGCAGTCGGGCCTCGTGCCGCTCTCGGCCGCGTCGATCCGCCAGGCGATCGAGCTGAACGGCGCCGCGGTTGCCGGCAACCTGCGCGCCTTCGAGATCGGCCGCTGGGCGGCGGCCTTCCCGGACGAGGCCAGCGGAGTGAATGAGGAAGACGACGCAACGCCCTTGTCTCTCAAGGAAAAGATCGACTTCCGGGCCGCGCATCTGACGGCGTTCCAGAATGCCGCCCTGGCCGAGCGTTACCGCCGTCTGGTCGCCGAAGCACCCGAGGATCTGCGCGCGGCGGTCGCGGAGGGCTACCACAAGCTTCTCGCCTGCAAGGACGAATACGAGGTCGCGCGGCTGCATCTGGAGACGGCCGCGAAGGCCAGGGCCGAGTTCGACGGCGATTTCCGCATGTCCTTCCACCTCGCGCCGCCGTTCCTTGCCGGGAAGGGGCCGGATGGCCGGCCGCGCAAGCGCGAATTCGGGCCGTGGATCCTCCCGGCCTTCCGGCTTCTCGCCGCGATGAAGGGGCTGCGCGGCACCGTCTTCGACCCGTTCGGGCGGGGGACGGAGCGGCGGATGGAACGCGCGCTGATCGCCGAATACGAGGCCGACATGGCCGAGATCCTGCCGAAGGTCACGCCGGCCACGCTTGAGGCGGCCCGGGCGCTCGCCCTGCTGCCGCTCGACATCCGCGGCTTCGGCCCGGTCAAGGAGGCGGCGCAGCGCAAGGCGGCGAAGCGGCGGGAAGAGTTGCTGGGTGCGATCCGCGCCGGCGGCGCGCCCTTGAAGGCGGCGGCGGAATAGGCTGTCATATCCCCGTCACGTCCGGCCGCGACACTCTCCGGTCAAGGGACTCAGCGGTCGGGGGCGGCGTCGGGACATGAAGAAGGAAATCGCGCGCGAAATCTCCTATGCGTCGTCGGCGCGGTCGCGGGGCGGGCGCGCTGTCGTGCGCGTTCTTGAGAACGCCACCGGCCGGATCGGCCTGATCCGCCGGGCGCGCGGCTATGACACCGAAGTCGCGGCCGGCCGCGACTTCTGGGAGGTCATCGTCGAGCGCTACGGGCTCAGTCTCGACGTGGTCGGCGGCAGCCTGACGAACATCCCGGCGAACGGCCCCCTGATCCTTGTCGCCAACCATCCCTACGGCATCCTCGACGGGCTGATGATGGGGCATATCCTGTCGCGGCTGCGCGGCGATTTCCGCATCATCGCCCACGGCATCTTCCGCAAGGCGGAGGAGTTGAACCGGGTGATCCTGCCGATCAACTTCGACGAGACGAAGGCGGCGGCGCGGCAGAATATCGAGGTCCGGAGCGAGGCGCTGCGCTACCTGACCGAAGGCGGCGCGATCGGCATCTTCCCGGGCGGCGGCGTCGCGACCGCGTCGCGGCCCTTCGGCCGGCCGATGGACCCCTTGTGGCGCAACTTCACCGCCAAGATGATCGCGAAGTCCGGGGCGACCGTCGTTCCGATCTATTTCGAGGGGCAGAATTCGCGGCTTTTCCAAGTGGCGAGCCATCTGCACTACACGCTCCGCCTCGCGCTCCTGATCAAGGAGTTCAAGGCGCGGATCGACGAACCCGTCCGCATCGTGGTGGGAGAGCCGATCCCGCGCGCCCGGCTCGCGAGCTTCGGCTCCGACGCGAAACAGATGATGGATTTCCTCCGCAGGGCGACGTATGACTTGTCGCCAAGGCCGCTGCCGTCCTACGACTACGGCTTTGAATTCGAAGAGAAATACCGCGCCTGAGCCCTCGCGGCCCCGGTTGGCGGGGAAGGGCGAGGCGCATGGCGGTCGGCATATTCGATTCGGGGTTGGGCGGTCTCACCGTCTATGACGCGGTCGCCAGGGCGATGCCCGAACTGCCCTTCGTCTATTTCGGCGACAACGCCCATGCGCCCTACGGGGTCCGCGATGCCGACGACATCTTCAACCTGACCTGCGCCGGGGTGGAGCGGCTCTGGGCCGAGGGCTGCGACCTCGTGGTCCTCGCCTGCAACACCGCCTCGGCGGTGGCCTTGCGCCGGATGCAGGAGACCTGGGTGCCGAAGGACAAGCGCGTCCTCGGCGTCTTCGTGCCGCTGATCGAGGCGCTGACCGAACGGCAGTGGGGCGACAACTCGCCGCCGCGCGAGGTGGCGGTGAAGCATGTGGCGCTTTTCGCGACGCCCGCGACCGTCGCCTCCCGCGCGTTCCAGCGCGAACTGGCCTTCCGCGCCATCGGCGTCGATGTCGAGGCGCAGCCCTGCGGCGGCGTGGTCGACGCGATCGAGCAGGGCGACGAGATGCTCGCCGAGGCGCTCGTGCGCTCCCATGTCGAGGCGCTGAAGCGGCGGATGCCGAAGCCCGAGGCGGCGATGCTCGGCTGCACCCATTATCCCCTGATGCAGGCGGTCTTCCAGGACGCGCTCGGTGCGGGCGTGAAGGTCTATTCGCAGGCCGACCTCGTCGCGCCGAGCCTCAAGGACTATCTTGCCCGGCACCCCGAATTCCGCGGCGCCGGCACGGTGTCGAAGTTCCTGACCACCGGCGATCCCGCGCGCGTGTCATCGAAGGCGACGCAGTTCCTGCGCCGGCGGATCGCCTTCGAGGCGGCCTGAGGGGACGGCGATGCGCGCCTTCGTGGCGATTCCGGTTCCCGAGGATATCCGCGAGCGGCTGGAGGCGTTGCAGTCCGACCTGCCGGTGGGCCGCCTCGCCGACCCCGAGACCTTCCACGTCACGCTCGCCTTCCTCGGCGATGAATCCGTCGAGCGGATCGAGGCCGCGCATGAGGCGCTCGAAAACCTCGCCGCCGCGCCGTTCAGCTTGCGGATCGACGGGCTTGGCACCTTCGGCGGGGGGGCGCCGAAGACGCTCTTCGCCGCCATTGCGCCGTCCGAGCCGCTCGACACCCTCCAGCGCAAGGTCAGGAGCCTTCTGCACGGCGCCGGCATCATGCCCGACCGCGCGCGGTTCCGTCCGCATGTGACGCTCGCCCGGTTCCGGCCGGGCTCCGGCATCGAGGCGGCGCTGGCGCGGTTCCTGACCCGCCATGCGAGCTTCGGCAGCGCGCCCTTTCCGGTGACGGAGGTGGTGCTTTACCGTTCGCACCTGACCGGCGACGGCGCCATTCACGACGCGCTGGCCGAGTATCCGCTGACCTGGAGCGTTTCGGGTTTGCCTTGAATCAGAGTTCGGACCTTTTTCGTTCGAATTCCGATACTTGCCATCTCGACATAAACCCGAAACGCTTTAGAAGGCCCCCCTGCACGAAGAAATCAGTTGAATCCCGCCCCCCCGTCGCCCATCAAGCGGCGAGTTCCGCGAAGCGAGTCCCGCCATGACCCACAAGATCGCCATTCTCGGTGCGTCCGGCTATACCGGGGCCGAGCTCGTGCGCCTGATCGCCACCCATCCGGCGATGGAGATCGTGGCACTTTCGGGCGAGCGCAAGGCCGGCATGGCCATGGCCGAGGTCTTCCCGCATCTGCGCCACCTCGGCCTGCCGGTGCTGACGAAGATCGAGGACATGGATTTTTCCGGTGTCGATCTGGCCTTCTGCGCGCTGCCGCACGCGACATCGCAGGCCGTCATCAAGGACCTGCCGCGCGACCTCAAGGTCGTCGACCTTTCCGCCGATTTCCGGCTCCGCGATCCGGCGGAATACGAAAAGTGGTATGGCCAGCCCCATGCCGCCGTCGACCTGCAGAAGACCGCCGTCTACGGCCTCACCGAATTCTACCGCGACGAGATCCGCGCCGCCCGGCTTGTCGCCGGGACCGGCTGCAATGCCGCGACGGGCCAATACGCGATCCGGCCGCTGATCGAGGCGGGCGTCATCGACCTTGACGAGATCATCCTCGACCTCAAGGCCGGGGTCAGCGGGGCCGGGCGGTCGTTGAAGGAGAACCTTCTCCACGCCGAGCTTTCGGGCGGCACCCATCCCTATTCGGCGGGCGGCGCCCATCGGCATCTGGGCGAGTTCGACCAGGAGTTTTCGAAAGTGGCGGGCCGGCCGGTGCGGATCCGGTTCACTCCGCACCTGATGCCCTTCAACCGCGGTATCCTCGCCACGGTCTATGTGAAGGGCGATGCCCCGGCCATCCACGCCGCGCTCGCCGACCGCTACGCGGCCGAGACCTTCCTCGAGGTGCTACCCTTTGGCGCACTCCCCTCGACAAGGTCGATCGCAGGGTCCAATTTCGTCCATATCGGCGTGATCGCCGACCGGTTGCCGGGGCGGACGCTCGTGGTCGCGGCGCTCGACAACCTCGCCAAGGGGTCATCGGGGCAGGCGATCCAGAACGCCAACCTGATGCTGGGCATCGAGGAAACCGCCGGGCTCATGCTCGCCCCGCTCTTCCCCTAGAGGACACGATGAAGGGACTGAAGAAACAACGCCGGATCCAGGTCATCGTGCTTGCCGCCGTGGCGATGGCGGCGAGCTTCGGCGCCTTCTACTACGCCGCACCCGACGCGCTGCAATATTTCCGCTCGCCGACCGAGGTCGCCGAGAAGGCGCCGGGCCCGAACGAGACCTTCCGCATCGGCGGCCTCGTCGAAGAGGGCAGCCTCGTGCGCGGCCAGGGGGCCGCGATCACCTTCCGCGTCACCGACACCAACGAGGCGATCCGGGTGCGCTACGAAGGCGTGCTTCCCGACCTCTTCGGCGAGAACGAAGGCGTGGTGGCGACCGGCAAGCTCGTCGACGGGACCTTCCAGGCGACCGAGATTCTCGCCAAGCACGACGAGACCTACATGCCGAAGGAAGTGGTCGAGGCCCTGAAGGAACAGGGCGTGTATGTCGATCCGAACGCTGCGGCTGCGACGAATTAACGATTTCGGCAGAGCCTTACCCCCCGACCCTCGGGGAAAAAGCTCATGCAGACCGTTACCGACATTGCCCGCGATATCGTCGCCCGTGAGGGTGGTTATGTGAACGATCCCGACGATCCCGGCGGGGCGACGAAATACGGCGTGACCATCCATACGATGCGCCGCCTCGGGCTCGACCTCACCGGCGACGGGCGGGTGAGCGAGGCCGATATCCGCCGCCTGACCCGCGACAAGGCGGAGGAGATATTCGTCGATCACTACTATCGCCGCCCGCGCATCGCCGAGTTGCCCGAGGCGCTGCAACCCTCGGTCTTCGACATGTATGTCAATGCCGGCTCAAATGCGGTGAAGATCCTGCAACGGCTCCTGAACGAGATGGGTCATGACCTGAGCGTCGATGGTGCGCTCGGAGCCATGACCATCGCCGCCGCCACCCGCGCCGCCGAGGCCGCCCCCGACCTCATCGCCGATGCCTACGGGATCGCGCGGCGGAACTACTACTACGCGCTCGCCGATGCCCGGCCGGCGAGCCGCAAATATGCCCGCCGCCGCGACGGCGGCAAGGGCGGCTGGATCGCCCGCGCCGAGGAATTCATCTCTCCCCGCTTCCATCTGAGCGAGGCCGAGCACCGGGCGAGGACCGCGACATGGGCGTGATCGGACGTATTCTCGGGGCGCCCGCCGCAACCGCCGCCATCGGCGAGGCCGTCACCGGCATGGCCGAGGTCTTCACCCCCAACGCGACGAAGAAGATGCAGGCGACGCACGAGGCCTATCTCGCCGCGCTCGACGAATTCGGGGCGGAGTTCCAGTATGTCCGGCCCGGCCTCTTCGACCGCATCGTGAACGGGCTGAACCGGCTGCCGCGGCCGATGCTGGCGCTCGGCACGCTCGGGCTCTTCGTCTACGCGATGGTCGATCCGACGAGCTTCACCCGGCGCATGGTCGGGCTGAACTATGTGCCCGAACCGCTCTGGTGGCTCCTCGCCGCCATCGTCGGCTTCTACTTCGGCGCGCGCGAGGCGCATTACTTCCGCACCCGCCCGCAAGTCGCCGTCCCCGTCGCGCCGGCGACCGCCGGTCCGGACGGGGACGACAACCCCGCCCTCGCCGAATGGCGCCGGCGCGAGGACCGCTGAGCCACTCCTTCTTCGTTGCGGAAATACCCTCGGGGGGGCGCGGGGGGCAGACGGCCCCCCGCCTTTTCTCACGACCCCGCGACATCGGCGCGCAGGCCATTCCCACCGCGATGCGAAGCCTCTATGCTCGCGCCATGTTCGTAGAATTCGGCCATTTCGCCTTGAGTCTCGCGCTGATGATCGCCGTCGTGCAGGCGGTGGTGCCGCTCGTCGGCGCGCAGAAGGGCTGGCGCGGCTGGATGGCCGTCGCGGGTCCGGCGGCGACGGCGCAGTTCCTCTGCATCGCGACCGCCTTCGCGGCGCTCACCTATGCCTTCGTTACCTCGGATTTCTCGCTCAAGCTTGTCGTCGAGAATTCGCACACACTGAAGCCCTTGCTCTACAAGGTCTCGGGCGTCTGGGGCAATCACGAGGGCTCGATGCTGCTCTGGGTGCTGATCCTCTCGGGCTTCGGCGCCACGGCGGCGTGGTTCGGCGATGCGCTGCCGGAGCGGCTCCGGGCGCGGGTGCTGAGCGTCCAGGCGATGATCGGCGTGGCCTTCCTCGCCTTCATCCTCTTCACCTCGAACCCGTTCCTCAGGCTGGCGGAGCCGCCCTTCGACGGGCAGGACCTCAATCCGCTGTTGCAGGATCCCGGCCTCGCCTTCCATCCGCCCTTCCTCTATCTCGGCTATGTCGGCCTCTCGATGGCCTTCTCCTTCGCCGTCGCCGCCCTGATCGAGGGGCGCGTCGACGCCGCCTGGGCGCGCTGGGTCCGGCCCTGGACCCTCGCGGCCTGGATGTTCCTGACCGTCGGCATCGCGCTCGGCTCCTGGTGGGCCTATTACGAGCTCGGCTGGGGCGGGTTCTGGTTCTGGGATCCGGTGGAGAACGCCTCGTTCATGCCCTGGCTCGTCGCCACCGCGCTTCTCCATTCCGCCATTGTGGTGGAAAAGCGCGAGGCGCTGAAGAGCTGGACGATCCTTCTTTCGATCCTCGCCTTCGGCTTCTCGCTCATCGGCACCTTCATCGTGCGCTCGGGCATCATCACCAGCGTCCACGCCTTCGCCAACGACCCGGAGCGCGGGGTCTTCATCCTCGCCATCCTCGCCGTCTTCATCGGCGGCGCGCTCACGCTCTATGCCGCGCGCGCCGGGTCGATGGAGGCGAAGGGCGTCTTCGGCCTCGTCAGCCGCGAATCGGCGCTCGTGCTCAACAACGTGCTGCTCTCGGTGGCGGCCTTCGTGGTCTTCGTCGGCACGCTCTGGCCGCTGATCGCGGAACTGGCCTTCGGCCGCAAGCTTTCTGTCGGCGCGCCGTTCTTCAATCAGGCCTTCACGCCCTTCATGGTCATCCTCGCGGTCATCCTGCCGGTGGGTGCGATCCTGCCGTGGAAGCGCGCGATCCTCGCCCGGGGCTTCCGCCCGCTGCGCGGGGCGCTGGTTCTGGCGCTGGCCTTCGGCGCGCTCGCCTTCGCGGTGCAGACCGGCCGGTCTGCACTCGCCCCGGTCGGCATGGCGCTCGGCGTCTGGGTGATCGCGGGGGCGATGACCGAACTTTGGCTGCGGGCCGGCCGGCAGCTGCCGCGCCTCGCCCGGCTGCCGCGCGCCGACTGGGGCAAGGCGGCGGCGCATTCCGGGCTCGGCGTCACCTTCATAGGCATCGCCTGCCTGACCGCCTGGGATATCGAGGATATCCGGGTGGCGCAGGTCGGCGAGACCTTCGAGGTCGGCGGCTATGCGATCACGCTCGAAGGCGTCGAGCAGGTCGAGGGGCCGAACTACATCTCCACCACCGCGACGATGCGGGCGGCGAAGGACGGGCGCGAGGTGGCGCTTCTCCATCCCGAAAAGCGGGTCTATCCGGTGGCCGGGATGCCGACGACCGAAGCGGCCATCGACAACGGCGTCTGGCGCGACCTCTACCTCGTCATCGGCGATCCGCAGGACGATGGCGGCTGGGCGGTACGGACCTATGTGAAGCCCTTCGCCAACTGGATCTGGGCGGGGGCGATCATCATGGCGTTCGGGGGTGCCCTCAGCCTCTCGGACCGGCGCTACCGCGTCGCCGCCGGGGCGCGCAAGGCGCCGGCGATGGCGGCGCCGGCGGAGTGACGGGGTTGCGCTGGCTCGTCCTCGCGGCGGTGCTGCTCGCCAGTCCGGCCGGGGCCGTGCAGCCCGACGAGGTGCTTGCCGATCCCGTGCTCGAGGCGCGGGCGCGCGAGCTCAGTCAGGGGCTGCGCTGCCTCGTCTGCCGCAACGAGAATATCGACGAATCGAATGCCGATCTGGCGCGCGACCTCCGGCTTCTGGTGCGCGAGCGGCTTCTGGCCGGCGACAGCGACGAGGAGGTCATCGCCTATCTCGTCGACCGCTACGGCGAATACGTGCTCCTGAAGCCCACCGCCTCGGGCGAGAACCTGATCCTCTGGATCGCCGGCCCGGCGATGCTGCTCATCGCGCTGGCGACGGCGGCGGTCTATCTCCGCCGCCGCCGGTCGGCGCCCGATGCCGCGCCGGCGCCGCTCAGCGCCGACGAGCGCGCCCGGCTCGACGAGATTCTGAAAGAGTGACGCGGGGTTTCGCTTTGCGTTCCGCGCCTTCGCGCTAATCTGGCACTGCGACGGGACCGGAGGAGGCGCGCGTGAGCTACGAGACCATCCGCTACGAGGAGACGGACGGCATCGCCGTCGTGACGCTCGACCGCGAAGAGGTGATGAACGCGCTGAACCGCACGATGCGGGCCGAGATCACCGACGCGGTGACCCGGGCCGCCAGGACGGCGCCGGTGATCGTCCTGACCGGCACCGGCCGCGCCTTCTGCTCCGGCCAGGATCTGGGCGACCCGGCGGTGGCGGGCGGGTTCGACGTGGGCCGCGTCCTCGCCGAGGAATACGAGCCGATGCTGCGGGCGATCCTCGCCGCGCGGGTTCCGGTGATCGCCGCGGTCAACGGCGCCGCCGCCGGGGCGGGCGCCAACCTCGCGCTTGCCGCCGACGTGGTGATCGCGGCCGAGAGCGCGAGCTTCATCCAGGCCTTCACCCGCATCGGCCTGATCCCCGATGCCGGCGGCACCCATGTGCTGCCGCGCACCATCGGCATGGCCCGCGCGATGGGGGCAGCGCTTTTCGCCGACAGGGTGAGCGCCCGGCAGGCCGCCGACTGGGGCATGATCTGGGAAGCGGTCGCGGATGACGGCTTCGAGGCGCATTGGCGGGCGCGGGCGGCGGCGCTCGCGGCCGGGCCGACCGGGGCCTATGCCCGGGTGAAGCAAGCGATGCGCGCGAGCCTCGGCAATGACCTTGACGCGCAGCTCGCGCTCGAGGCGCGATTGCAGGGCGAATGCGGGACGACGGCGGATTTCCGCGAGGGCGTGGCGGCCTTCCTCGAAAAGCGGCCGGCGCGGTTTCAGGGGCGGTAGGGCGTATCGGGATGCGGCGCGGTTCCCGCGCCATTGTCCCTGTCTCGCCACCCCGGCGGGGCCGGGGCGGCTCGGCCTGCCTCCGGCGGGGATATTTCCGGCAAGATGAAGGCGCGACGTTTCGGAACTTGACCGCGGGCGGTTCGGGGCCGAGAGTTGAGGCATGAGGGCGCATGGCCCGAAAGGCACGGGGGCCAGCCAGCGAAGGCGCCCGGTCGCGTGCCGTCGGGGGAAATCATGCGCTGCATCACGGTACTGGGGCCGTCTCAATCGGGGAAGACCGAGCTTGTCCGCGCGCTTGCCGCGCTCGAGGACGGTCATCCGCGGTCCGAGACGGCCGGCCATCTGACGCTGACCCGGTTCGGGTTCATGGGCGAGGACTGGTGCGCGCTCGACCTGGCGGGGGGGCCCGAATTCGCCCGCATGGGGGGCGCGGCGCTGCTGGCCGCCGATGCCGCCGTCCTTTGCGTCGCGCCCGACCCGGAGGAGGCGGTTCTCGCCGCGCCGTGGCTCCGGGCCGTCGAGGCCGCGAATGTGCCGGCGTTCATCTTCGTCAACCGCATGGACATGCCGAAGGGCCGGGTGCGCGACATCGTCTCGGCGCTTCAGGCCTATACCGGCCATACCGTCGTGCTGCGCCAGATCCCGATCCGGGAGGGTGGCGAGGTCGTCGGCGCCGTCGACCTCATCTCGGAACGCGCCTGGCGTTACCGCGCGGGCCAGCCCTCGCAGCTCGTCGCGATGCCGAAGGACCTGGCCGAACGCGAGCACGAGGCGCGGGCCGAGCTGCTGGAGCACATGTCCGATTATGACGACGCGCTGCTGGAAGAGCTGATCGAGGATCAGGAGCCGGCCACCGGCGCGCTTTACGAGATCGCCCGGCGCGAGACCCAGCACCGCGACGTGATCCCGACTTTCCTTGGGGCTGCGAGCCACAAGAACGGCATCCTGCGGCTGATGAAGGCGCTTCGGCACGAGGCGCCCGACGTCTCCGCCTTGCGCGAACGCCTCGGGGTCGGGGACGCGCAGGCGGTGGGGTTCCATGCCCAGATCCGCAAGCATCTCGGCAAATGCGTGATGCTGCGGGCGCTCGGCGACGGGGTGAGGCAGGGCGCGTCCCTTGGCGGGGCGGGGCTTGGCGGACTGGCCGAGATCGGCGGCAAGACCGGCAGCGGCCAGCTCGGTCCCGGCGAGGTCGGGATCTCGGTGAAATCCGACCAGCTCGATGCCGGGCGGGTCTTCACCGCCGGCGCCGCGCTGCCGGTGCCCGATTGGGGCCGGGGCTGCCCGCCGGCGCTCGCGCGGCTTGTCACGCCGGTGCATGAGCGCGACGAGGTGCGGCTTTCGGCGGCGCTGAGCCGGCTCGCCGAGGCCGATCCGATGCTCTCGCTCGGCCAGGACCAGGCGACGGGGCACACGCTTCTGAAGCTGCAGGGCGTGATGCACGAGCGTCAGGTCCTGGCCTCGCTGGCCGAGGATTTCGGCGTCGAGGTGACGACGGGCGTGCCCGATCCGCGCTATCTGGAGACGATCTCCTCCCCGGTCGAGGAGCATTACCGCCACCGCAAGCAGTCGGGCGGCGCGGGGCAGTTCGCCGATGTCGCGATCACGGTGCGGCCCGGCGCGCGCGGTGCGGGGTTCGCCTTCGCCGAGGTGGTGAAGGGCGGCGCGGTGCCGCGCAACTACATCCCCGCGGTCGAGGAGGGCGCGCGCGAGGCGCTCGACAAGGGTCCCCTGGGCTTTCCGGTGACGGACCTCTCGGTCACGCTCACCGACGGCAAGCATCATGCGGTCGACAGTTCCGATTTCGCCTTCCGCACCGCCGGACGGATGGCCGTGCGCGAGGCGCTGGCCAAGGCCGGGCCGGTCCTGCTGCAGCCGATCGAGCGGGTGGATATCCACGTGCCCTCGGTCTATTCGGGGGCGATGGTGTCGATGATCTCGGCGCTGAAGGGCCAGGTGCTCGGCTTCGACCGCGATCCCGATTGCCGCGGCTGGGACATCTTCCGCGCGCTTCTGCCGGCCTCGGTCGAGGAGGAGCTGATGATGGCGCTCGGTTCGGCGACGCAAGGCACCGCCTGGCACGAGACCACATTCGACCATTACGAGGAGATCTACGGGCGCGAGGCCGAGCGGATCTCGAAGGAGCACGCCTCGGCCGCCGCCTGAGTGCCCGGGAGTCGCGCCGGCAAGGGCGACCGTCGGCCCCCGCGCCGCCATGCGGGGCAGGGCGCATGTCGGAGGACAGGACATGTCACGCGATGCGATTGCCTTTCACGCGAACGACCTCTCGGCCTCGCGCGGGCCTTGCGCAATGGGTTGACGGAGGCGGCGGCGCTGATCCGGGCGCTTGCGGGACGGGGCGTCTGAACGCGAACGGCCGCCCGTCCGGGCGGCCGCTCGATCCCGGGCCGTGGCGGCTCAGCGCTTTTCGACGTCGGTATAGTCGCGCGCGGTCTGGCCGATATAGAGCTGACGCGGCCGGCCGATCTTCTGGGTCGGATCGCCGATCATCTCCTTCCACTGCGAAATCCACCCGACCGTGCGGCTGACCGCGAAGATCGGCGTGAACATCGAGGTCGGGAAGCCCATCGCCTCGAGGATGATGCCGGAATAGAAATCGACGTTGGGATAGAGCTTCTTCTCGACGAAATAATCGTCCTCGAGCGCGATGCGCTCCAGCTCCTTGGCGACCTTCAGCGTCTCGTTGTCGTGGATGCCGAGAAGGTCCAGCACCTCGTCGGCACTTTCCTTCATCACCTTCGCGCGGGGATCGAAGTTCTTGTAGACCCGGTGGCCGAAGCCCATCAGGCGGAAGGGATCGTTCTTGTCCTTGGCGCGGGCGATGAATTCGGGGATGCGGTCGACCGTCCCGATCTCGCGCAGCATTTCCAGACAGGCCTGGTTGGCGCCGCCATGCGCCGGCCCCCAGAGGCAGGCGATGCCTGCGGCGATGCAGGCGAAGGGATTGGCGCCCGAAGAGCCCGCGAGCCGCACCGTCGAGGTCGAGGCGTTCTGCTCGTG
>WOZM01000305.1 GCA_011620265.1 Paracoccaceae bacterium
GTCTCGGTTTCGCGGAGAGCTGCGAGGACGCTGCCGTCAAATGCCGCCAGCGTCGCGCGCGCCGCTGCATCGCTTTCCGCGATCCGCGCCCTGGCGACGCATCGGTTCGGGAAGGACCACGAGATGAGCGGGCCGAAGCTGAACCGCAACGCCGAATCGTCGACCAGCCCGCCCACGCTCCGCGAGGTCGTGCCGAGCGATGCGCCGAGGCTGACGCTCGGATAGAGGTCCGCCGTCGCCACTCCGATGCGCGCCGTCGCAGCCGCGAGCCGGCGTTCAGCTTCGCGGATGTCAGGCCGGCGCCGGATCAGCGCCATACCGTCGCCAATCGGCAGGGGGCGGTCGACGGAAGGGATGATCCGGCAGGTCGCGAGATTGGGCGGATAATCTTCGGGCGTCCGGCCGAGCAGCACGGCAAGACTGAATAGTGCAGCTTTGCGGCCTGCCTCGATCGGCGGCAGCGCTGCCTCGAGCTGAGCCAGAAGCGCGCGCGAGCGGGTAGCGTCGAGCGACGTGTAGAGGCCGGCGCGCACGCCTCTTTCGGTGAGGGCGAGGCTTTGCCGCTGCAGTTCGACCGAATGGCGGGCAACGGTCATCCGCGCGCCGGCCGCGCAGGCATCTCCATAGGCGCCGACCACTCCGGCCACGACCGTCGTGCGCGCAAGGTCATAGGCGGCGGCCTGCGCTTCCGCATCGGCCTGCGCGGCTTCGATCGTGCGCCGAATCCGGCCCACGACGTCGAGTTCATAGGATATGCCGACGCCGGCGTCGAATGTCGCATGGGTCCCGTTGGGCGAGCCGAGACCGAGATTGGACGGCTCGCCCACCGATACGCCGCCCGCCGTGGAAGTCTGGACGCCCGCGCCGGCCTCGACCTCCTGGACAATCGCGCGCGCGCGTTCGAGATTGGCCGCCGCGACCCTGAGGTCGGTGTTGGCCTCGATCGCTTCCTGGACGAGCGCATCGAACTGGGGAATAGCGTAGAGGCGCCACCAGCGCTGGGGCAAGGGTTCAGCCGAATAGGCCGGCGATTTTCCTTCGGCAAAGCTCGCGGGCCGATCCGAGATGCCTGCGGGCAAGGGCGGCGCCCGATAGCTGGGGCCGACCGTGCCACAGCCAGCGAGCATCAGCGCGCCCATCAGTCCGAGCGGCCTTTTCGTTCCGACGCGCCCCATCGTCATTCGCTCCGGCCGGGGCCGAGCGCATTTTCCGCGCCATTGAGCGTCACGGTGACCGTCCGGCCCGCGATCAGATCGATGCCGGGCGGCACCTTGTCGATGGCGATCCGCACGGGGATGCGCTGGGCAAGACGGACCCAGCTGAAGGTGGGATTGACATTCGCGAGTAGCGTTCCGGACGCGGTCGTCCGTTCGCGATCGTCAATGCCCGCCGATCGGCCTTCAACATGGCCAGAAAGCGGCCTATCCTCGCCCATTACCCGGATCGTGACGCGGACGCCGGGGCGGATGTGCGAAAGCTTCGTCTCCTCGAAATAGCCGGCAACATAGTAGCTGTCGGAATCGACCAGCGTCATCACGGGCTGCCCGGTGGCCGCATAGGCGCCGGGACGGAGCGAGAAATTGGTGACGATGCCGTTGACCGGCGCACGCACCTCGGCGCGCGCCAGATTGATGCGGGCGAGATCGCGATCAGCGATCGCCTGGGCATAGCGTGCGCGGGCCTCCTCGGCGGTGGAGCGGCGGTCGTCACGTTGCTGCCCCGAGACGATATCAGAGAGGGCCTGATAGCGGCGGTTCTCCCGTTCGGCGGCGTTCAACGTTGCCCGTGCCGTGGCGACAGCGGCCTCGGCCTGCTCAACGGCATTGCGCAGCCGAACATGGTCGATGGTAAACAGGATGTCGCCGCGCCTGACCACCTGGTTGTCGCGAACGTGGACCTGCTCGACCCGGCCCGACACGTCTGCCGCGAGAGGGACCACATCCGCCCTGATCTTCCCGTCGCGCGTCTGTGGCGCGTAGGTGTAGTAATTATAGAGGTGCCAGAAGACGAACACGCCCGCACCCACCACCAGCAGGGTGAGCAAGGGCTTGAGCAGGCGGAGGAGGGTATCGCGATCTAGGGTCATGGCGGGCACTTCAGGATGCGGTGACAAGGCGTAGAGCCAGAAAGGCGGTGCCGGTCAGGATGAGGAACAGGGCGGTGTCGAACAGCGGGCGCTGCCAGACGAGGCGGTAGAAGCTGATGGACTCGAGCACCCGCGACAGCAGCAGGCGCATCGCGAAGCCGAGGATCGCGCAGAGGAGCAGCGGCGAAACGAACACGCCCGCGATGTCGATTTCGCCGATCATGTCGCCGGTACCCAGGCCGGCGCGCGCTCGAACAGGGCGATGCGCAGGCCCGCTAAGGCATGAATGGCGCGGTCGGGGCGAGCGCCGGGCGAACCATCTCCCGGCCAGAGCGCATCAAGTGCTTCGTCGATGAGCGCGAGCAGACGGGACGACGGCTGCGGCTTGTCGAACTCGCTGCGGAGTTGATCGAGAACCCGATCCGTCGCCTGCCGCCCATCGGCGGGAAGCGCGTTGCCCATCGAGCGCAGGTCGGCGACGTTCGCGCCGACCCGCAGCCGGATGAGCAGGCCGGCGCTCCGCTCGATCTGCCCGGCTGCGGCAAGGCGCGCCGTCACCACCGAAATGCGGTCGAGCGCCCGCTGGACATAGCTGTCCCGCAACCGTCGGCTGGGCGACCGGCTCAGCCGCGCGATCTCGCGCGCTTCGATGCGGAGGACGCGCTGAAGCTGATGCTGCACGCCCCAGGTACGGAACAGGCCGGCGCCGAGAATGGCGGTGAATATGCCCAGCATGCTGGCGACGCTCGCCTCGACGAAGGTTCCGAAATCGGGCGGCGAATAATGGCCCTGGAGATTGATGTTGCTGAGCCCGAAGGCGAGGATTAGCGTCGCCATCGGATTGACGGCCGCCCAGACGCCCAGCGGCAGCATGAACAGGCCCATCACCAACGCAAAGGTGGCGAAATCGGCAGCGAGCGGGAGCAGGCCATAGCACAGGATCCCCGCCAGCAGGGTCGCTAGCAGGTCGAAACGCGCGAACATTCCGATCGCTCGGCCCGGCTCGTCGCCGCCACCGAAAAAGGCCAGCGTTACGGTGCCCAGCAGAACCGCGTTCGCGCCCTGATGCCAGCCCGTCGCATACCAGAGCCCGCAGAGGAGGGCGTAGGTTACGAGGATTCCCGCCGCGATCCGGGCAGCGTGATCAATGTCGGGGTTGAGCGGAAACGCCCGCGTCTCGCTGACTGTTCGCGCGAGCGCGGGCGCAAGCTTCGCCTTTCCGCTCAACGCCGCCTCGATCCGCGAAACTTCGCTCCAGAGCGTCAGCATTTCGGCCAGCATGTCGGCCAGCGCATCATG
>WOZM01000261.1 GCA_011620265.1 Paracoccaceae bacterium
ACCTCGGCTATGCCTTCCGGCTCACCTTCCTCAACAAGTGCGACGAGCTGGAGCGGCAGACCGTCGCCGAGTTCTACCAGCGCTGCTTTGACGAGGAACTGCCGGAGAGTGCCGCGAGCCAGAGCATCAGGTGATCAGCAGGATGGGCACGAGTGCCCATCCTGTCGCTTGAAGCGCGCTTTTGCCGCGACGATCCGCGCCCCGGCAACGCGTCGCCTCAGGCCGCCCGGGCCGCCATCGTGGCATTGGCCCACCAGGTGATGTCGTCAAGTAGCGCCTTGGCCGCCGGACCGATCGCGCCTTCGATGTCCGAAAGCTCGCCCGAGCCGCCAAAGCCCGGATGGACCTTGAAGAAATCGCTGCCGCCGATGCGGACGTTGTTGCGCACCGGGACCATCTGCAGCTCGACGCCCACGTTCTGCAGGTGGCCAAGTGCGTTCGACCCGCCCATCGAGCCGTAGGAAATCGCGCCACACGGCTTGTGCGCCCATTCCACATAGGCCTGGTCGAACGCGTTCTTCAACACCGCGGTCATCGAGCGGTTATACTCTGCCAGAACGAAGATGTAGCCGTCGTACTCGGCGATCTTCTTCTGCCATTTCTGCGCGGTCGGGTCCTGTGTCGGCGCCCATGCGTTCGAGGCGACCTCGTCGAAGAACGGCATCGGATAGTCGCGCAGGTCGACGATCTCGGTATCAAGCGCGCCATGGGCGTCCGCCTGCGCCTTGATCCAGGCGGCGGGGATATCGGCAAAGCGGGTGGGCCGTGTGGACGACAAGATGATCGCGATCTTGGGTTTCGAAGCCATGGGAAGTCCTTTCCGGATCATGTTCGGTCTTGGCGTTAATGTCGACACAAGCGGCCGCGAAGCCAAGTCCGCACACCCGCGCCGGGCCTGTGCAAATGTGCACGCAGCGCCTTGCTCCTTCCCTCGGGCAGTGCTTTACCTGGCGCATGACCCAACGCTCCGACAACCCCGCCGATCCGTTCAAGAAGGCGCTCGCCGAGGCCACGAAGACCATGGCCGACGACCCCGAACTGACGGTCTCCTATTCCGTCGATCCGCCGGGCATGACCGGGGACACGATGCGGCTGCCGCAGGTCTCGCGGCGGATGACGCGGGACGAGGTGTTGATCGCGCGGGGGACGGCCGATGCCTTCGCGCTCCGCCACCGCTTCCACGACCTCAAGGTCGCCGCGAAGTACGCCCCCCAGGGCCAGATGGCCCGCGACCTCTACGAGGCGATGGAAACCGCGCGCTGCGAGGCGGTGGGTGCGCACGACATGCCCGGCACGCTCGGCAATATCGACGCCAAGATCGGCGCTGAGGCCGAAAAGCGCGGCTACGGCCAGATCCGGGCCGCGCAGGACGCGCCGCTCGCCCAGGCCGCGGGCTACCTCGTCCGCCACCTCGCGACCGGCCGGCCGATGCCCGGCGGTGCCGCCAATGTGATGGAGCTCTGGCGGCCCTTCATCGAGGAACAGGCGGGCGGTACGCTCGATCATGTCGGCGAGGCGCTGGCCGACCAGGCCGCCTTCGCCCGCCTCGCCCGGCAGGTGATCAAGGATCTCGGCTACGGCGACCAGCTTGGCGACGATCCGGACATGGAGGACGAGAGCGAGGGCGACGACGCCCAGAGCGAGGAGGATCAGGAAAGCCCCGACAGCGAGGAGGGCCAGGATCAGTCCGAGGAGGCCGACGCCTCGCCCGAACGCTCGCAGGACGAACAGGACGACGCCTCGCAGGCCCAGGTCTCGATGGACGAGATGGCCGACATGGAGGACGGCGAGGAGGCCGAGCTGCCGGAGGGCGAGGCGCCGCTCGAGCCGCCGCCACCCGCCCCGCATTCCGATGCCGATCCGAACTACGCCGTCTATACCACGGATTTCGATGAGGAAATCAAGGCCGAGGATCTCGCCGAGCCGGCCGAGCTCGAGCGGTTGCGCGCCTATCTCGACCAGCAGCTCGACCCGCTGAAAGGCGCGGTCAGCCGTCTTGCCAACAAGCTCCAGCGCCGCTTGCAGGCGCAGCAGAACCGGTCCTGGGAATTCGACCGCGAGGAAGGCATCCTCGATGCCGGCCGCCTCGCCCGCGTCGTCGCCAACCCGACGACCCCCTTGAGCTTCAAGGTCGAGAAGGACACCGAATTCCGCGACACCTGCGTGACGCTTCTGCTCGACAATTCCGGGTCGATGCGCGGCCGGCCCATTTCCATCGCCGCGATCTGCGCCGATGTGCTGGCCCGCACGCTCGAACGCTGCCAGGTCAAGGTCGAGATCCTCGGCTTCACCACCCGCGCCTGGAAAGGCGGCCAGAGCCGCGAGCGCTGGCTGGCCGAGGGCCGTCCGCAGCAGCCGGGCCGGCTCAACGACCTTCGCCACATCATCTACAAGGGCGCCGATGCGCCGTGGCGGCGGGTGCGCTCCAACCTCGGGCTGATGATGAAGGAGGGGCTCCTGAAGGAGAACATCGACGGCGAGGCGCTGGAATGGGCGCACCGGCGCATGATCGGGCGGCCCGAACAGCGCAAGATCCTCATGGTGATCTCCGACGGGGCGCCGGTTGACGACTCAACTCTGTCCGTCAACCCCGCGAATTACCTCGAAAAACACCTCCGCGACGTGATCGCGATGGTGGAGCGGCGCAAGGCGGTCGAACTGATCGCCATCGGCATCGGCCATGACGTGACGCGGTATTACGAACGCGCGGTGACGATCACCGATGTGGAGCAGCTCGCGGGCGCGATGACCGAACAGCTCGCGAGCCTTTTCGACAGCGATCCCCGCGCGCGGGCACGGGTGATGGGGATGAAGCGGGCGAGCTGAGCGCGCACCCGGCGCCCTGCCGAAATCTCGTCCCATTCGGGATGCAAGCGCATGGGCGCAACGACAATGTGGCCACCTGCGGCGCTTCGAGAGGGTGATTCCCGATGGCGTTTCTCGCCACCTTCATGAAACCGGTGACCGGCCTCCTCCTTCTCTCGGT
The DNA here is from genome assembly GCA_011620265.1 of Paracoccaceae bacterium. Lineage (GTDB taxonomy): Bacteria > Pseudomonadota > Alphaproteobacteria > Rhodobacterales > Rhodobacteraceae > Albidovulum. The sequence goes on from WOZM01000261.1 coordinate 2,987, forward strand.
CAGCGTCCTCGACATGGACTCGGCCTGGTCCGCTGTGGCCACACGGACTTCGACGCGTCTGGCTTGGGGCTGATCCGGCGCTGAGCCTTTCCGACGGTGATCGGCCTCTGGTTCCTCCTGCCCGGCCTCTTCGACCGCAGCCTCGAACGCTGGAGCGCCGGGCCGCAGCGGCTGATGCTCGACCTCTTTCTCCTCGGCCACGGCCTCTGGCTGTCGTGGTACTGGTTGTTCCTCATCTTCGTGCCGAACTCCTTTCTGCGCGAGGTCCTGCCCCGGAAACAGGGTCTCGTCCTCGGCATCCTCTGGGGCCTCGGCTACATGACCGTCCTCCTCTTCCCCGGTTACGCCTTCCGCCGGTCGGCACCCGCCCCGTTGCCCGAACCCGCGCGCGGACT
>WOZM01000157.1 GCA_011620265.1 Paracoccaceae bacterium
CAGAAAGAGAACAGGCTCTACTTACGAGTGGCCCTCAAAAAGGGGGCAGGTCAGAGAAGCTGGATGATCCGTGCCTGCTCGGCTGGGAACAGCTTCCCCCACAGCTCGTCGAAGTCATGCAGTGCCGCGATGGCATCGGCTTCTGAGGTCCCGCCCTGTTCTCGTTTCAGGGACGTCAGCATCTGCGTGACGACCTCTGGTGTCTGCAGGATGCGGCGGACCTCGGTGACGACGGCGTCCTCGACCATCCCTGCGGCGAGCCGCAATGGCGCTGTTTCCTGGCCGGTCTCGCGGTTCCGGATCACATCCATCGATACGTAGTAGCGGTAAAGCTTCGCGCCCTTCTTGGTGCTGGTCGGTGTCATTGCTGCGCCGGTATCGCTGAAGATCAGCCCCTTCAGCAGCGCGGGCGTCTGCGCGCGGCTGTTGTTCGCCCGTTTCCGGGGACTCTCCTGAAGGATGGCATGGGCGCGGTTCCAGAGATCTTCTTCGATGATGGCCTCGTGTTCTCCGGGGTAGGCTTTGCCCTTGTGCATGGCCTCGCCGCGATAAACGCGGTTGTTCAGCACCCGATAGAGGTAGCCTTTGTCGATCAGCGTGCCCTGCTTATTGCGGAATCCATCGCTGCGGAGTTCCCGCGCCAGCACGGTGGCGGAACCGAGTTCGATGAAACGCGCGAAGATTGCGCGCACGGAGGCCGCCTCGGCGTCGTTCATCACCAGCTTTCGATCCTGAACGTCGTAGCCGAGAGGCACGTAGCCGCCCATCCAGATGCCGCGCTTGCGCGATGCCGCCACCTTGTCGCGGATCCGCTCGCCAATGACCTCGCGCTCGAATTGGGCGAAGGACAGCAGGATGTTCAGCGTCAGCCGCCCCATGGATGTGGTGGTGTTGAAGGACTGCGTCACCGAAACGAAGGTCACCCCGTTTCGGTCGAACACCTCGACCAGCTTGGAAAAATCCATCAGTGAACGACTGAGGCGGTCGATCTTGTAGACCACGACGACGTCGATCAGACCATCGTCGATGTCGGCAAGCAGCTGCTTGAGTCCGGGCCGGTCAAGAGTGCCGCCGGAAAACCCGCCATCGTCATAGCGCTCTCGCGTGGCGACCCAGCCCTCGGAGCGCTGGCTGACGATGTAGGCCTCGCAGGCTTCGCGCTGGGCGTCGAGGCTGTTGAATTCCATGTCGAGCCCTTCCTCGCTCGACTTGCGTGTGTAGATGGCGCAGCGCAGTCGGCGGTTGGGGCGGGCGTTGATGTCCATCACGCTTCCTCCCGTTTCCGCTCGCGCAAACCAAAGAAGCGGTATCCGTTCCAGCGCGTGCCGGTAATCTCACGCGCCACGGCCGAGAGCGATTTGAATCTGCGACCCTTCCAGTCGAAACCGTCCTTCAGCACGGTGACGGTCTGCTCGACCCCATCCCATTCGCGGATGAGCTTTGTGCCCACCACCGGATTGCGAGGATCGGCGATCTGGTGCTTGCGCCGATTGTGCCCTTCGACCTCGTCGGCCAGCAGGTCAAGCATGCGGCGGGTTTCGCGATCAGGGCCGCCGTAGGTCAGCTCCTGCAGCCGATACGCGATCCGAAGCTCCAGAAACGCTCGGCTGTTGTTCGGGGCGGCGGTGCCGATCAGCTTTTCCCATTCGGCCTTCAGCTCCTTCACCGACATGGCTTTCAATGCGGCGAGGCGCGACAGAACCGTCTTATCCAAGCGTGGGTCCTGGCCTGGTTTCGTGGGTGATATCCTATTGTGATGCTTCATCAATTCCTCCGATGCGGATACGTTTCGCACGACGACCACCGCTCTTTCGGGGCGAGAAGTCCACGAAACTGTCTCCGCCGTCGGCAGATAAATCGCTGGACCTGGCGACATTCAGGCGAACGACGCCAGCCGCCAGAATGCGGCCGATCTCCGCGAGGCGCGCCTCGGCCGACATCCGGTCAGGGCATAGGGGGTTGGGCCCCGAGATCGGGCTCTCTGATGTGGGTGACATGGCGACTTTTCGCGATTGGGATGATGGTCAAAAGGTATCGCGAAATCTGGAAAACACAAGTATTTCAATCTCTTGTGGACAGTCACGGCTTATGAGAAGCGCCGCGCAAATCTGCGCACGCGCTCCTTCGTCTCAAAGGCTGACAATGGGGCGCTGGGCCGCGAATCAGCGGGCTTCGCCGCCCATGAACTTGTCGAACGTGTCGAGCGTCGGCTCTTCCTCGAGCTCGGCCATCTCCCACCGAGATGGTGCACGGTCGGGATAGAGCAGCAGTGAAATCGACATCTCGTTGCCAGGCGAAAACACGGTCATTTCACGCACCGGCTCGGAACCGGCCCAGACACCTGCCGGGTGGTGATGGCCGTGGCGGCCGGTATCCCAGTCCACCTCCTGCGCGGCCAGAGAGGCTGGCGGCAATTCGGTCACGACCTGCCGTGCGCGATAGAACACGCCTGATTTCAGCATCGGTTCGCTAGACCAGGCCGAATCAATAAAGCCTTCCTTGCCGACAACGATCATGGCGCGCTTGTCGGTGATGGTCATCCACTTCAGGATCGCCGCCGTCAGGGACACGGCATATCGGTCGGCCAGTGCGGTCATCACGTCGATGTCGATGGACCGGCCCTTGATCTGGGCGCGGAAGTCATCAAGCGGCATCAGCAGGTACGAGGCAAAGGTGTTGGCCTCGCCCTCGATCTTGGTCACGCTCTCGTCCCAGTCCGCCATGTTGCGATTGGTGCACTTGATGCCAGCCGGGTGCACGTGCCGATGCAAGAGATAATGCCCCAGCTCATGGGCCAGCGTGAAGTTGCGGTGCCCTGCAGAGTGGATGCTTTCGTTGTAGATGATGCCCCACTCGCCCGAGCCGTCGCCGCGCGGCATCAACATGCCTTCCACGCCCTTCGACAGGTTCAGCCCGCCGACCATCGTGATCGGAGCGTCAGGAAACAGCTGCCGCGAGAAGTCCTGCGCCAGCGCCGCCACATCGATCGGAAACCTCGGCAGCCCGTGCGTGTTCTGAACGGCCGACAGAATCTGGGTCAGGCGGATCGCCCACCCCTTGGGCGTCGCAGGCAGACTCACTCTTTTTTCCCCCACATGTCGATCATCTGGTTGATCTTGGCCTGATCATCGGGGGCGAGCTTGCTGAATTTGCGGAAGAAAGCCTCCTTCAGGACCTCGTCACCGGGCTCTTCACTGTCATCGAGGAGGTAATCGGTCGTGACCTCGAGGGCTTGGGCGATGCGGGTCAGCTTCTCGCCTGACGGTTTGCGCGTATCGGCGATCTGCGCGTTCAGCGCGAGGATGCGCCGCTCGATGTCGTCGACGAAGG
>WOZM01000297.1 GCA_011620265.1 Paracoccaceae bacterium
CTGTGGTTTCGGCTGCGATCAGCGTGGTGCCGGATCCCATGAACGGTTCATAGACAATCGCCGACCTTCTCTTTCGCCGCGCCGTAGTCGCGCTGCTGGGCATAGGGCGGCGAGGTGAACATCAGCGAGGACTGCGCGCCATCCATCAGGCGCGCCACCACAGCCGGGTCGGTGGCATCGCCGCAAATCAGGCGATGATCGCCCAGCGCCCAGATGTCTCCGGGGCGGGTAATAGGTTCGGCCGGGGCGTCGGGGATGGTGTCGGCAATGTCATCGTCAATCGGCGCGCGGTCTTCGGCATCGTGCAGCAGCGCGTCCAGTTCATCCTCCGGGATCCCGATCAGCCCGAGGTCGAAGTCCTCGGCCATCAGCCCGCGTAGCTCCTCGAGCAGGAGTGCCTCGTCCCACCCGCCCAGTTCGGTCAGCTTGTTGTCGGCGATCCGGTAAGCCCGGCGCTGTGCCTCGGTCAGATGACCTAGCACGATGACTGGGGCCTCCGGCAGCCCGAGCTGGGCCGCGGCCAGGATGCGCCCATGGCCCGCGATCAACTCGCCATCCGCGGCGACGAGGCAGGGAACGGTCCAGCCGAATTCGGCCATGCTGGCGGCGATCTTCGCCACCTGGTCGGCATCGTGGGTCTTGGCGTTGCGGGCATAGGGACGGAGGCGGGCCAAGGGCCAGTGTTCGATCCGGCCGGGCAGAAGAGGCGCGTTCATGCCGCGAGCCGCTTCGCCTTGATCGCGGCGAAACTCTCGCCGGTCTCCGCCAGCACGGCCTCCTGACCGGTGAAGGACTGCCAGCGCTCGATGGCGACATCGACGTAGGCCGGGTTCAACTCGATCCCAAAGCAGACCCGCCCTGTGGTTTCGGCTGCGATCAGCGTGGTGCCGGATCCCATGAACGGTTCATAGACCGCCTGGCCGGGGCTCGAGTTGTTCAGGATCGGCCGCCGCATGCACTCGACCGGCTTCTGGGTGCCGTGCACGGTGTCGGCATCCTGATCCCGGTTGGAGATCTGCCAGAGGGTGGTCTGCTTGCGGTCTCCGGCCCAGTGACCCTTGCCCTTGGCGCGGACGACATACCAGCAGGGTTCGTGCTGCCAGTGGTAATCGCCGCGGCTGAGGACCAGCCGGTCCTTCGCCCATATGATCTGCGACCGGATGGCGAAACCCGCGGCGGTCAGGCTGTCCGCCACGGTCGCGGCATGCAGCGCGCCGTGCCAGACATAGGCCACGTCGCCTGGGAACAGCGCCCATGCTTCGCGCCAGTCGGCCCGGTCGTCGTTCAGCACCTTGCCGGTGCGTTTCGTTTTCGCGGCCCCGGCCTGATTGCGCCAGGAGGGATCGTATTCTACGCCATAGGGCGGGTCGGTGATCATCAGCAGGGGGCGTACGTCACCGAGCAGCCGTTCGACCACATCGGCCGCGGTGCTGTCGCCGCAGATCAGCCGATGCGCGCCCAGCTGCCAGAGGTCGCCCGGCACCGACACCGGCGTGACCGGAAGCTCCGGAACATCGTCCTCGCCCTCGACCGGGCCATCGCCGCCTAGCGCCTCTGGATCCCGCAAAAGCGCGTCGAGATCGTCGTCGCTGATGCCAAGCAGGGTCAGGTCGAAATCCTCGGCCAAGAGCCCCGCGATCTCGTCGCGCAGCAGCGCCTCATCCCATTCGCCCAGCTCCGTCAGCTTGTTGTCGGCGATCCGGTAGGCCCGGCGTTCCGCCTCGTCGAGATGGCTGAGCCGGATCACCGGCACCTCGGTCAGCCCGAGCATGGTGGCCGCCAAGACCCGGCCATGGCCCGCGATCAGTTCGCCATCGTCGGCCACCATGCAGGGCACGGTCCAGCCAAACTTGGCCATGCTGGCGGCGATCTTTGCCACCTGATCGTCGCCATGCATCTTGGCATTGCGGGCATAGGGGCGCAGCCGGGCAATCGGCCAAGACTCGACCTGGCTCGGCGCGAAGACGAGGTCCATGGGAAGGGGCTCGGGATGTGGGGAAGGGAAAATGAAAAGCGCCCGCGAGGGGGTTCCTCCGGGCGCAATTCTTCGATGATCAAGGGGTAGGTCAAGGGGGGCAGGTCTGTCAACCGGAAAAGTGAAGCGGATTCAACAGCTTCTCGCGGACTGGCTTCCCGTGGTGGCTTCTGGCCACCTGGCTTCCCCGGAGGTGGCTTCCCTGGCTTCCCGCCGGAATCCACCCCCCGCCAGATCGTGATTCTGCAAGCCGCTGATCTGACTCACGAATTCCGGCATCAGGTCGCAAGGTGGCTTCCGCCTGGCTTCCCCGGTGAAACTGCCTCACGCTAGCGAACCGCCGCGCTGCGCCCCCCCGCATACGTTGGGGGCCGGGGAGGAACCATGCCGTGGGGGGCTTTGCCCGAACCGGGTCGGATGGGCTGAGGCCGAAGTTCCGGATTGGCTGCAAAACCCATGGACCGCCGCGAAGCACGTGAACGACGCTCCTGATGCAGGAGCAAGTGTGGCCGGGCGTGCACAGCCCGGCCACCCCGTCGCACCGAAACGGAGCGCGACGAAGCCCGCGTGGAAGGGCAGCGTCGCGCTCCGTGCCGGGATGACGGCGTTGCGCGCCGTCGCAGGGCGGCAGGCGAAGGAGCTTGACCAAGACGAAATCAAGGAACGCCTGGCACGGATTGCGGGACGGGAGCAGGGGGCGGATGAAATCGACCATGAAGTAGGGGCAAACGCGATCCGCGACCGGCTCAGTCGGGCGCTCGGGCGCGAGGGGCCGGGAGAGCCGCAGAAGCAGCAGCGCGAACCGGAAGAAGAGCGCAAACGGCAGCGCCAGCTCGAGCTGGAAAGGCAACGTGAACTCGACAGGGATTCTGGATGGGAGCTGTGACGGGAAGGCGCAGTTTTACCGGTCCTTCGCGCCCGCGCGCCACGGGAAAGGGGAGAAAGTACGGTCCGCCGGTGGTCCGGTGACAAAGCGGATGGCCTTGCGGAGAGCTCAGCCCAGACGCAGTGCTTGACAGGATTGCGAACGAAGTTCACTATCTCCTTTAGCGCGATAATTTTGTTCAGAGATATATCGAGGGTTGAGTATTTTGAAACGCAGGATTTCCATGTCACGGGGCGCGAGCATTGCAATTCGCGGTGTAGTTTGCGGCTGAGCCATCGCTCCGCCATCAGCCTTGCCGCTGCGATCTGGAATTCGCGGCTGAGCTTCCATCTCGTCATGAAGGGTGCAGAGTGATATTCTCTCGCGTTTATTTGCCGCTATGGTGCAGCTGCGGGTGGCAGGTCATGGCGGTCAGGATGGCAAATGCCGTGCTGTGGGCCCTGCCGCTGTTGCTT
>WOZM01000117.1 GCA_011620265.1 Paracoccaceae bacterium
CAACACATCGACATTGCATTACCTTGCGTCTCTGAAGCAGGACCATGCGACACGCGTTGCCTTCTGCGGGGCCAATGCGACGCCGCTTCTAGAAGGCCGGAGCGGAACGGAGGTCGACATGGTCCAACCGATCCCGACCGCGCTCGCGGCCGGTTTTCCGGCCCTCGTAAACTGGATACGGTCATGGCTTATCGACCTCGCGGATGAGATCGCGGATCCTGCGGTCGGCCGCATCCTGCGACTTCGCGCCAGCCGGGCCGCAAGCGAAGGCATCATCGACCCCCTTGTCTTCGGCAAGGTCCTCGACGCCTGGTTCGAGCGGCTCGCATCAGAGGGCGGATTGCCGGACCTTGTCGCGCTCACCCCCGCTCGGGTGCCATCGGTCGCGGCATTCGCGCCGCTGGCCCGAAAGTACGGCATCCCGAGCCTCGCTCTGGAACCGCACGGGTTGAATGCCAACTACGCGCGGTACACGAACATCCTGACCGACCGCTATGGCGTGATCTCGGAGTACTTCCGCGCCCAGAGCGACGGCTTCGGCATACCAATCGCGCGCACGACCGTGATCGGTTCGCCGAGGATCATCCGGCCGAAGGGCTACGATATCGCGGCCGCGCGCACGACGGCGAGACAGCGCATGGCGTCCGAACACAAGACCGATTTCGACCGCTTCCGCGCCAATCTCTCGTATTTCTGTCAGCCCTCCGACTGGACCCATGTTGCCAAGGTCTGGCACAATATCCTGACCGCGACGGAAGGGCTTGATACGCGGATCTTCCTCAAGACTCATCCTGAGGAGGCGCCGGCACGGATCGCGGCCTATTTCGATGTCGCGCGCGCCTGCGACGCCGCCGATCGCGTCGAGATCGTCGAAACCGATCCGACAACCGCCATCGAGATCGCGGACATCGTTCTGACCGGCTACAGCGCCGCGGCGATCGATGCGGCGATCCTCGGCTGCCCGGTCGTGTGCGTGACTGACGGCGAGGTCGACTACCCAGTTGCCCAGCATGAGATCATCGACGCCCCACTTGTGCGGTCCGCCGCGGAGCTTCGGCACGAAGTGATTGCCTATCTCGACGATCGGGCGGCCTATAACGCACGCGCGACCGCGTTCCTTGCGCACAACCCGCAATTCGTCGAGGGACCGGACAGCCGCCTGACATCGCTGGTGAAAGAAATTCTCGAAGGCGACCGCGAGTCGGTCATCCGCCGGCCGGAGGATCTACCGACCTCAGCTTTCCTCTCGGGCCCGCATCCGGTCTTCCCCGTCTAGCGGGGGCCCGCCCCACCCGCGAGCACACGCTCCCAGAGCGTCATGATCGCTTCGGGCCGATAGGCGTCCATCGTTGCCGGCGCGGCCCGTCCACGCATATTGCGGCCCGCGCGGTCCGATATCTCGGCGGCAAGGGCCGCGGCCAGTGCGGTTTCAGGGTCGTCGCCCGGTTCGATCAGCCTCCCGTTCACTCCGTCGCGGATCAGCGTGTTGACGCCCGGACAATCGGAAAAGCCAAGCGCCGGAAGGCCGTGAACGAACGCCTCGGCCACCGCAAGACCAAACCCCTCGAACCGGGCGGGATGACAAAGGAGCGAAACACGGTCGTAGACCGGCCCCATCTCGACCGTCGCGCCGCAGAGCCGCGCCTGCCCGGCAATTCCGGAGGCGTCGATCAAGGCTTGCAGCACAGATCGTTCCTCGCCGTCCCCGTAGATTTCAACCCGCCAGTCCGGATGATCACGGCAGATCCTCGCCCAGGCTCTGAGCAGAAGATCGAAGCGCTTGACCGGAGCGAGGCGACCGACACCGAGGATCACGGGATCTCGGGCCTGATGTGCGGCGACAGGCGGCGACAGCCGCGTCACCGCGTTCGGCACGACGTGGACCCGGCTCCGCAGCTCTTCGGGGAACCAGTCCCTGAATTCATCGAGCAGGACCGTGATCACATCGCAATGGCCGAAAGCATCGAGGCTTCTCGCCGCGTAGATCGGGTTGCGATCCCACCGCGCAGCGTCGCCGTAGTCCCTCGCCGGGACATTGTGGGTCGAGGCGATGACGCGGATACCGGTACCTTTCGCAGCGAATGCGGCCGCCGTGATCGCCGGCCGCAGAAAGGCAACGACCGCGTCGGGCCCGTCGCGGCGCAGATGAGCCGCAAGCCGGCGGCGGAACGCCCCGTGCGTGAGATGCCATTTCACTTCGGCGAGCGGGAAGGCGTTCGGGATCGCCCGGATCAGACGCTCCGCACGATGGGGGCGATGACCGACCGCGACCGCTTTCGGCCGTGCGCCGCGCCCGGACCGGGCAAAGGGGAACAGGTTCCGCACCGGAACTCCGCCCAGATCGTAGGCCGCAGCACCGCTTCGCGCCTCGTAGGTCACGATGCTGACCTCGTGTCCGCGCATCGCGAGCGCCCGCGCCGTGTCGCAGAGCACCCGCTCCGCCCCGCCGCGCAGGCCGACGAGTTTCTGGATGACGAATACGATCTTCATCCCGCCCCTGTCCCGATCAATCGGGCCGACGATATCGTGCACCCGTGCGGATGTCTTCATAGCAGGGGAAATATGCCGCATGGCCTGCGAGCGTCTGCAACCGCCCGGCGCCATTGCCGGTCAGGAACGCCCGCACCTGCTTCATCAGGCCCGGCTTGAAGTCACGGTCCTCGGCATCGTCGAGCGGGATGTCCTCCTCGGCGAAACCGGCATGGCTCTGCACCCTGAGCTTCTCGATCGGCTGGAGGATCAGCCGACGTTCAGGCGTCATCACCTCGACCCCCCAGCGCCCCGGAGCGATCCAGTTCGCATGCCAGCTCATCAGGGCGCCCCCGGCGTTGCGCGCGGTCCCGGAAAAGATGCCCGCCGCCTTGTGCCAGGCGGCTTCGCCCGCAACCTGCGCATCGAGCGCGACCGGCTGGCCGAAGAAGTGGAAGGCCAGATCGACAACATGCGAGGAATTGCCATAGAACCAGGTGTCGAACTCGCGCTGAGGCTTGTCGAGCGTGGCGATCCGGCGGGCCGGCTCCGAGAAGTCGAATTTCACGCTGAGCACGCCACCATCCTCCGCGATCATCCGGTCGGCGGCGATAACCGAGGCAAAGAAGCGGCGGTTGTAGCCGAGAACGACCTCCGCCTCGTTGCGAGCCGAGACCTCGACCACCCCATCAAGCTCGGCCCGGTCGAGCGCGCCCGGTTTCTCGACCAGAATACGTTTCACGCCGTTCTCGACCAGGGTCGTTGTGACCTCCGCCAGATGCAGCGCATTCACCGCGACGATCGCCGTGTCCGGCAGCGCTCCG
>WOZM01000309.1 GCA_011620265.1 Paracoccaceae bacterium
CGGCCTCGCCCCCGCGATCCACGAGATGCGCCGCCTGATGGACGCGGCGCGGGCGTGAGGGGGCTGTTCCGGGCACTGAGGATGGCTTGGCGCACCCTGTCGCTTGCCGCGCGGCTCTTCGTCGTGGCGATGCTTCTGGTGGGGTTGCTAGCCTCGTCTGTCCTTACGGCTGCGCTCCCGACGACCTTTCTCTTGGCGTCTTCGCTGGCCGGACTGGTGGTCGATGCCGGCCAGACCGTGCGTGGCCGCCATGCGATTCAGTTGAAAGAACTGGACCGGCAACTGGCGCGCAGGCAGGTCGATGCAGATAGGCTGGAGAAGAAACTGGGGCGCAAGCAAGCTGATGCGGATGCTTTGGTCAGGGAAAACAGCACACTGAAGCGTAAGCTCGACGATGCCGAGACGGTGATCTATCGCGGCCAGAAGCGCGCGATCAAGGATGCGGTCAGCGAAACGAGCGAACGGATTGCCAAGCGCACCGCACGCGCGGCAGCTCGCAACATCGCGGCCATGCCGGGGGAGGCGATTCCGATCTATGGCATCGCCGTGGTGGTGGGGGCAACCGCCTGGGAGGTGACTGATGCCTGTCAGATGATGGGCGACATGTACGATCTGGACGTCGCCTTCAACCCTGACCATGCCATCAGCGACCGAGAAGTTTGCGGTATGCGTGTGCCGACCGCAGGAGAACTTTGGGATAAGATCAAGGCTGCGCCGGGCGAAGTCTGGCGGGACATGAAGCAATTGCTGCCCGACCTGCCCGAATTGCGGTTCGGTGATCGACTAGCCGCTTTGCTGGCTTGGGCCGGTAGCTTTCATGATTGGATCGGGACCGAATGATCCTCGGCATCGGCACCGACCTCGCCAATATCGAACGGATCGCCGCCACGCTCGACCGCTTCGGCGACCGCTTCCGCAATCGCGTCTTCACCGACGTGGAGCAGCGCAAGGCCGAGCGGCGGCGCGACACGGCCGGCACCTATGCCAAGCGCTGGGCGGCGAAGGAGGCGTGTTCCAAGGCGCTCGGCACCGGCCTGCGCATGGGGATATCGTGGAAGGACATGGGCGTCTCGAACCTGCGCTCCGGCCAGCCCGTGATGCACCTGACCGGCTGGGCGGCGGAGCGGCTGGCGGCGATGACGCCCGAGGGGCACGAGGCGATCGTCCATGTCACCCTCACCGACGACCACCCCTGGGCGCAGGCTTTCGTGGTGATCGAGGCCCGGCCCGTCGCCTGCGCAACTTGACTCCCCGGCTTGGGGCGAGCATGTAGCGCCAAAGAGCGAGCAGGGGCAGGGATCAGCATGGCCACGACGGCAAAGGACGGGATCGTCGAGACGATCAAGACGGTGGTCTATGCGCTCCTCATCGCGGGGGTGTTCCGGACGCTTTTCTACCAGCCCTTCTGGATCCCGTCGGGCTCGATGAAGGACACGCTGCTGATCGGCGACTTCCTCTTCGTCAACAAGATGGCCTACGGCTATTCGCGCTATTCCTGCCCCTTCGCGGCCTGCCCGATCACCGGCCGCCTCTTCACTTCCGAACCCGAGCGCGGCGATGTCGTGGTCTTCCGCCACCCGGCCAACGGCTCGGACTTCATCAAGCGGCTGATCGGCCTGCCGGGCGACACCGTGCAGGTGAAGGACGGCGTGCTTTTCCTGAACGGCCAGCCGGTGCCGCAGGATGATGGCGGCCTCTTCGAGGAGATCAAGGAGCCTCAGGGCTCCCAGCGCAACATGCCGCGCTGCGCCAACGACCCGGTCGGCGTCGGCGGCACCTGCGTCAAGGAACGCAAGATCGAGACGCTGCCGAACGGCGTGAAACACGACATCCTGAACATCGCCAACGTGCCGGCCGACAATACCCCGCTCTATACCGTGCCGGCGGGGCACTACTTCTTCATGGGCGACAACCGCGACAACAGCCAGGACAGCCGCTTCGCCGTGTCGTCGGGCGGGGTGGGCATGCTGCCGGCCGAATATCTCATCGGCCGGGCGGACCGGATCATGTTCTCCTCGGCCGGCAGATCGCTCTTCTTCTTCTGGACCTGGCGGTCCGACCGCTTCTTCAAGGCGGTGGAGTGAAGCTCGGCGCCGACCTTCAGGCCTTCTCGGCCCGGATCGGGCATGACTTCACGCGGCCCGACCTTCTGGTGCGCGCCGTCACCCATGCCTCGATCTCCACGCCGACGCGGCCCGACAACCAGCGGCTGGAATTCCTCGGCGACCGGGTTCTCGGCCTGGTGATGGCCGAGGCTCTGCTCGCGGCCGACAGGGGTGCCTCCGAGGGCCTGCTCGCGCCCCGGTTCAATGCGCTGGTGCGCAAGGAGACCTGCGCCGCCGTCGCGCGCGAGATCGCGCTCGGCGAGGTGCTGAAACTCGGCCGGTCCGAGATGATGTCGGGCGGGCGCCGCAAGGACGCGCTTCTCGGCGACGCGATGGAGGCGGTGATCGCCGCCGTCTATCTCGATGGCGGCTTCGAGGCGGCGCGCGGGGTCATCCTGCGGCTCTGGGGCAAGCGCATCGGCGCGGTCGAGGCCGATGCCCGCGACGCCAAGACCGCGCTTCAGGAATGGGCGCAGGCGCGCGGCCTGCCGCCGCCGGACTATACCGAACGGATGCGCGAAGGGCCCGACCACCAGCCGGTCTTCACCATCGAGGTGCGGCTCGCGACCGGCGAGGCCGAGGTGGCGAAGGCCGGGGCGAAGCGCCAGGCCGAACAGGCGGCGGCAAAGGCGCTTCTGGCGCGGATGGAAATCGGACGATCCTAGTCTTGCAAACGCGGGGGCATACGCCCCTTCTGGCGTGCGTCGCAACGCCACAGCTTCTTGCGGATGCCGGGCGTTTCCAGATGGGAGTATCTGCCGCCCGAAAACTTCGGCCAGTCAACGGCCATTCCGACTTTCACCATCTCTGCTGAAAGGTCGCGGCCGTCGGCAAGGAAGCACTGGGCGACGTGTCGTTCATGCGATAGCTCGCCCTCGAAGACCGCACGTATCGTTTGGCCCTTGCAAAGGTTTGCGAGCGCCCATTTGGCGTTCTGGCCAAATGGATGATCAAGTTCGGGTGCGTCTATGCCGAACAGCCGAATACGATTGCCGCCTATGTCGATTGTATCCCCGTCGATGACATAGGCTTTGCCTCGAATGACAGTTTCTCTGCTGATAACCACGACTTGGCGGCGCATAGCAATCGCCGGAACCGTTGCTGGCGGCTCATTCGACAGCGGGGTACTTCTGACCTGCCCCCCAGAAACCGGGCCATTCAAAATGAGAGTCTGTTCCCGTAACGT
>WOZM01000012.1 GCA_011620265.1 Paracoccaceae bacterium
CGATCCTGCCCGGCCGGATGTCATCCGGCCCGGGCGGGTGCGAGGTGCCCGCCGGGGGAGGTGAGCGACGGGCGGGCGCCGTCGGCCCGGCCCGCGTCCCCTCCCAGGCCCGGCCCCGGTTCCTCCCGTCCGGGGCCGGGCCGTTTGCGCGCCGATTGCGCAAGGACCGGGTCGCGGCGGCGCGCTCCGCGCCCTGGCGTCTTCGGACAACCGGGATGGAGAGAGGTTTCGATGCAACCCGTCTTCGAAGCGATGGAGAGCGCGACGGTCGCGGTCCTGCGCGCCGCCGATCCTGACGACGAGCGCTGACTGCCTCCTGAAGGGCTACACGGCCGATCACCGTATCCTCTACGGCACCGGGCGGGTGGTGCGGCGGGAAGAGGTCGCGACCCATGCGGCGGGCCTTCTCGCCGATCCGCGCCTCGGCTTCGTCGATGCCCGCCCGGCGCGCAACAACGGCTTCCAGCTTCGCATCCGCCGGGCGTGATCCGGTTGCGGCCCCGTTCCCGGGGCCATCGTCCTTGCCTCGCCGCCCCTTCTGGCGAAGGGGCTGCTCGGGCGCGCCTCCGGCGGGGATATTTGTGCCAAGTGGAAACCGGAAGGCGCTTTGCCTCTGGCGGGGCGGGCCGGGCGGCGCCATATTCGGGGCCGGAGGGGCGATGATGGACAGGCCGGACCACGACAGCATTCCCGAGATCGCGCTCGGCTGGCACCGGGCCGGCCGGGGCGCGGCTCTGGCGACGGTGATCGAGACCTGGGGCTCGGCGCCGCGCCCGGTCGGCAGCCAGCTCGCGGTGTCGGGCGCGGGCGAGATGATGGGATCGGTCTCGGGCGGCTGCGTCGAGGGCGCGGTCGTCGAGGAGGCGCGGGCGGCGCTCGTCGATGGCCGCTCGCGGATCCTCACCTTCGGGGTGAGCGACGAGGAGGCCTTTGCCGTCGGGCTCGCCTGCGGCGGCACGATCCGGGTGCTGGTGGAGCCGGTGGGCGCGGGCGTGGCCGAGCCGATGCTGGCCGAGATCGTCGCGGCGCGCGCCGCGCGGCGGCCGGTCGCCTATGTCGTCGACCTCGAGCACTGGGCGCGGCGGATCGCGGCGCCGGGCGGGGCGTTCGCGGAGCGGTTCCGGTCGGACCGGTCGGGGGTCGAGGGGGCCGAGTTCGTCGGCATCCACAACCCGCCGCTCAGGATGGTCATCGTCGGCGCGGTGCATATCGCGCAGCCGCTCGTCGCGATGGCGCGGGCCTGCGGCTACGATCCGCTGATCGTCGATCCGCGCGAGGCGTTCGGATCGGCCGCCCGCTTTCCGGGCGAGGTCGTCAGCCACGACTGGCCGGACGAGGCGCTCGCGGGGTTCGGGCTCGATGCCCGCACGGCGGTGGTGACGCTGACCCACGACCCGAAGCTCGACGATCCGGCGATCGGCGCGGCCTTGCGGTCCGAGGTCTTCTACCTCGGCTGCCTCGGCTCGACGCGGACCCATGCGAAACGTGTGGCGCGGCTGGCGGAAGCGGGGTTTTCCGAGGCCGATATCGCGCGGATTCATGCGCCGGTCGGGCTCGATATCGGGGCGCAGTCTCCGGCCGAGATCGCGGTTTCGGTGATGGCCGAGATCACCCGGGTGCTGAGGCGCGGGGCATGAGGTTCGGGCCGGTCCCGGTCGCCGAGGCGGAGGGCGCGGTCCTCGCGCATTCGCTGCGGATCGGCGGGCGGAAGCTGCCGAAGGGGCGGGTGCTCGGCGCGGGCGACATCGCCGCGCTGGCGGCGGCGGGGATCGGCCGCGTCACCGTCGCGCGGCTCGATCCCGGCGATGTCGGCGAGGATGCCGCGGCGGCGCGCCTGGCCGAAGCGCTGGTGCCCGCGCCGGACCCCGCCGGGCTGCGGCTGACGTCGCCCCATGCGGGGCGGGTCAATCTGAACGCGACCGCGCCGGGCATCGTCGAAATCGACGTGCCCCGCATCCATGCCCTGAACCGGATCGACCCGGCGCTGACCCTCGCGACGCTCGCGCCCTTCGCGCGGGTGACGCCGGGGATGCTGGTCGGCACGGTCAAGGTCATCTCCTACGCGGTCGCCGGGTCGGCGCTGGAGGCCGCCTGCGCGGTGGCGGGCGATGCGATCCGGGTGCGCCCGGTCCAGCGGCGGTCGGCCGGGCTGATCCTGACCGAGGCGGCCGGGGGGGACGGGAAGCTCGCCCGGAAGGGCCGCGAGGCGGTCGCGGCGCGGCTCCGGGCGCTCGGGATGGAGCTGGTCGAGGTCGTGTCCGTGCCGCATGACACCGGGGCGATCGCGGCGGCGCTGACGGCGCTCGGCGGCGAGATGGCGCTGATCCTGACCGGGGCGGCGACCTCGGACCTCCACGACGCCGCGCCCGAGGCGGTGCGGTCGGCGGGTGGCCATGTGGCGCGGTTCGGGATGCCGGTCGATCCGGGGAACCTTCTCTTTTACGGAACGCTCGGCGACCGGCCGGTGATCGGACTGCCGGGCTGCGCGCGCTCGCCCGCGCTGAATGGTGCCGACTGGGTGCTGGAGCGGCTGGCCTGCGGGATCGAGGTGACGGATGCCGACATCGCGGCGATGGGCGTGGGCGGGCTCCTGAAGGAGATCCCGATCCGGCCGGCGCCCCGCGAAAGGCGTCCCGACCGGGGGTGAGCCGAAGCGGCGGACATCGCCGCCCCCGCTGGCGTGGCCTCCACGGGCATCAGCGCTTCCAGCGCCGCGAGAACCGCGCCCCAGCCCGCTTCGTGGTTGGCGCGGCTTTCCTCGGAGGGGAATCTGATCTGGTCGCGGCGGGCCTTGCGCATCTCGCGGCGCAGGGACGGGGCATTCTCGGCCCATTGCGCATCTGTGAGGCCCGCTGAGGCCCGGAAGGCGTCTGGGTCAAGGAACAGATCCGACAGATCGTCATGGCCCTCTGCGGCGTCCTCATGGGCGGCAAGCTCTTGGCGCAGGGCATAAAGGGACCGATCCGGCAACCCGGTATCGTTCAGCTTCTCGATATACGCATCCAGAGACGCTGCGAAGTAGCCGCGCACCATCTCGCGCACCTCGTCTTGCATCGGCCTTGCCAATGCCTTGTTATCCCGAACCAATCGTCCGCATGATGCAAGATGCCGGTCAAGATCGCCAGCCCGATCTGGACACTTGGTGCGAAGGGAAATCCGGACGGTCCTGCGGCTGTGCCGGTCAGGGGAGGGCAAGGGCCAGCGGAAGTAGTGGACCCCGTGGCGTGATGGCGAGAAGAAAGCGGACAGTTTCATGGGCGTGGTGCTCCACTTTGTGTCGCACT
>WOZM01000091.1 GCA_011620265.1 Paracoccaceae bacterium
GCGGCCGAGGTCTTGAAGCTTTCCTGGAACGCTTTCGTGTCGAAGGGGAAGTTGGCGGTCATGTCCTGCATGACTTTGGTGAAGTCCTGGGTCTTCTGCATGTCTGTCTCTCCTGGTTTGGGCGGTGGCACGTCCCGGTGCTCAACTGGGATGATACATACATGCTGCACTGCAGCATTTCAAGTGCGAACGCTGCGATGCGAAGAAAAAGTTTCCATGGCAGAACCGGAACGGGTCACCCCCCCGGGATTTCGGACACATAGGTGCCCGGCGCCGGGGCCAGAACCGGATGCGTCTTGTCGCCCGGCTGACGCGCCGCGACCATCTTGCCCGACCGGCCTTTCAGCCAGCTTTCCCAGCGCGGCCACCAGCTTCCCTTGTGGAAGGTGGCCGAGGCGTACCAGTCATCCGCCTCGCCCATTTCGGCGTCGTTTGTGTAGTGGCCGTACTTGTCCTTGCCGGGCGGGTTGACGATCCCGGCGACATGGCCCGATTGCGAGACGATGAAGGTCTTGTCTCTGGATCCGTAATGGCGGAATCCGTTGAACGCCCCCTTCCACGGCGCGATGTGGTCGGTCTCGCAGGCGACGGCGAAGACCGGCACCTTCACGTCCTGAAGCCCGATCGTCTCGCCGCAGATCCTGATCTTGCCGTCGGCGAGCTGGTTGTCCTGGCAGATCCAGCGCAGGTACTCGACCGCCATCCGCGCCGGCAGGTTGGTGCCGTCGCCGTTCCAGAACAGAAGATCGAAAGCCGGCGGCGCCTCGCCCATCATGTAGTTGCGGATCGCCGGCGCATAGACGAGGTCGTTCGAGCGCAGGAACGAGAAGGTCCGCGCCATGAAATACCTGTCGAGATAGCCGTCCTTCTTCACCTGCGCCTCGATCCCGTCGATGAAGTCGTCGTCGAGAAAGACCGAGACCTCGCCCGGATCGGAGAAATCGGTCAGCGTGGTGAAGAAGGTGGCCGATTTCACCGACCTGTCGCCGCGCTTTGCCAGCACCGCCTGCGCCATCGTCAGCGTCGTCCCGGCGATGCAGTAGCCGACGGCGTTGACCTTCTCCTCGCCGGTGATCGCCTTGACCTCGTTGATCGCGGTGATGAAGCCTTCCTCGACATACTGGTCGAGGCCGACTTCGGCATAGCTCGGATCGGGGTTCTTCCAGCTCACCACGAAGAGCGTGTAGCCCTGATCGACGATCCACCTGATCAGGCTGTTCGCGGGCTTGAGGTCGAGGATGTAGAACTTGTTGATCCAGGGCGGGAAGATGACGATCGGCGTCGCATGGACCTTCTCGGTCGTCGGCGCGTACTGGATAAGCTCGATCAGCCGGTTACGGTAGACGACGGCACCCTCGGTGGCGCCGATATTCTCGCCGAGCTTGAAGGCGGCCGGATCGGCCAGCGTCACCAAGAGGTCGCCGCGATTGCCCTCGATGTCGCGCACGAGGTTCTCGAGCCCCTTGACGAGGCTCTCGCCCTCGGTCGCGACCGCGCGTTCGAGCGCGTCCGGGTTGGTGCCGAGGAAGTTCGTCGGCGCCATCATGTCGAGGATCTGGCGGGCGAAATGCTCCACCCGCTTGCGCTCGTGCGGCTCGAGGTCGTCGATATTCGCCAGCGCCTGCTCCACCGCCTCGACATTGCGGAAATACTGCTGCTTGACGAAGTTGAAATAGGGGTGGGTCTTCCACAGCGGATTGGAAAACCGCCGGTCGGCCGGGGTGTCGTCCTCGGGCGCGGTGAACTTGCCCGCCGCCAGCGCCTGCTGGGCGTCGAGATAGTGCTTGAGCGTCTTGCCCCAGAGGGCGGCCTGCTGCTCGATCAGCTTGCCGGGGTTTTCCATCGCCTCCTTCCAGTAGGCGGTCATGGCATGGGCGAAGAGCCCGTGGCCCGGCGCCTCCACCGCCGGATTCGGCGCGCGCTTCTGCGCCATCGCATGGACGAGCCGCTGGGTCAGTGTTTCGATCTTCTCGATATTCGCGTTGAGCTTTGCCAGATTTGCCGCAGTCTCGTCGGGATTTTCGGGGCCATCCGCAAGTCTTGTTGTCATCCTGAGTATTCCCCCCTATCTTACTGCAGTGCAGCATTGACAGCATACCGTTGCCTGCCGCCTGTGCAAAGGCTCGGTTTCATGGCCGCTATATGCAATATAAGGTGTTAGGATACGCGATGAAGGGCATGGCCACCTACGACTTCATGGAAAGCATGCGCAATACCAACGAATGGCTGGGCGCGTCCGCCCGGGCTTTCGCCTCCTACCCGGTCTTCGGCCTCGTGCCGCATCCGATGTTCAAGGTGATGTCGGCCTGGGGCCGGATCACCGAACGCAGCTTCGCCCGGATGGTGATCAAGCCCGACTGGGGCATCCGCGCCATCGTCGGCTCCGACGACCGCGATCACCTCGTCAATGTGGAAACCGTGGTCGCCCGGCCCTTCGGCGATCTCATCCACTTCAACGTCATGGGGCGAGAGCCGATGGCCCGCCGCGTGCTTCTCGTGGCGCCGATGTCGGGGCACTACTCCAGCCTCGTCCGCTCGACGGTGATCAGCCTCCTGCCCGACTGCGACGTCTATGTGACCGACTGGCACAATGCCCGCGACATCCCGGTCAGCAAAGGCAAGTTCGACGTCGAGGACTACACCCTCTACCTCGTCGATTTCATGCGCCACCTCGGGCCCGAGACGAACGTCGTCGCGGTCTGCCAGCCTGCGCCGCTGGCGCTCGCCGCGACAGCCTACCTCGCCGAGGAAGACCCCGACGCCCAGCCGCGGACACTGACGCTGATCGGCGGCCCGATCGACCCCGACGCGGCCCCGACCGAAGTCACCGATTTCGGCCGCCGCCTGACGATGGGCCAGCTCGAACACCTCGCGATCCAGCGCGTCGGCTTCAAATATTCCGGCGCCGGGCGGCTGGTCTATCCCGGCCTTCTCCAACTCGCCTCCTTCATCTCGATGAACCTGGACCGTCACAGCCAGGCCTTCAGCGACAAGATCATCGCCGCGTCGAAGGGCGAGGATAGTGAACACGACGCCCATAACCGCTTCTATGACGAATACCTCTCGGTCATGGACATGACGGCGGAATTCTACCTCTCCACCGTCGAGCGCATCTTCAAGAACCGCGAAATCGCGCTCAATGAATTCGAGGTCGCGGGCAAGCGCGTCGATATCGGCAAGATCACCGAGGTCGCGGTCAAGACCGTCGAGGGCACCGAGGACGACATCTCCGCTCCCGGCCAGTGCCTTGCCGCCCTCGCCCTCTGCACCGGCCTGCCGGACTCGAAGAAGGCGAGCCATCTGGAACCCGGCGCCGGCCATTACGGCATCTTCGCCGGCAAGTCCTGGCGCAACAACATCCGGCCGCTGGTGCTCGACTTCATCGACCAGAACGCCGGCACCGCCCGGCCGAAGCGCGCCGGCGCCAAGACCCAGATCCGCGCGGTCTGACCCGGCTCAGAGCCTGTTGACCCAGTCGAGGATTGCCGCCGTCACCGGCGCGGTCATCGACGGGCTGAGTATGTCGCCGGCGATGACGTGGGAATAGGGATCGTCGCCCGGCCCCACGACAAGCGGAAGCAGCGTCACCGGCCCGCCCCATCCCGCCGCCACCCGCCTGGTCGCCGCAGGCGAGACGACCCGATCGGCCTCCGCCAGGAGAAAGAGCGCCGGCACCCTCGCCGCCGCATAGTCGGCCCGGGCCGCGTGTTTCGCCAGCGCCGCCATCGGAAACAGCGCCTCGGTCGGATAGCAGGTGGTCCAGAACCGCGCATGGGCGTCGTTCACCGCCTCGAAACACCGCTCCCGCCCCGCGACGACGGGCGCCCAGACCCTCGCATGGGGCCAGGTCAGGATCGCCGCCGCCGGCGCGCGGATGCCGAAGTTGGGCGAGACGAAGACGATCCCCTCCATCCCTTGCGCCAGGACCGGCTGCAGCGCCGCCTCCGCCGCCAGCGTCCCGCCGGTCGAGGTCGCGATGACCAGCACCCGGCGGCCGATCCGCCCGCCGATCGCCAGCGCCTCGGCGACATCGATCATCCAGTCGTTGACGCTCGGCCCGGCGAATCGTTCGCCCGGAACCCCGTGCCCCGCGAGCCGCGCGAAATAGAGGTTGGCGCCCAGCGCCGTCGCCACCCGGTCCGGCACCGGCCGGATCTCCTCGGACGTGGCCGAGAAGCCGTGCAGATAGACGACGGCCCAGGGCGTCCGCGCGCCCGCCGCCCCGGCCCAGAGGATGCGCTTCTCCACCCCCGGCGTGATCCCGCCCACCACCGCCTCGCGGTCGCGAAGATAGGCGTCGAGGTCCTCCGGCAGCCGCGCCGCGTCGAAGGCGGGCACGAGGTCCAGCCGCTCCCGCGGCGCGACGGCAAGAAGTCCCGCCACCGCCACCAGCACGGCCAGCATCGCCGCCCCGAAGAGACGCCCCGCCCTACGCATCCCCGGCCCCGATCCGCTGCGAGACCTTCAGCACCGAGAGCGCGATCAGCTTCAGGCAATCGGGCGTCGAGAACCGGTGATCGGCACCCTTGACCACGGTCAGGCGGATATCCGGCCCCTCCGCATGCTCGATCAGCCGCACCGCGACGGAAAGCGGCACATCGCTATCCGCCGTGCCCTGCAACATCCGCACCGGCATCGGCAGGGACAGGGGCGCGCGCAGCACCAGCCGCCCGCGCCCCTCCTCGATCAGCCGCCGGGTGATGATATAGGGCGCGTCCGAGTAGTCCGACGGCAAGGCCACCTGCCCCGCCGCCATCAGCTTGCGGCGCTGCGTCTCGGAAAATTCCGCCCACATCCCGTCCTCGGTGAAATCCGGCGCCGCCGCGACGGTGACGAGCCCCGCGACCTTCTGCGGTACCTCCCGTGCCAGCAGAAGCGAAATCCAGCCCCCCATGGACGATCCCACCAAGACCTGCGGCCCGCGCGTCAGGCTCAGGATCGCCTCGCGCGCATCCTCGAACCAGTCGCCGATACATCCGTCCAGAAAATCCCCCGAAGACGATCCGTGCCCGGAATAGTCGAAGCGCAGGAAGGCCCGCCCCTGCGCCCGCGCCCAGGCCTCGAGCGCCAGCGCCTTCGTCCCCTCCTTGTCCGACCGGAACCCGCCGAGGAACACCATGCCGGGCTCGCGCCCCTCGGTCCGGTCAAAGGCGATCCGCCGCCCGACCGAGGTCTCCAGATACTCGCTCATGCGCGCTTCTCCTTCTTCTGTTCTCAAATACCTCCGGGGGTCCGGGGGTGGAACCCCCGGCCGTTGACTTCCCCGCAACGATTGCGGATAGAAAGCACGACATACCCGCAACCGGGCGCACCCGTAGGCGCCAAACCGACGAGGAGAGCCGATATGGCCCAGATTTCCCTCACATTCCCCGATGGCAACAGCCGCGATTTCGCCAGGGGCGTGACCGCCGCCGAGGTGGCCGCCGCCATCGCGCCCTCGCTCGGCAAGGCCGCCATTTCCGCATCCGTCGACGGCAAGCACTGGGACCTGCAATGGCCGATCGAGGCGGATGCCACCATCGCCATTCACACGATGAAGGACGACGCGCAGGCGCTCGAGCTTATCCGCCACGACTTCGCCCATGTCATGGCCCGCGCCGTGCAGAAGCTCTGGCCCGAGGTCAAGGTCACGATCGGCCCGGTGATCGAGAACGGCTGGTACTACGATTTCGACCGGGACGAACCCTTCACGCCAGAGGATCTCGGCCTGATCGAAAAGGAAATGAAGGCGATCATCAACGAACGCGACCCGGTCAGGACCGAGGTCTGGGACCGCTCCCGCGCCATCGCCCATTACGTCGCCAAGAACGAACCCTTCAAGGTCGAGCTGATCGAGGCGATCCCCGGCGACGAACCCTTGCGGATGTACTGGCACGGCCACTGGCAGGACCTCTGCCGCGGCCCGCATCTCCAGCATACCGGCCAGCTTCCCGCCGACGCCTTCAAGCTGATGTCGGTCGCCGGCGCCTACTGGCGCGGCGATCACACCAAGAAGCAGCTTCAGCGCATCTACGGCGTCGCCTTCAAGAACCGCGACGACCTCAAGGCGCATCTGACGATGCTGGAAGAGGCCGCGAAACGCGACCACCGCAAGCTGGGGCGCGAGATGGAGCTTTTCCACTTGCAGGAAGAAGCCCCCGGCATGGTCTTCTGGCACCCGAACGGCTGGACGATCTACCGCGCGCTCGAGGATTACATGCGCCGCCGCCTGACCCGCGCCGGCTACAAGGAAATCAAGACCCCCCAGGTCGTCGACCGCGTCCTCTGGGAGCGCTCCGGCCATTGGGAGGCCTACCGCGAGAACATGTTCATCGTCGAGGTCGAGGAGGAACATGCCAGGGAAAAGCGCATCAACGCGCTGAAACCGATGAACTGCCCCTGCCATGTGCAGGTCTACAACCAGGGCCTCAAGTCCTACCGCGACCTGCCGCTGCGTCTGGCCGAGTTCGGATCGTGCCACCGCTACGAATCGTCGGGGAGCATGCACGGCCTCATGCGGGTGCGCGGCTTCACCCAGGACGACGCCCACATCTTCTGCACCGAGGACCAGATCGAGGCCGAATGCGCGGGCTTTCTCGATCTGCTCTCCTCGATCTACGCCGATCTCGGCTTCGCCAAGTTCGACATCAAGCTCTCCACCCGGCCCGACGTGCGCGTCGGCTCCGACGAGATCTGGGACAAGGCCGAGACCGCGCTTGAAAACGCCATCAAGAAGGTCCGCAACGACTACGAGGTCGATCCCGGCGAAGGCGCCTTCTACGGGCCGAAGCTCGACTTCAAGCTCACCGACGCGATCGGGCGGGAATGGCAGTGCGGCACCTTCCAGGCCGATTTCAACCTGCCGATGCGGCTCGGCGCGGAATATGTGGGCGAGGACGGCGCAAAGCATCGCCCGGTCATGCTCCACCGCGCGATTCTCGGGAGCTTCGAACGCTTCCTCGGAATCCTGATCGAGAACTATGCCGGCAAGCTGCCGTTCTGGCTCGCCCCGCGGCAGATCGTCGTCGCCTCCATCGTCTCGGATGCCGACGACTACGTGAACGAGGTCGTGGCAAAGCTTCGCGATGCCGGGCTCCGGGCCGAGGCTGACACCCGCAACGAGAAGATCAACTACAAGGTCCGCGAGCATTCCGTGGGCAAGGTTCCCGCGATCCTTGCCATCGGCATGAAGGAAGTCGCGGAGCGGACTGTTTCAGTCCGCCGGTTGGGCGAGACAAGGACGGACACGATGCCGCTCGCCGACGCCATCGCCGCCTTCCGCGCCGAGGCGACGCCTCCGGACTTGAAATAGCCGGCCATTCCAATACGTTGAAGGCGCCGTCCCCGTGCGGCGCCTTTGTCTTTCAACCACCGACCCGGGGCCAGGAGCGGTTACAGACGTTCACACGCCCGTGGGCCACGGCTTCGTGTGTGGCCTGTGAAGCCGCCCATTGGCTAGGGTCCCGGTGTCGAACAAACCGACGCTCGAACTTTAACAAGGGATTAACCGATGTCTCACTCCATGAAGACCCTCGCTGTCGCCGGCTCGCTCGCCGCCGCCCTCTCCGCGCATTTCGCCGCTCCGGCCTCGGCCCAGGAAGCCAAGGAAAAGTGCTTCGGCGTGGCGCTCGCCGGTCAGAACGACTGCGCCGCTGGCCCCGGCACGACCTGCGCCGGCACCTCGAAGGTGGACTACCAGGGCAACTCCTGGAAGCTCGTCCCGGCCGGCACCTGCACCACGATGGAACTGCCGGACGGCCGCATGGGCTCGATGGAAGCGCTCGACCGCGACCTGCCGCAGGGCTGATCCGAAACCGGCCCTCCCGGACCAGAGCCGGGAGGGTCCGCCGACACACCGGGGGACACGATGCTCGACCAGACCGCTCAGAAGCCCCTGCCGGCCCGGCCTGGCGTCGGATACAAGCCGCAGCACTTTTCGAACATCATAGCCGATGCTGACCCGGTCCGATGGCTCGAGATCCATGCAGAAAACTACATGGGCGAGGGCGGACGGCCCTTGGCCCAACTGCGCCACCTGACCGAGCGCTTCCCGATCTCGGTCCACGGCGTCGGCCTCTCCATCGGTGGCGAAGGGCGGCTCGACCGCGACCACCTCGCCCGGCTGAAGAAGCTTTGCGGCTGGCTCGACCCGGCGAGCTTTTCCGAACACCTCGCCTGGTCGACCCATGACAGCGCGTTTCTCAACGACCTTTTGCCCCTGCCCTACACCGCCGAGACGCTCGCCCGCGTCGCCGACCATATCGACGAGGTGCAAAGCCATGTCGGCCGCCGGATGCTGCTGGAAAACCCGTCCGTCTACGTGACCTTCACCGAGACCAACATGGACGAGATCGAGTTCCTGGGCGAGATCGCCAGCCGCACCGGCTGCGGTCTCCTCCTCGACGTGAACAACGTCTACGTCTCCTGCACCAACCGTCAGACCGATCCTTACGACTATATCGACCGATTCCCGCATCATCTGGTGGGCGAGATCCATCTCGGCGGCCATGACGAGGATCACGACGACATGGGCGCGCCGCTCCTGATCGACGCCCACGGCTCCGAGGTTGTCGATCCGGTCTGGCAGCTCTATGCCCACACGATCGCCAAAGGCGGACCACGGCCCACGCTGATCGAATGGGACAACGACGTGCCCGACTGGCCGGTCCTCGCCGAGCAAGCCGCCCGCGCCGCCCGTATCCTCGACCGGGTGCCGGCATGAGCCAGTCGGAGTTCCGCGCGGCCCTTCTTGACCCCGACCGGCCCGCGCCGCCGGGCCTCGTCGATCCGCAGGGCCGGCCCGCCGGGCGCCGCTTCGACGTCTACCGCAACAACGTCACCGTCTCGCTGACCGAGGCGCTGCGGCAGGCCTTCCCCGTCATCCGCAAGCTGGTGGGAGACGAGTTCTTCACCGCGATGGCGCGCGATTTCCTCCGCGCCCATCCGCCGGCCTCGCCCATGCTGATGTTCTATGGCGAGGCGATGCCCGCCTTTCTCGAAACCTTCCCGCCGGTCGCACATCTCGGCTACCTGCCCGACATCGCCCGGCTGGAACTGGCACTTCGCCACGCCTACCACGCCGCCGATGCCGATCCCGTCGCGCCCGAGGCGCTGCAGGCGCTCCCCCCCGATGCGCTCGTCGCCGCCCGGCTGACGCTGGTGCCGTCCGCGCGGCTCCTCCGCTCGCGCTGGCCCGTCCATTCGATCTGGTCGGCCAATACCCGCGGCACGCCCGCCCCGAAACTGGCCGCGCCCGAGGATATCCTCGTCACCCGCCCGGACTACGATCCCGAACCCCTGCGCCTGACGCCCGGCGCCGCCCCCTTCGTCGCCGCGCTGATGGCGGGCGAGACGGTCGGCACGGCCCTCGATGCGGCGCCGGACTTCGACCTGACCGCCACGCTCGGCCTCCTGATCGGCGCCCGCGCCATCGCCGCCGTCCAGACCGGAGACTGACCGCCATGCTCGCCCTCTACGACCGCACCGCGGGCGGCCTCGCCCGGCTTGCCCCCGCCGTCCTGCCGACGCTCGCGCGGCTGACCTTCGCGGCGGTGCTGCTCGTCTATTTCTGGAACTCCGCCCGCACCAAGCTCGGCGACGGGCTCCTCGGCCTTTTCCGGCCCTCCGACGGCGCCTATATCCAGATCTTCCCCAAGGCGGTGGAGGCGGCGGGCTACGACTTCGCGCAGCTCGGCCTCTTCCACTGGGCGGTGGCGCTCGCCGGGACCTGGGCGGAGCTTCTGCTGCCGCTCCTGATCGTGATCGGGCTCCTTACCCGGCTCGCCGCCCTCGGCATGATCGGCTTCGTCCTCGTGCAAAGCGCCACCGACATCCTCGGCCACGGCGTCGCGGGCGACGATCTCGGCCGCTGGTTCGACGCGGCCTCGGGCGCGCTCGTCCTCGACCAGCGGGCGCTCTGGGTCTTCCTTCTGGCGACGCTGGTCCTGATCGGCGGCGGCCCGCTGTCGCTCGACCGGCTCCTTGCCCGCCGCCGGGGCTGAAACCGGCTTTTCCGCAAAAATCTTGATTTTTGGCGCAAATCGCTCATCATTTCTCTGGCGTGAACGCAGACTTTCCTACCGCTCCCTCGTCACGGGGCAGCCGGAAGACACGAAAGACCTGGCTGCACGGCCCCGGGCAATCGAGCCTGGGGAGACCAAACAAGGGAGTAAGACGGGATGGCCACCGGCACCGTGAAATGGTTCAATACGACGAAGGGGTTCGGCTTCATTGCCCCCGACGACGGCGGCAACGATGTGTTCGTGCACATCTCCGCGGTCGAGCGTGCGGGCCTGAAGACCCTCGCCGACAATCAGAAAGTGTCCTACGAGATGCAGTCCGGCCGCGACGGCCGCTCTTCCGCGGGCGATCTGAAACTGCTCTGAGAACCGCCATTTCGGCACCGGACGGCCCGCCCTCTCGCGGGCCGTTTCCTATTTCAGGACAAGAGCTTGGGTGTCGGCATTCCAGCCGATATGGAACGAGGCGCCATCGCGGATCACCGGCCGTTTCATCAGCGCGGGATAGCGGCGAAGAAGGTCGCCCGCATCGTCGCGGCGCGCCTCATCCGACAGCCCCCGCCAGGTGGCCGAGGCGCGGTTGATCAGGCGGTCGCCGAAGACATAGAGCAGTTCGCGGCGCTCCTCGGCGCTGAGCGGTTCGGCCCGGACATCGCGGAACGCGACCTCCCGGCCGGCGGCGCGGATTGCCTTCAGCGCCTTGCGGCAGGTATCGCAGCCTGGAAGGCCGTAAAGGATCATCGGCGCTCCTTTCGGTTGGGCCGGCGGATGGTGTGACCCATTGAGCACGGCCCGGCCGGGGACGCAACCGATCAGCGGAAAACCGCCGGGTCGCGGCGCGGGGGTGATTCCGTCGGCGGAATTTCGTCGCGATCGGCAGGATTCCGACCCTGCCCCGGGGGAAGGCCGGGGGGTCCGCTTGACCCGATCCGGCGGGAGATTTAGCAAGATCGCAGCTGCATGCGAGTACCCGTATCTCGGAGTTTTCCCGACCACAGACTAAGCCGCGCGGTCCTGCCCTCACGGGGCCGTGCAAGGGGGGCATATGACTGTAACAGACGAACTGATCGACCGGCTGTCGAGCGAGACGGGCCGGCGACTGATGGAGCGCGCGCGGACCGGGCGGCGGCGTGCGCTGGCCAAGATCTCGCGCTTCTGCGTCACCGTCACGATGGACGGACAGACCACGCGGGAGGAGCTTTTCGACCGCACGCCGACCGTCGCGCAGATTCTCGACCGGGTCGGGCCGGAGGCCTTCATCGTCTCGATCGGGATGAAGCGCCGCCCGCTTCGCGACCGTATCCGGCTGGCCCTCGCGGCGGAGTGATCGCCGCTCGCCCCCGGCGCGCGGCTGCGGGCGAGTCGGCCCGTCGCACGCGGCTTCAGGGTGTTTCGCTCCGACTTCCGCCCCCGGCGGGCGACAATCGCCGCTCCGGCTGATCGCTGTCCACGCGCCACCCGTCAATGCGCCGGAAATCCGCGCGGCCCCAGCCACAAACTTGCCACATTTCCCGGCCCGGCGCAGAGTTAACCCACGGTATACGGGGCAAGGGTCGGAGGGCGCGTGATGTCGGGCGAAGGCGGAACCAACGATTTCATCGGCCGGATTCGGCAACGGCACCGGGGGGCGAACACGTCCGGTCGCGAGCCGGAGATCCGCCGCACCTTCGTCGTCCACATCACCCGCGACGGCAGGACGACCGAGGATCTGCTGTTCGACACCGCCCCCTCGATCGGCGCCATCGCCGCGCGGGCGGGAACCGAGGCCTACGTGATCTCGCTCGACGTGATCCAGCACCGCGCCGGGGACCGCCTCGCGGCCGAGTGAGTATGTCCGGACGGGATGACGGCCCGAGGACCGAAGGGGGTCAAGCCCGCACCCTGCGCCGCGTCGCGCGGCTCAGAACTTCCGCTCCATGATCGTCACTTCGCGGGTGCCGAGGATCCGGACGACCTCCGGATTGTCCTCGACCGCATAGACAAGATCCTCGCACCCCGCAAGGATCGCCCCCGCGAGGACCAGGACCGCGACCCTGAGGCCGGAACCGAACGGAATTCCCAACCCCTCCCCGATGCAGCGGCCGGCCCCCGCCAGCGTGACAGTGCCACTCTTGAGCTTCCCCTGCGGACGGTCAATCGGGGCTGTCGGCGCACGGGCGCCGCAAGTTGAGGCCGATCGCTGCACCCGACGCGATGGCCTCGGGTTTCGGGATGATGCGCTGAAGCGCCCCCTGCGGCTTGCTGGCCCTATTCATCATGGCATCGGGACGGCGCCGCGATCCCATAGGGCGGGGTTCACCCCGCCAACCCGGCGAAATCCGCGCGGGATGTGGAGGGAAAAGAGTCGGGGTGAACCCCGACCTACGGCTTGCTGACCCCACAGGGCCATGACACGGCGCGCCCGCGTTTTCATCCGTTCCGCATCCTGTCTGCGCCGCGCGCGCATAACCAACTCCATCAAAGGGCCGCGCTGGCCCCGACAGGCGCGGTGTCCCGATTTCTGCGCGCCGCGTCAATCGCCTTGCCAAGCTCCGAAGCTAAAGCGCGGGCGCAATCTTCCGTCAACCCGCCCGCAAGCATGCCGGACCCGCTTTCCCCATCGGCGCGGATCGTGACCGCATAGCCGCGCTTCTCCTGACGGCGGCCCATATGGCGTCCGGCCATGGCGGCGGTGGAAACGCCGTTACGTCCCGGCATGAGCGGATCGGGATCAACGACCAATCCACCGTGACTGACACGCACATCCGCAACGGCTTCGAGCGGCATGTCGATATCGCCGCTCCGGACGCCCCGCTCCGAAACAGACAACTTGACGGGTTTGCGCTCCCGCGCGCCGGGCAGCACGAAGGTGCAGCCCACACCGATACAGACGAGCGCGACCAGATACAGGCCCACGAAGGCTCCGGTGGAGCGCGTGCCCACCAACAACGCATTCAGCAGGAGGAACACGCCTATCGCGAACAGCGGGAGCGCAGGCATGCGCGCCGCGCGCGCGGGATGTACATCGAATAGAATGCCGCCTGTCGCGGGATCGTCGTGCCGCGTGAAACTGGCGACCTTTGGACTGCGCCATGTGCGCAGCACGTTCATGCCGTGCCATTTCCACAGCGGCACGGCGATTGCCGCGCCGACCAGCGCCAACCGCACCAACGATCCCGTGCCAATGCCCGGTCCCGCACCGAGAAACAACGCCACACCGAGCGTATTAAACAAAAGGAAGGCCAAACCGATCCAGATCAAAATGCGCAGCCATGCGGGGCGCTTGACTGCCCGCGCATCCGGCTGCCCGGCAGTGGTATTCGATGCCAATGGACCACTCCGTTGTAAAAGGATGACAAAGAAATGGGCGCTTAAGTCCAAAATCGGATTAGTCCAATTCGGGATTAGCAACAAGGGGGAAACTTCCTCTTGGGGCTGATCGTGACCAAAAGCCTACCTGTCACATCCCACGCCGTTAAGACCCTCGACGGTCACAAATTCATTGGAGCTATTGAGGCCTTTTTTGATTTTCCGGGCAGCCTGCTCCCTACCCACCATCAGTTTTTAGCCTTTCCTGTTTGCAGGCAACGGTAAAGGTCTCAAATGGATTGCTTTTGAACCCCCAAGCCTCATAAATACTCACCCCCAAACCCCCTCGAACTCCCGCCACTCCCCCTTCGACATGCCCGACGTCTCCTGCGTCACCGCCTCCCCGGCCAAGCGACGTTTCAACACCTCGATCGCCTTCCCCGACAGCGTCGCCCCGCCCAGCCGGTAATCCTCGAACGCCGCATAGGCCAAGGGCACCCAGTCCTTGACGATGCCGCACATCGTCTCGGCATAGGCGCGGATCTCGTATTGGGCGTGGGCGTCGGCGCGGAGCCGGAGGAAGTGGAAGAGATTGTGAAGGTCCACCTTCCAGTACCACTGGGTGTAGATGTTCGCCGGCAGGTTCATCCGCGCAAGCTCCCGCGCGAGGCCCTTCTGGCCCTCCTGCGAAAGCATGTCCTCGTAGTGGTCATAGCTGCGCATCGCGTCGTCGCGGAGAATGTCGAGCACCCGCTGCGCCTCCTCGCCCTGCAAAAGCTCGCCGCGCCCCTGGTTGTTCACGGTGGACTGCGCCGCCAGATGTTCGGGCGCGGGGATGTAGAATTCGCGGTCGAGGATCGAGTAGCGGGCGGAATATTCGTTCACGTTCGCGGTGCGGTGGCGGATCCACTGGCGGGCGACGAAGACCGGCAGCTTGACGTGGAACTTGACCTCGCACATCTCGAACGGGGTCGAGTGCCAGTGCCGCATCAGGTAGCGGATCAGCCCCTCGTCATTGGTGACGTGTTTGGTGCCGCGACCGTAGCTCACCCGCGCGGCCTGGGTGATGGCGGCGTCGTCGCCCATGTAGTCGATGACCCGCAACAGCCCGTGGTCGAGCACCTCGTGCGCGATATAGAGGTGCCGTTCCATCCCCTCGGAAGTGGCGCGGAGGGTCTGGTGCGTCTGGCTGCGGGCCTCGGCGATCTCGGCCTGTTGCTCGGGGGTCAGGGTCATGGCGCTCTCCTCCTCGGTCGCGAATCGCGCCTACTATATCTATGGCCGACGAGGCGGGACACTACGATGGACGGTGCTCCGCCGGAAATTTCCCTCGCGCGTGCGGAAATCTGCGAAGGCGGCGCTTGGCGGCGGGGGCGGCGGGCTGATAGGCTCGGGGGCCATGGCCAACAGGAGGGTGAGATGGCGCTGAAATATCTGCATACGATGGTGCGCGTGAAGGATCTGGAGGCGTCGATGGCGTTCTACCGGCTTCTCGGGCTGGAGGAGACGCGGCGCTACGACAACGAGGAGGGCCGCTTCTCGCTGGTCTTCATGGCGCCGCCGGGGCAGCACGAATGCCCGGTGGAGCTGACATACAACTGGGACGGCGACGACGGCCTGCCGTCCGACAGCCGGCATTTCGGCCATCTCGCCTATGAGGTCGACGACATCTACGCGACCTGCGCCCATCTTCAGGCCAACGGGGTCACGATCAACCGGCCGCCGCGCGACGGGCACATGGCCTTCGTGCGCTCGCCCGACAACATCTCGGTGGAGCTCTTGCAGAAGGGTGCGGCGCTGGCGCCGGCGGAGCCCTGGGCGAGCATGGAGAATACCGGGCATTGGTGAGGCTTCTCGTCGCGCTGATCCTGACGGGGGCGCCGGCGGCGGCGGAATGCCGGCTGGCGCTCCTGCTGGCGCTCGACGTCTCCGCCTCGGTCGATCCGCGCGAGGATGCGTTGCAGCGCGGCGGGCTGGCGCGGGCGCTTCTGGCGCCGGCGGTGGTGAAGGCGTTCCTCGCCGATCCGGGGCGGCCGGTCTGGCTGTCGGTCTACGAATGGAGCGGGCCTTACGCGCAGGCGGGGCTCGTCGACTGGCTGGAGATCGCTTCGGCGGAGGATCTGGCGCTGGTGGCCGGGGTCCTCGCGGGCAGCGAGCGGAGCCGGGACGACATGCCGACGGCGCTCGGCCACGCGCTTGGCCATGCGGCGGGGCTGTTCACGGCGGGGCCGGACTGCGCGGCGCGCACGCTCGACGTCTCAGGCGACGGGCGCAACAACGAGGGCTTTCCGCCGGACTCGGCCTACCGCGCCTTTCCGCTCGATGGCGTCACCGTGAACGGGCTCGCCATCGCGGGGGGCGAGGCCGGCATTGCGGAGTACTACCGGACCGAAATGATCCGCGGTCCGGGCGCCTTCGTGGTCGAGGCGGACGGGTTTCGCGATTACGAGCGGGCGATGCGGGTGAAGCTTCTGCGCGAGTTGCAGGGGCCGGTGATCGGCTGGCTCGCGCCCGGGCGGCGGGGATGATCCGGCCGGCGCTGATCCTCGCGCTTCTGGCGGCGCCGGCGGGGGCCGGCTGGCGCCGGCGCTCGGCATCGACGTGCGGCGCCCGGTCGACGCGCGCGACCATGCC
>WOZM01000024.1 GCA_011620265.1 Paracoccaceae bacterium
TCGAAGACCTCTTCACCGCGCGTCAGACAGTGGCATTGAATACCTTCGCCGATCTCGTTCACGAAGCTCGTAAAGAAATTGAGAGCAACGCAATCGCCGCTGGCTTCACGCCTGACAAAGTTCCACTTCGGAATTCTGGCGCTGGAGCAAAGGCTTACGCTGAAGCTGTAAGCGTTTACTTGGCATTCGTCGTCGACAAATGCAGCGACTACAATTCATCAATTTGTAGTTGGATCCCTCAGTTAGGTGCTGTTCGGAACACATTCGCACGCCAGGCCATTCCAATGGTCTGGGATTTTGTGGAAGTGAATATTTTCAGCGGAAAAGTTGGTAGCTTTGGCTCCATGTCGGTGTGGGTCGAGAAGGCTCTCGGTGGTTTTGTCCCTGCCGCCGAGGGGCAAGTTAAGCAAATGGATGCCCAGTCCCTATCGATGCTTCCGGGTAGTGTAATTTCGACTGATCCGCCATACTACGACAACATCAGCTATGCTGATCTGTCGGACTTTTTCTACTGTTGGCTTCGACCATCTCTCAAAGAAGCCTACCCAGATCTTTTTGGTGTTCTCGCCACGCCGAAAACAGATGAACTCGTTGCAACGCCGTACCGCGATAATCGAGGGAAGATGGCAGCAGAGGAGTTTTTTCTTAATGGGATGAAGCTAGCGATTGGCAGAATGGTCAGCGAAGCATCGGATTTCTATCCGGCAACAATCTACTACGCATTCAAGCAGAGCGAGATTGAGCAAGAAGGAATCAGTTCAACAGGTTGGGCTACGTTCCTAGAAGCTGTTGTGGATGCGGGCTTTGCTGTAGTAGGCACCTGGCCGGTAAGAACCGAATTTTCGAACCGGCCAGTGGCATCAGGCTCCAACGCCCTCGCCAACTCGGTTGTCCTCGTCTGCCGCAAGAAGGACGCCGCGGCCGACACCATCACTCGCGCCGAGTTCATCCGCGCTCTGAAACGCGAACTGCCCCCTGCCATCGCCGAGCTTCAGGCCGCCAACATCGCCCCGGCAGACATGCCGCAATCGGCCATCGGCCCTGGCATGGGCGTCTTCTCACGCTACCGCGCCGTGCTCGAGGCCGACGACAGCGCGATGACGGTCAAGACGGCGCTGCAGCTGATCAATGGCGAGCTCGACGAATATCTTGGCGGCATCCAGGGCGAGTTCGACGCTGACACCCGTTTCGCCATCACCTGGTTCGAGCAGAACGGCATGGGCAAGGGGGACTATGGCGTGGCCGACAACCTCGCCCGAGCCCGCGGTATCTCGGTCGACAGCGTGAAGCATGCGGGGATCGTCGAAAGCGCCGCGGGCAAGGTGCGGCTGCTGAAGCGCGACGAGCTCGACCCCGACTGGGCGCCCGAGGAGGACGCGCATCTGACCGTCTGGGAATGCCTTCAGCACCTCGTGCGCCTGCACGAGCGGACGGGCCTGTCGCACGACAGCGCCGCGCTGCTCAAACGCTTTGGGCCCCAGGCCGAGGCAGTGAAGGATCTGGCCTACTGTCTCTATGACATCGCCGCCAACAAGCGGCGCGAGGCGTCTGAGGCCACGGTCTACAACGCCCTGATCGCCGACTGGTCCGAGCTGAGCCAGATGGCCGCCACGGTTTCGCTTGAAGGGCGGAACCGGCAAACGCGATTTGAACTGTAAGGATTCCCTCGATGGCCAAATCTACCCGTCAGCATGTGTTCGAGGGCATGGAGCTTCTGCCCGAGGCGTTGATCCCCTTCGTCGAGAAGCGGCTGGAAAGCTCGCTCACCGGCCATTGGCAGGTGCAGGTGGTGGAAAAGCTGCCGGGCCTGCGCCCGGACTCGAATGGCCGGATCGTCTGGGACCAGTCCGCGCTGCTGAACGCGATGGACCGGTTCTGGATGGATGCGTTCAAGCAGGTGCTGGGCCGTGCCGAGCGTTCGATGGTCAACGAGCTGGTGGAGGTGCGCAACAAGCTCTCGCACAACGGCACCTTCACCTATGACGACGCCGAGCGTGCGCTCGACAGCATGCGGCGGCTGATGGAGGCGATCAGCGCCGGCGAGGTCGCGGCCGAACTCGGCAAGATGCGCGACACGATCCTGCGGACGAAGTTCACCGAGTTGCAGCGGAACGAGGAGCGGAAGAAGACCCAGCGATCCGACATCTCGGTCGACACGGTGGCGGGGCTTATGCCCTGGCGCGAGGTGGTCGAGCCGCACCAGGACGTGGCCACGGGTGAGTTCCAGCAGGCCGAGTTCGCCGCCGACCTCGCCAAGGTCCACAACGGCAGCGCACCGTCCGAATACCGCAACCCGCGCGAGTTCTTCGCCCGGACCTATCTGACCGAGGGGCTCAGCACGTTGCTGGTGGGCGCGGCCAAGCGGCTGGGCGCCGGCGGCGGCGACCCGGTCGTCGAGTTGCAGACGAACTTCGGCGGCGGCAAGACGCACTCGATGCTGGCGCTCTACCACATGGTGAGCGGCACGCCGGTGGAAGATCTGCCGGGGCTCGACCAGCTTCTGTCGCGGAGCGGGCTGACAGTGCCCGGGAAGATCAACCGCGCCGTGCTGGTGGGCACCTCGCGCGGGCCGCAGGACCTGATCTCGCTGGAGGGCGGCCGGAAGATCCGCACGACTTGGGGCGAGCTGGCATGGCAGCTGGGCGGTGCCGAGGCGTTCGAGATGCTGGCCGAGAACGACGAGCGCGGGATTGCGCCGGGATCGAACCTGCTGGAGGCGCTGTTCAAGAAGTATTCGCCCGCGCTGATCCTGATCGACGAGTGGGTCGCCTACCTGCGCCAGATCTACAAGGTGGAGGGGCTGCCGTCGGGGTCGTTCGACGCCAACCTCTCCTTCGTGCAGTCCCTGACCGAGGCCGTGAAGGCCAGCCCCGGCGTGCTGCTGGTGGCCTCGCTGCCCGCCTCGCAGATCGAGGTCGGCGGCGAAGGCGGACAGGAAGCGCTGGTGCGTCTGAAGCAGACCTTCAGTCGCGTGGAGTCGTCGTGGCGCCCGGCCAGCCAGGAGGAAAGCTACGAGATTGTCCGTCGTCGCCTGTTCAAGGAAATCCCCGGCGACAAGTTCCATCACCGCGACAACACGCTGAAGCAATTCGCCAAGCTCTACCGGGAGAATGCGAACGACTTCCCGAACGGCTGCTCCGATGAGGATTACCGGCGGAAGCTGGAAAAGGCCTACCCCATCCACCCGGAGTTGTTCGACCAGCTCTATACCAGCTGGGGCTCGCTCGAGAAATTCCAACGCACGCGCGGCGT
>WOZM01000123.1 GCA_011620265.1 Paracoccaceae bacterium
GGGTTTGCGTTGAATCGGAATTCGAACCTTTCCTGTTCGAATTCCGATACTTGATCTTTCCACATGAACCCGAAACGCTTTTGCCCGAAGAGGCGCCGGGCGGCGGCGGTTTTCCAGCCCGGGTCTCAGCCCGCGACCACCCGCATCGCCCGGGGTGTCACCGCATAGGCGGCGCGGAAGCTCTTGGTGAAATGCGAGCTCGACTTGTAGCCGCAGGCCAGCGCCACCTCGGTCACCGACATCTCGGTCTGCGACAGCAGCCGATGCGCCTTTTCCAGCCGCATCTTCATGTAGAAGTTCATCGGCGTGGTCTTGAGATGGCGCGCGAAGAGCCGTTCGGTCTGGCGCACCGACATCGCCGCGATATCGGCGATCTCCTGCGCGGTCAGCGGCGTTTCGAGATTGGCCTCCATGCTTTTCAGGATCTTCACCAGGCGCGGATTGCGCATCCCGTAGCGCGACTGGATCGAGACCTTCTGCTCTGACCGCGGGCTGCGGACGCCGTTGCAGACGAGAAGGTCGGCCACCCGCGCGGCAAGATCGGGGCCATGCGCTTGCGAGATCAGGTGCAGCATCAGATCGGAGGCGACCGCGCCCCCGGCCGCCGTCAGCCGGCGCCCGAGCGAGAAGGCGCCGTGGCCGATGCGGACCTCGGGAAAGGTCTCGGCGAAGCCTTCGGCGAGGTCCCAGTGCACCGCGCAGTCCTCGCCGTCGAGAAGCCCGGCCCGGGCCAGCGCGTAGACCCCGAGGCAGAGCGCGCCGAGCCGCACCCCGTGCGCCGCCTCGCGCCGGAGTGCGGCACTCAGGCCCGGCTCGTCGCGCCGGGCAGTCGCCGGGCCGCCGACGACGATCAGCGTATCGCCGTGTGCGAGCGGGCCGAAGGCCTCGTCGACCAGCACCGTCAGCCCGTGCGCGCAGCTCACCGGCGCGCCCGTGGTCGAGACGATGCGCCAGGCATAGGCGGTGCGGCCGAGGGCCGCGTTGGCGACGCGCATCGGCTCGAGCGCCGCGGCGAGGGCGAGATGGGTGAAGCCGTCGAGGAGGAGGAAGGTGAAGCGCTGGGTGCCGCTCGACGGGCGCGACGCGGGGCGGGTGACCTTGGCCATCGCGCGGATCGGGCCTTGATGGGTCATGGCGGCTGCACCTCGTGTCGGGAACGCGCCCGGATCCGGGCCCTTGTCGCAAAGTGACCCGACTCTGGTCGATTTCCGCCCGACACGGTTGGATCCATGCGTCATATTGGCGTTACATTCGCGTCACCCCCGCTTCGGAAAGGCCGCCATGCCCGCCCCTCCGCGCCTGCGCATCGGTATCGTTCCCGCCCGCCGCTTCACCCTCGCGGCACTGGCGAATTTCGTCGACGTGCTGCGGCTCGCCGCGGACGAGGGCGACCGGTCGCGGCCGATCCTCTGTTCGTGGAAGGTCATCGCGCCGACGCTCGATCCGGTCGAAAGCAGCTGCGGGCTGAGCGTCACGCCCGACGAGCGGCTCGGCGATCCGCGCCGGTTCGACTATATCGCCGTCGTCGGCGGCCTCATCAGCGGCAGCCAGCAGCTCTCGCCCGAGGCGGTGGCGTTCCTGCGCCGGGCGGCGGAGGCGAAGGTGCCGCTGATCGGGCTGTGCACCGGGGCGTTCATCCTCCACCGCGCCGGGCTGATGCAGGGCTACCGCTGCTGCGTGAGCTGGTTTCACCGCGAGGATTTCCTGCAGGAATTCGAGGATCTGATCCCGGTCACCGACCAGATCTTCGTCATCGACCGCGACCGGCTGACCTCGTCCGGCGGCGCCTCGACCGCGCATCTCGCGGCCTTCCTCGTCGACCGCCATATCGGCCGGGCGGCGGCCCGCAAGAGCCTGTCGATCATGATCGTCGACGAGGCGCAGGCGGGCGAGCGGCCGCAGCCGGGCCTGCCGATCGGGCTGACGGCGCGGGATCCGCTGGTCAAGCGCGCGCTCCTGATCATGCAGCAGTTCCCCGAGACGCCGCTGTCCATCGCCCGGCTCGCCGCGCAGCTCGGCGTCGGCCGGCGGAAGCTGGAGCGGCACTTCGCCGCCGCGCTCGGCATCACGCCGGCGGCAGCGGGCCGACGGGTCCGGCTGGAGCAGGCGCGGACCCTTCTGGAGCGGGGCGAGCGGTCGGTGACAGAGATCGCGGCCGAGACCGGATTCTGCGACGTCTCGCACCTCATCCGCGTCTTCCGCGAGACGGAAGGGGTGACGCCGGGCGAATGGGCGCGGGCACGGTCCGGGTGAACGCCACAGGGCGCGTAAGGTGGGTTTAAACCCACCTTGCCTCAGCCGCCGGTATGGCTCATGTGGCGCGATATCTGGCCCGCGACCCTCTGGCGGGAATAGTCGAAATCGTGGCCCTTGGGCTTCCGGGCGATGGCCGCCCGGATCGCCGCTTCCAGCGCCGCATCGTCGCCCGAGGCGCGCAAGGGGGTCCGCAGGTCGGCATTGTCCTCCTGCCCGAGGCACATGAAAAGCTCGCCCGTGCAGGTCACCCGCACCCGGTTGCAGCTTTCGCAGAAATTGTGGGTGAGCGGCGTGATGAAGCCGATCTTCTGGCCCGTCTCCTCGATCCGCACATAGCGCGCGGGCCCGCCGGTGCGCTCGGCGAGGTCCGTCAGCGTGAACCGTTCGGCCAGACGCGCGCGGAGATCCTTCAGCGGCCAGTACTGGTCGAGCCGCACCTCCTCGCCCATCTCGCCCATCGGCATCACCTCGATGAAGGTGAGGTCGTGGCCTTCGCCGGCGCACCAGTCGAGCAACGGGAACAGCTCGTCCTCGTTGAAGCCCTTCA
The DNA here is from genome assembly GCA_011620265.1 of Paracoccaceae bacterium. Taxonomy (GTDB): domain Bacteria; phylum Pseudomonadota; class Alphaproteobacteria; order Rhodobacterales; family Rhodobacteraceae; genus Albidovulum. The sequence goes on from WOZM01000123.1 coordinate 2,804, forward strand.
GCGCCACGGTGTTGATCTTCACCCGGAGCCCGGCGGCCTTCGCGGCCGCGATCCCGTCCATCACCTGGGCAAGCCGGCCCCAGCGGGTGATCGCCTGGAACTTCGCCGGATCGAGCGTGTCGAGCGAGACATTGACGCGCCGCACACCCGCCGCCGCCAGTTCCGCCGCGAAGCGGGCGAGTTGCGAGCCGTTGGTGGTCAGCGTCAGCTCCTTCAGCGCGCCGGTTTCCAGATGCCGCGATATCGCCTTGAAGAAGGTCATGATGTCGCGCCGGACGAGGGGTTCGCCGCCGGTGATGCGCAGTTTCTCCACCCCCAGCCGGACGAAGGTGGAGCAGAGCCGGTCCAGCTCCTCCAGCGTCAGGAGGTCCTTCTTCGGCAGGAACTGCATGTGCTCGGCCATGCAATAGGTGCAGCGGAAGTCGCAGCGA
>WOZM01000226.1 GCA_011620265.1 Paracoccaceae bacterium
GATCAGGCTGCCGGGTTCCATGCCCACGGTCAGCGCGCCGCCGGTGTTGGTGCCGCTCAGCCCACCCGCCGTGCCGTCGGGATCGGTAATGAACCCAGTAAACAGCGCCGCGACCTTGGCCTTGACCAGCGCAGCATCCTCGAACTGGTCGAGCTCATGCAGCCGCAGCAGCACCGGCGCGAGCCAGGTGATGCCGCGCAGCTGGCCCGCGGCGAGCGGCTTGAACAGGTGCAGGCAATCGGCGGCGGGGACGCGGAGCGGGTCCACGCGGAGAGACCCCAGCGGATCGCCTGGGCGGGAGGACAAGACCCAGGTGGCGACCCGGCGACCGGCGGCATCGAACTCGATACCCGCGCGGATCCGCGCCCCGCCGCCGATCTCGCGGTGCAGGTCCATCGGAACCTGCTCGCGATCCAGAAGCTCGAGATGGAGGGGGATGGTGGTGGCTTCAGTGGCCACGCGCAGCCGGGCGAAGCTCTCGCCGCTCTCGACCATCGCGCGCACGGCCATGGCCTGCAGTCCGTAGAAATCCGCCAGCCCATCCGGGGCGGCGTGATCGGTCCACCGCAGCCAGAGCGCCTGCAGCCGCTCGCGCACCGCGCGGTCAGGATGGGTGGATTGCGGCTTGATCCCGGCGCCGACGACATTGCCGACCAGGCTGTCCACCGACGCCGCGACCCACGGGTTGTTCCGCGCATACCACCCGGCCCGCCGCGCCGCCGTGGTCGCGCCCGCCAGGATCGCCGCGTTCAGCCCGTCGACCGTCCGCGCCCCCTCCCAACGCCGCCCGCCACCCGCAGCGTCGAAGCCGCGAGCGCGCGCGAGGCCGAGAAGGCGATGGAGGAAGGTCCGCATGGGCGACAGACTCGCCCGAATCGGACCCTCAAGCTATTGGGAATGTTTGGGAGTGTTGTAGTTTATTTGCTGGCGAACCGCTTCGGCGATCAATTGTTTTCTTTTTTCGACGCCTCGCGATGCATCCTGCTGTCTGGTGGCAGTGACCCGATATCAAAGCTTGATCATCCCAACAATATCTCCGACGGAAGACTCTTCGCGGCCGTCATCGGATGGACCTTAAGGCGTGCGTAAACCTCCTTTCTCAGGGAGTCCTCATAGCCAGTGCCAAGAGCGGAATCTGCAACAAGTCGGTCGATATCGGCATCAATAGCCGAAAGCCATGCGATGAAATTCGTCACTGCGTTCATCATTGCGGTGCGCTCAGATGAGATCGAAAATGTGGAGCGGCCCCAGAGCAAGGACCGGATAAGAGCTTCGGCCACCGGTTGAGCGAGGTCGTCCTTGTATGCTGTATCCCCAGACTTCGTGGTAACGACGATTTCGAATCTGTCCATTAGCTGTTCGATCGTTATCCGTTTGAGGCTCTTCCGGTCGAAATTGAAGCTGATGTCGCACGCTGCGCCATCGGCGAAATCTTCCGGGAAGTTCCGAGACTCGAGCTTGGGCGCGACGGCCTTGGCAATCGATTCCGCGACACTGCCGATGCTGTCCTCCTTCCGCTTTTTAACTTTCGTAGCCTTATCTTTGGCTACCGAAATACGCGACAGGCAGACAGACCGGAGGTCGCTATACAGCGTATCCAGAGAGACGTTGCGCTTGCTCTCCTTAAGGAGCCACGCATCCAGCTCCCGAAGCGCGCCATTCGGCTGCGCCGCTTCGTCTGACCAGTCGATCGGCGGCCCACTATTCCACACAGCGGCGCCGAGAGAGACGAGAGACTCGCGTTCCTTGGCAGACAGCGACCGGATGTCGAGAACAGGGTAGCCGCGCAGCTTTGTCGTCGGCGCTTCGAGTGCGCCGGCACCCATGCTGGCGGAGCCATTGATCTCGACGCTATAGGCAAACAGTGTGCTGGTGAGGATGGCGGCGAGTTCCTGCCATTTAATGTCGTCGTCCGGAGCGACGCTGTTGCAGCGCTGGTCAACAAGGACGGGCGCTTCGAACAGGTAAGGCGCGAATACGCCGTCAACGGCCTTCCGGAGCCAGACATGATGCTTGTTCGGTCGAGCCTTGGGCGAGTACCAAAGGCCGCCGCTCTGGGCTTCCAGGGCTTCGCGGATGGTCCGACTCTTTCCGGATTGCTTCTTCTCGGCAGCGCTCCGATCAGCCATCGCTTCGATGTACCTCAGCGCGCCTGTGCCACGCAGGTCTTGCTTCGTTTCACGGCAATTGAACAGCCAGAGCTCAGGCTTAGGCGACTGCAGATGCTGGCGCGCATCGAGCGCCTTAAGCATGAGGATCGGGGTTAGGAAGCGCTTCTCGATCCCGAAGGTTTCGATGGTCGCCTTGTTAACATAGTAAAATGTGTTCTGAAGCGACTTGAAGCCCAAGCTGACGGTCGCGAGTTTTGATAAAGGTACAAACATCACGCGCCTTCCTCAAAAATCTCGTAGTAGGAGAGCGGTGCGCGCATGAACTTCGACCAATTGCGAGGCGTGCTTCGGTCTCTTGAAAGTGCGTCGCGTTCGATCACCGGATCGACCAGCTTTACGCGATATCGGTCGTCCTCCATAGACGCGGTTCCGGACTCGATCTCGCTCGCGAGGTCGATGACCCGCTCCCAGTAATTGCCCTTGTCCGATGTGAGCTTTGATATTGGCTGCTTCAGCGTGACGAAGCGGATCGGCTGGTCTGGTTCACCCTTGGTCACCTTCTCGGCAACAAGAAGAACGGTGTTTACGTCAACCTGCGGAAAGAAGGACTCGGCGCTGGACGCTATCACCGCCGTGAGGTGGAGCTCCCCCAGCAAAGCTTTCTGCAAGGACAGCGCGTAGTCGGCGGTAAGCCAGCTCGCGGGCGTTACAAACCCTAGCCGGGAACCCTCCTTCATGAAGCGAAGCGCATGATAGATGAAGAAAGCGAAGAGGTCGGTCTTGGCTGGTGCGTTGATGCCAGCCTTGGCTGCGGCGGCGAACAGCGTGCTCCGATATCCGGGATCAAGGTCGTCCTGGTTCTGAGACCGGAGGTAAGGCGGATTGCCGATCACGCAATCGAATACGGGGATTGGAACTGGAACTTTCTTAGTGCCGCTGCTCACCCTCGGTGCGGGAAAGTCGATAGTTTCGCCCGGCGCCCTCTCAAAGAAATTGCCTGGCACGATACGTGGGAAGTTTTCATATTCCGACATGTCCTGGCGGAAGAGATTAATCACTGCGAGTTCGGCTGCGAATGGACTGATGTCAAAACCCCAGATGATCGAAAGCAAGTC
>WOZM01000246.1 GCA_011620265.1 Paracoccaceae bacterium
TGGCTCCGGCGGTAGGGATCGAACCTACGACCAATTGATTAACAGTCAACTGCTCTACCGCTGAGCTACGCCGGAACACCGGGCGGGATATAGCAAGGGTGGCGGGGGGCGTCCAGAGGGTTGGGCACAAAAATACGCGCCGCTCACAGGGGGCGGAATCGGGTCTGCGCGGACAGCGCTCCGACCGGTTCGGCGAGCTTTCGTTCCGTCAGATCAAGGAGATGCGCAAGGACGTTGCGGGATGCCGCGCGGAGCAGCGCGGGCGGGGTGTCGGTATAGATGCGCCGGGCGAGGTCGGCGGCGCCGGCCGGACCCTCGCACAGCGCCGCGCGGATCGCCGCCTCGCGGGCGCGGCGGTGGGCGGCAAGCTCGGCGATCCGCCCGGCCGCGTCGTCGACCGGGTCGCCGTGGCCGGAATAGAGCCGCCGCGCGCCGAGGCCGGCGAGCCGCGCGAGCGAGGCCATGTAGGCGCCCATGTCGCCGTCGGGCGGCGAGACCAGCGAGGACGACCAGCCCATCACGTGATCGCCGCAGAAGACCGCGTCCCCCCAGCGGAAGCTCAGATGGTTGCCGAAATGGCCGGGCGTGTGGATCGCGGTCAGCCGGAAGCCGTCGCCGGCGATCTCGGCGCCGTCGGCGAGCGCGATGTCGGGGGTGAAGCCGGCATCGACGCCCTCGCCACCCTCGATCCCGCCCTCCGCCGCCAGCCGCTCCATCAGCGCCGAGCGTCCCGCCGATGCGTCGCCGAAGGCGAGGACCGGGGCGCCGGTCGCCTCGGCCAGCGGGCGGGCGAGCGGCGAATGGTCGAGATGGGCATGGGTGACGAGGATGTGGCTCACGGTCTCGCCGGGCGCCAGCCCCGCGAGAAGCGCCGCGAGATGGCCGGGATCGGCCGGGCCGGGGTCGATCACCGCAACGCGGCCCTCGCCGAGGATGTAGCTGTTGGTGCCGTTGAGCGTCATCGGCGAGGGGTTCGGCGCGAGAACCACCCGGAGACCGGGGGCGAGCCGCTGGACCTCTCCCGGTCGTGCCCGGATTTCGCCGCCATCGCTCATCTTGCGCTTTCTCTCGCTTTCCGCCGCGGATAGGCTTCGCCCATGATCTCGGCCTGGTTCAAGAACGTCCTGCCGCGCGGCCTATACGGCCGGGCCGCGCTCATCCTCATCCTGCCCATCGTCATCATCCAGCTCGTCGTGTCCATAGCCTTCATCCAGCGCCATTTCGAGGGCGTGACCCGGCAGATGAGCCGCAACATCGCCCAGGAGATCGCGCTGATCCTCACCGAGGTCGAGGCCGAGCCGGATCCGGGCGAGGCGGGCCGCGCGGCCGCCGCCCTCGGCGTGGCGCTGGCGATGAACGTGAGCCTGCCGGCCTCCGCCGAGGCGCCCACGGCCGATGCCCGGATCTTCTACGACCTTTCCGGCCGGGTCCTGATCGCCACCCTGCGCGACGCCTTCCCGCGGCTCGGGCCGGTCGATCTGTCGGATCTCCGGCGGGTGCGGTTCGTCCTCGGCACCGATCACGGCCCGATGGAGATCGGCTTCGACCGGGGCCGGGTCTCGGCCAGCAACCCGCACCAGCTTCTGGTCCTGATGCTCTTCACCGGCCTGCTGATGACGCTGATCGCCTTTCTCTTCCTGCGCAACCAGCTCCGCCCGATCCGGCGGCTGGCGCGCGCGGCCGAGGCCTTCGGCAAGGGGCGCATCGTGCCCTACAAGCCCGCCGGCGCGATCGAGGTGCGCTCGGCCGGCAATGCCTTCCTCGACATGCGGGGGCGGATCGAGCGGCAGATCGAGCAGCGCACGCTGCTGCTGTCCGGCATCAGCCACGATCTTCGCACCCCGCTGACGCGGTTGAAGCTCGGGCTCTCCATGCTCGGCGACGATGCCGACGCGGCGGCGATGAGCCGCGATGTCGACGACATGGAAAAGCTTCTCGACGCCTTCCTCGCCTTCGTGCGCGGCGATGCCACCGAGGAGCAGGCGGAGCTGCAGGATCCGGTGCCGCTCGTCCAGGCCATCGTCGAGGATGCCCGGCGCAGCGGCCAGGACGTGGTTCTGCACAAGGTGGAAGGGGCGGGGCAGGCGCCGCTCCGGGCGGGTGCCGTGCGCCGGGCGGTCGAGAACCTGATCGGCAACGCCACCCGATACGGCAGCCGCGCCGAGGTGTCGCTGGCGATTCTCGACCGCGCGATCCGCATCACCGTCGAGGATGACGGCCCCGGGATCGAGCAGGCCCGGCGCGACGAGGCGATGCGTCCCTTCACCCGGCTCGATACCGCGCGCAATCAGGATCGGGGGCCCGGCGTCGGGCTCGGCCTCGCCATCAGCGCCGACATCGCCCGCAGCCATGGCGGCACGCTCCGGCTCGGCGACAGCGCGCGGCTCGGCGGGCTGAAGGCCGAGCTGGTGCTGGCGCGCTGAGCCCGCTCAGAAGAGCAGGGCGCCAAGCCCGATCCAGGCGGGAATCGACAAGAGCAGGACCGGCAGGATCCACCAGCCGCCGACCATCTCGCGCTCCTCCGTCGCCTGCGACGGCGGCTCATAGCTCGGATCGCCGCTGTCGAGCGGCGTGATTTCCTGAACATGCCAGTATTCGAGTGCATCGCGCTGCGCGAAGTCCCCCGCGCCCCGGCTCTGCGCCGTGCGGTTCCGTTCCACCATGACCATTTCCCTTTACCCGGAGAAAGGCTAGCCCGGCATCTCTTGCGATTTGGTTAGCGGCGGGCGTTGATGATGTGACCGTCCCCCGACGGCATCCCCGACGGCGTCCCCCACGGCATCGATGTGCCAAGGCGGGTCCGCGAGGATCGACGAAAGGAGAGCGGTCAGGTCGGAGATGATCACGGTCGGGCTCGACCTGGCCAAGACTGTGTTTGTCGCCTCCGGCGCCTCTTCGATCCAGGTCCACGGGGCTGACGCCTCCCGGCGCGCAGTGCTGCGCAAAAAGCCGAGACGGGACCAGGTGCTGGCGTTTCTCAGTCAGCTGCCACCCTGCGTCGTTGTGATGGAAGCCTGCGGCGGCGCGCATTTCCGGGGCCGCGAGACCGGCAAGCTTGGCCATGAAGTGCGGCGGATCCCTCCCGCCTGGCTGAAGCCTCTCGTCAAGCGGCAGAAGAACGATGCGGCGGATGCCGGGGCCAGGTCCACCGCCGCGTCGATGAAGCGCCGGCCCCGGAAGCGGTAGCGCACCAGC
>WOZM01000149.1 GCA_011620265.1 Paracoccaceae bacterium
CATCGAGGAGGGCACGGCCTTTGCTGCGCGCCAAGCCGCCGGCGGCCTGCGCGGCCTGCCGTGCGAGGACAGTGCCACCGACATGTATCACCTGACGCAGGAGATCTGCGAGGCGGCGGGAATGCCGGCCTACGAGGTTTCCAACCACGCCCGCGATGGCGCGGAAAGCCGGCACAACCTGATCTACTGGCGCTACGGCGACTATGGCGGGATCGGACCGGGTGCGCATGGACGGCTGACGCTGGGCGGCAGTCGGATCGCGACCGAGGCGCCGAAGACTCCGACGGCCTGGCTGCGACAGGTCGAGACTGCGGGCCACGGCGAATCGCCACGCGAGGCTTTGACGGCGGCGGATCAGGCCAGTGAGTATCTGATGATGTGCCTGCGGCTGGCCGAGGGGCTCGACATGTCGCGCTACGCCGCGATGGCGGGCCGGCCGCTGGCCGAAACCGCGGTGGCCGGGCTGGAAGACATCGGGATGGTCCGCCGCACGGGGTCGCAACTGGCGGCGACGCGCGAGGGGCGCGCGGTCCTGAACGCCGTGATCCGGGAGCTGATGCCGTGATGCGCGGGGTCTGGCTTCTTCTCGGCGCGCTGGCGCTGGCGCTGGGCGCGGTCGGGACCTTCCTGCCGCTCTTGCCGACGGTGCCGTTCCTGTTGCTCTCGGCCTTCGCCTTCAGCCGGTCATCGGAGCGGCTGCATCACTGGCTTCTGGCGCATCCGGTCCTCGGCCCGCCGATCTCCGACTGGCGCGATCGCGGGGCGATCGGGCGGCGGGCGAAATGGCTGGCCTCGGGTTCCATCGCGGCGGCGTTCCTGATTTCCGTCGCCCTCGGTCTGACGCCCTGGGTGCTCGGGGTTCAGGGGCTGGTTCTGCTCGCGGTGTCGGTCTTCATCTGGACGCGGCCGCACGCCTGACCCTCAGCGTGTCTGCGAGAGAAGCTGGCAAAGTTCGTCGAGCTGTTCGATCGTCTTGTAGGTGATGACGAGGTGGCCGCCGTCATGGCCCTTGTGGTCGATGACGACCTTCATCTTCAGATTGGCCGAGAGATCCTGCTCGAGGACGCGGGTGTCGGCGTCCTTTTCGTGCCGGCGGTCGGGCCGGGGTGCTGCGGGTTTCGCCGGCGCCTTGGCGAGCCGCTCGGTTTCGCGGACCGAGAGGCCCTTGGCTATGACCTGGCGGGCAACCGCCACCGGATCGGCGGTGGTGATGAGCGCCCGGGCGTGCCCGACGGACAGCTGGCCTTCGCGGAGCCAGGTCTGGACCTCCTCCGGCAGGGTCAGGAGGCGCAGGAGGTTGGCGATGTGGCTGCGGCTTTTCGACAGCCCCTCGGCAAGCTTTTCCTGGGTGTGTCCGAAGCGGTCCATGAGCTGGCGGTAGCCGAGCGCTTCTTCGATCGCGTTGAGGTCGGCGCGCTGGATATTCTCGATGATGGCGACTTCGAGGACCTCGGTATCGTTGAAGTCGCGGATCAGGACAGGCACCTCGTGAAGCTGCGCCATCTGCGCGGCGCGCCAGCGGCGTTCGCCGGCCACGATTTCGTAACTACCTGATTTACGGGGATTTTCCCGGACAATCAGGGGCTGGATGATGCCCTTCATGCGAATCGATTCGGCCAGCTCCGCCAGCGCTTCGGGGGCGAAGTCGCGGCGGGGTTGGTCGGGATTGGGCTCGATCTTCTCGACCGGAAGACGGGTATCCGCACGGCGCGGCGTGTCGCTGCCGCGGTCCTCACCGCCGATATGGACATCCGCCATGAGAGCGGACAATCCGCGCCCCAACCCGCGCCTCTCGGTCTTTCTGTCGGCCATGAGTGCCCCCTTAGCTCCGTTTGTGCTGCGCGAGGATCTCCTGCGCGAGCGCGCGATAGGCGATGCTGCCCTTCGACATCGTATCATAGGTCAGGACGGGAACCGCGTAGGACGGCGCCTCGCTGAGGCGGACGTTGCGCGGCACCACGGTCCGGTAGACGAGATCGCCGAGATTGGCCCGGGCATCCGCCTCCACTTGCTGCGAAAGGTTGTTGCGGCTGTCGTACATGGTGAGGATGACGCCCTCGATCCGGAGATCCGGATTGGCGGAGTGGCGCACCTCGCGAATCGTCAGCATGAGTTGGGAGAGGCCTTCGAGGGCGAAGAACTCGGCCTGGAGCGGGACCAGGACGGAATGGGCGGCGACCATCGCGTTGACGGTGAGAAGGCTGAGCGACGGCGGGCAATCGATGAGGACGTAATCGAACTCGAAACTGTCGATGGCCGGCTGGCGGAGCGCGTCGTGGAGGAGAAAACTGCGCTTTTCGTTAGCGACAAGCTCAATATCGGCCGAGGACAGGTCCGTCGTCGCGGGGCAGAGCCAGAGGCCTTCGACCTGCGTCGGGCGGATCACGTCAAGAAGGGCTGCATCCTCGATCAGGAGATCGTAGGTCGTCTTCTCGCGCTGCGCCGGTTCCACCCCGAGGCCGGTCGAGGCGTTCCCCTGCGGGTCGAGATCGACGAGGAGGACGCTCAGCCCGTCTTCAGCCAGCGCGGCGGCGAGGTTGATCGCGGTCGTGGTCTTGCCGACACCGCCTTTCTGGTTGGCGACGGCAATGATTCTCGGTCCCGGCGGTCGGGTCGGGTCAGACACGCGAGATACCTCCGATGATCAGGATGACGCCGGCGGCGTCGGTTTTGCTGGGTACCTTTTGATAGGAGAACATCCAATGTTCAAGCGCCTGACCGAGCTCGGCCCGATGATTGGCGCCCTTCGGGAAGATCGCGGTGCCGCCGGGGGAAAGGTGCCGCCCGGCATGAGCGAGTAGCATGTCGAGGGGGGCGACCGCACGGGCGGAGAGGATATCGGCCTGGAGTGGCGGTATCGCCTCGGCCCGGGCGGGGACGACGTTGACGGAAACCTCGAGCTCTCGCGCGGCGGATGCCAGAAATGCGGCCTTGCGGCGATCGCTTTCGACCAGCGTCACCGAGAGGTCCGGCCGTTCGTCGGCGGCAAGGATTGCAACAATCATGCCCGGGAACCCGCCGCCGCTGCCAATATCGACCCAATGCCGGACTGTTATCGGAGCGAGGTCAAAAATCTGTGCGGAATCAAGGAAATGCCGGGTGCGGAGGTCGTCAAGCGTCGAGCGCGCGACAAGATTGATCGCCGGGTTCCACTTGCGAATCAGGGCTTCGAACCGGACCAGACGCTCC
>WOZM01000063.1 GCA_011620265.1 Paracoccaceae bacterium
CCCGCGGCGGTCTTCACCTGGACGCCCTCCCTGGCCTTGCGCCAGGGCTGGCCGGCGATCTCGCGCTGGAGCTTCGTGAGCCGTCCGCGTGGCGTTCCCACGAGGTAGTTCGTTCCCGCCTCGCGCATCTCGCCGAGTGCCTCCCCGGTGGGGATGCCGCGGTCCATGATCCATGTCCGGCCCGCCTTTCCATACATCTTCTCGATCTTCGCGAGGAAGTCCTTCAGCGTGGCCTTGTCCGACGTGCATCCCTTCATCGTCCCGTGGGCGACGGGCAGCCCGTCGGGGGTCACGACGAGCGCGATCACGACCTGGACGCAGTCGGGGCGCCTGTCGCGGCTGTACCCGAAGCGGCGGAGACCGTCCGCCCCGGGGACGCCGCACTCGAAGTAGGTGCTTGTCAGGTCGTACAGCAGGATGTCGCATTTCGCGCCGAACAGCGCCCCCCAGCGTTCCCGGAGGTGCTTGAAGAGATCGTCCCTGTGTTCGCAGAGCTTGGCGAGGCAGCGGTAGAGCGTGTTCTTCGCGTGCAAAAAAGTTAGCACTATCGAGTCATCAGTCTGTTTTCTGAAACGATCCCTAGCCCTGCCCATTACCCATAAGTCACCCGCCCTCGTCCTCCAGCAACGCGAACCCGGTGCACATGAACTGAAGCACGGCGTATCCCTGCCAGATCACTTGATGGCCGGGCGGCGGATCGTTGTTGCGGCCAAGATATCCGCCGATCTTCGCGACCAGTCTCACGGCTTCACCAAGCAGCACGGGAGGCGTCATCTCTTTTTTTTTAGCGTAGGCCCGCAAGGTGCGCAGTTCCACGTCCGAGAAGAGCACCTCGGCGGGAAGTTCCGGCGTTTCCCTGCCCAGAAGCGTCATCAGCATGATCCGCCAGGCGATGACAAGGTTGATGGCGATCGCCCGCCGCAGGCGCTCGGCGGTTTCATGCGCGAGCTTCTCGATCCGGCATCCCGTCTTGAGCACGCGGTGCCAGTCCTCGATGCGCCAGCGAAGACAGTACCAGCGCAGGCAGCGCTCGGCGTCTTCCGCCGAGTCCACGTCGAGCGTCGTCAGCAGAAACCACTCGACGGGGACGGCATCCCGCGGAGGGTTCTCCTCCACCGCATGGACGACCCAGATGTCGATCGGCTCTTTGTCCTTGAGATGCCGCGGAGGCCGGAGCCGGATGCGCTGCCAATGCACGGCCAGATCGGCCATGCGCCCGGGCCGCCTGGCCCGGGCCTGCTGTCCGCTTTTCTTCGGTCTGGCGCTCTGGCGCGGGACCTGGACGCGGACGCGGCACTGGACCGGCGCCTGGCGCAGCGTTTCAAAGAGCTTGAGGGAATTCCCTTCGAGGAGGCGGTCGTTTTTGGCGCGCACCAGCAGCTCGACGCGCGGGTCGCGGCGCTGCTCGTCGAACAACTCGAAGAAATCGGCTTCCCGGTCGCAGACGTCGATCAGCCGCGTGTGGGGCATCTGCGCGGAGAGTCGGACGAGCTCGCGGTGATGTTCGATCCATCTGAACGTCTTCTTCTCCTCGATCGGGATCTGGTCGGGGCTCCGGTTGTCTTCCGGCGATTTGCCTTCGGGCGCCGTGCAGTCGGCGCGCAGGATTCCCAGGGGAAGTCCGTTGGGGGCGATGGCCAAGGTGGTGTGCAGATGCAGTCCGCGGCTTGCCGCGCCGGTCTGGTTGGTTCCGATCGATCCAAGCCCCCTGCATTTGTCGAGGGCGTTGTAGTTCAGATCGCTTCCGTCCTGCACGCACAGCACCGTCTTCTGCCCCAGCATGCGCCGCACCGTGCGCCGGCGGTGCGGCAGCAGGATGTTGGGCATGTCGAGCGCCGATTCCTCCGGCTGGTCGATCATCCGGTAGTAGGCCTTTACCGCGGGCCAGTCGCCCTTGGCCACGCCGCTGTAGGCGCGATCGGGCACTTCCGCTTTTGCCGCCGCCACGCTCACAAGCCTTTTGCCCAGCCGCGCATCGCCCAGGGGGGCGCCGCCGAACTCGTTTTGCGCCCAGCGGTCCGCATCCAGGCCGTCCGCCACGTCCAGCGCGCCCAGGCCGGCGCCCGGCTCCAGCCCCATCCGCTCCCGGAAGTCGCCTTCGATCGGGTAGACGTAGATCGCCTTGACGCTCAGGGCCGCCTGCGCATGGCGATCCTGTCTGCCGCGGCCCTTCGTCTCTCCCACGAATATCCAGTTCGCCGCCCGGTAGCACGCTCCCGAATGCCGGCTGGTGTCCACGAAACTTTCCACCAGCCATGGCCGATAGTTGTACTGACGCTCAAAATCATCGGGCATGACCGCCAGGCTCATGCCCAGCACCTTCGAGGCCAGATTGCGGCATTCCACGCCGGGCCGGATCAGGAACCGGCTCATTCCCACCACCGCGTGCAGATACTCCCGCCGCCGCTCCCCGTCCCAGCCGATCCACTTGTCGCGGGCTTCCAGATGCCGGGCCGCCGCCGCGAAGCCCAGCCCGCCAAGCCATCCGTGATCGGAGCCGATCAGATAGCGCAGCTGCCGTCCCACCAGAGGGCCCGCCCCCTGCGGATGCTCGCCGATCATCATCTCGTTCCAGATGCGCATCTGCCCGGGGGTGCGCACCAGCTCCAAAGTCAGTCCCCGGACGTCGCGGGCCTCGCCGGGCACATCCACCGTAGGGGCAAGCGGCGCGGACAGACGCCGGGGCGAACTGCGGCCGGTTCCGCCGGGCGCCGCCGCGGGCAGAACGAAATGCCCGGCGGCCTCCAGCTCCCGAAGGGCCTTCAGGCAGCCGCCCCGCTGCGCCCGCCCGCGGGCGTCGCGGAATCCGAAGTGCTCGCACGCGGCCAGGGACAATTTGCTGCGGTTGGGAAACTGACCGCCGGCAAGCTGCTCTTGAATATACTTTATGTTCGCGGGCTGCGATAGCGTCCGCTTGATCTGGTTCTGCTTGTTCATGCCGCTGGAATATACACGGTCGCGGCAGGATTGTCCAGTGCTTATTCGTGGGTAATGGGAAGGACTAGCCCGTGAGCGATGTACGGCGCGAACTCGACCGCCAAAGTGTTCGTCCCGCCTGGATAATGCCTCACGCAATAGTAAACGTCCCAGGGATCCTTCTCCTTGATCCGGGTCGCCATGGCCATGCCCTTCATCGCAAGAAAGGGAATGATTGCAGCGACTCGAATGGTGCCAGTGTCCCTGGCAC
>WOZM01000146.1 GCA_011620265.1 Paracoccaceae bacterium
CACTTCAAGTCCAAGGAAGCGATCGTGGACGAGGTTCTGAACGCCGGATTGAGCGATCTGCTGTCGGGGGTCGGCGCTGCGGTCGAGCAGTTTCCGAAGCCATACGATCATCACGCCCGGATAGCGGCTGCCATCTGGACGCATCTGCATTTCCTGTTCAAGGCAAGCGAATTCACCTCTGCGAACATCAGAAGCTATGGGATGATGCCCAATCATTTCAGGGAAAGACACGGCGAGATCCGTCACGAATACGGAAGACTCTGGGACAGGATCCTGAGGGAAGCGCAGGAGGACGATGCCATCAGGTCGGATATCAGGATCGTCCCCCTGCGTCAGGTGATGTTGGGCGCGCTGAACTGGACGGTGGAGTGGTTTGACCCAAACCGGGCGGGGATGGAGGGATATCTTTCCCTCGCCGAGTTTTCCGACATGCTCATCAAGCTTCTGCTTGAAGGAATTCGCAACAGGGAAGGTACCATCTGCCCGGAACAGGCAGGGACCCTGTAATCGCGCCGGTCGAAGTCAGACCAGGAGGAAGTGGTAGAGCCCCTCTGCGACCGGTTTTTCGCGATCCGTCTGCCAGGCATTCGCGCTCACACTCGCGATGCGCTTTCCCTTGCGGGTAACAAGGGCATGGGCAAACAGCGGCCCCTTCACGGCGGGTCTGAGATAGTCCACCGTAAGATTGATCGGCTTCGCCGGAAATTCGGAGAAATCGGGCCGGACTGCAATGGCGCAGGTGGCCTCCATGAGGCTGGCGATGATACCGCCATGGTAATACTCCATGACCGGGTTTCCGATATGGCGCATGGCAAACGTCATCTCGGCTTGCGCGTGAAGCTCGCCGATTTCCCGGATCTCGAAGCTCAGAAAGCGAAAGAAAGGAACGCCGGAAACATTGGCGTTGACGGCTTGCAGGTTCATGTCCGGCCCTCTTCCTTGAGCAAAGCGTCGTACAGGCCGATCTCGCCCCGCGTCAGCGCAAACGAGGCGGTCCCCCGCGCGATTTCCTCATCCTCATGCTGATCGAACCAGATGCTGCCGGAATTGAAGCAGATATGGCGGGTCGCGCGAAAGCAGTGCGCCCGGACGATGACATCCGCGCGCGACTGGGCGGCGCGCAGGTAATCTACCCGGAGGTCAAGCGTCGCCATCGCGCTGATGCCCTCGATGGCAATGAGGTTCGCAAGTCCGAACACGCTGTCGAGAAGGGCGGTCAAGATGCTTCCGTGAAGCAGGGTCTGGTTCCTGTCAACGCAGAAATCCGGATTGAAGGGCATCCGCACCAGGACCCCTTCCTTTGACACCTCTTCGATCTTCAGCGCCATCTCCGTGATCAGCCCGGAGCGCCGCGCATTCCATATCTGCGCGATCTGCTCCATCTTCGTCTTTTCGATGTCAGGCATCTTTCCCTCAGCGCCCCGTGAAGACGGGTTTTCGCTTTTCGATGAACGCGGCGAGCGCCTCGCGGTGGTCTTCGGTCTGATGCATCAGGGCCTGATAGGCCGCCGCCGAATTCAGGAAGTCCGGCAGATCCATCCGTTCGGCGTTGCGCATCAGGCGCTTGGCGACCCGCACCGCGCGCGGCGACTTGGATGCGATGACAGCGGCGCGTTCGCGCGCCCTCTCCATGAGCCGGTCATGGGCCACGACCTCCAGAACCATGCCCATTTCCAGCGCCTCGGCGGCATCGACCATGCGGCCCGAAAAGGTCAGGTCGGCCGCTTTCTGGTGGCCCAGACGCCGCAGCATGAACCAGCTGCCCGCGTCCCCGGGAATGATGCCGAGGTTGAGGAAAACCTCGCCGAATTTTGCCCTGTCCGAGGCGATGCGCATGTCGCACATCATGGTCAGGTCGCAGCCCGCGCCGACCGCCGGGCCGTTGACCGCGGCGATCGTCGGAACGTCGAGGTTGTAGAGCGCCTGGGGCAGGCGCTGCACGCCATCGACATAGGCTTGCGCCGCGGCCAGCGGTTCCTTGCGGAAAACGCTTTCCGGATCGCTCATCTCCTTGATGTCGCCGCCGGCGCAGAAGGCCGGGTCGGCGCCGGTCAGGATCATGACGCTGACTTCGGGGTCGGCCTGCACCTTGGCAAGCGCCTCCAGAAGGGCCGCGATCATGGCGGTTCCGCTGACCGGATTGCGGCGCGCCGGATCGTTCAGCGTGACGGTGGCGATCCTGTCGGAAATGTCCAGAAGGACAAGCGGGTTACTCATTCTTACCGTCTCCTCGTTCGCGTTTCTCGAACATTTCTGGGTTGATCATGTCGCGGGCATCGTGGCCCAGATGCAGGGTTTCGCCGCCGTCCACATAAATGTCCTCGCCGGTGATGAAGCCCCCCAGCCGGGAGGCAAGGAAGATGATCGTGCCGGCGATGTCCTCGGCCGCGCCCATCCGGTTCAGGACCGATCGGTTGAGCTCTTTCCACCGTTCGGGCGGAATCGGATAGCGGCCAAGCGCCTCGGTCTTGATCGTGCCCGGCGCGACGCAGTTCAGGCGGATGCCGTATTCGCCCCACTCGGCGGCCAGTGTCTTCATCATGCCCGTCACCCCGGCGCGGGCGGCGACGGTGTGGACGAACCCGGTCAGTGCCGTGCGCGCCGAAATGGCCGTGACAAAGACGATGGATCCGCCGTTTTCATACATGAAATGGTCGGCCGCCGCGCGGGTCATCTGCCACGAGCCGATCAGGTTGTTGCGGATCACCGCCTCGAAGCCCTTGTTGGTGATGTCGCGCGCGGCGGCGACATACTGGCCCCCCGCGTTGTTCACCAGCACGTCAAGGCGCCCGTAATGCTCCTTGATGCGCGCCATCGCGGTTTCGATGCTGTCCGCGTCGCGGGTGTCGCCGGGCACGACAAAGGCCTCGCCGCCCGCCGCGCGGATCATCTCGGCGGTTTCCTGCAACGGCTCCTCGCGGCGCGCGAACAGCGCGAGCCTGGCGCCGCAAGATGCCATCTCCAGCGCGGTCGCCCGCCCCATGCCCGAGCCCGACCCGGTGACGAGCGCCACCTGCCCCGCCATCAGGTCCGGCGCATAGCGCCGTGGGTTCTCCTCACTCATGTCCTCTCCCTCAGTTCTTCAGCAATTCGCCCGAGACGATCAGCTTGCGCACCTCCTGCGTGCCGGCGCCGACCTCCAGCACGCGGCCGGTGCGGTAGAGCCGGTTCACCTCGGTGTCG
>WOZM01000201.1 GCA_011620265.1 Paracoccaceae bacterium
CATCCACTGCATGCCCATACGGCCGGCGAGGGGGGCGAAGATGTCCATCGTCTCGCGCGCCTTGCGGACCTGCTTTTCCATCGGCAGCGACTTGATCGTGCGCATGTTGTGGAGCCGGTCGGCGAGCTTGACGAGGATCACCCGCAAATCCTTCGACATCGCCATGAAGAGCTTGCGGAAGTTCTCCGACTGCTTGGTCTCGGTCGAGGAAAGCTGCAGGTTGGTGAGCTTGGTGACCCCGTCCACCAGTTCCGCCACCTCGTCGCCGAACTGCGCGGCGATCTCGGGATAGGTGGACTTGGTGTCCTCGATCGTGTCGTGCAGGAGCGCGGTAAGGATCGACGCGTCGTCAAGCCGCTGCTCGGTCAGGATCGCGGCGACGGCGACGGGATGGGTGAAGTAATCCTCGCCGGAATGGCGCTTCTGGCCCTGATGCATCCGGCGGCCGTAGTCATAGGCCTTGCGGATCAGGGCGGCATTGGTGCGGGGATTGTAGTTGCGGACCAGCGCGATCAGGTCTTCGACGTCGATCATTCCGGTCCGCGCGCCTCGGTGTTCGTGGGCTCAGCCCTGGCCCTGGGCTTCCATGAGCGCCCTGAGCAGTTTCTCTTCCGACATGTCGTCGTCCTGCGGGCGGTCGACCTCGGCCCCCATCAGGAGCGCCATCGAGTCTTCCTCGGGCTCGTCGACCTCGATCTGGGTCTGGTTGCTCTCGATCATGCGCTCGCGCAGATCGGCGGCACTCTGGGTTTCTTCGGCGATCTCGCGGAGCGAGACGACGGGGTTCTTGTCGTTGTCGCGATCGACGGTGATCGGCGAGCCTGCCGTGATCTCCCGCGCACGATGGGCGGCGAGCATCACCAGCTCGAACCGGTTCGGAACCTTGTCAACGCAGTCTTCGACCGTCACGCGGGCCATCGGCGAACTCCAATCGGCTTCGGGAGATATGGAACCCGCTATTTAGGCGCTTGGAATTCCCTTGACAAGCGGTGATTCCCCCTCAGATCGGGCAAATCGCCGCTTTGTCGGCCTCCGGCAGCGCTTCGAGCATCTCCGCGACGGTCTGGCCTGTGACGGGATGGCGCCAGAGAGGGGCGATCTCGGCGAGGGGAATCAGCACGAAGGCACGGTCCTGAAGCCGCGGATGCGGCAGGATCAGGCGGTCGGGCGTCTCCTCGCGCTGGCGCGCGGGCGGCAGGGTCCGCCAGCGCGCCTCGGTCGCGGGATCGGGCAGGACCGCATCGCCCTGGGCGAGAAGATCGAGGTCGAGCGTCCGCGCCCCCCAGCGCAAGGCGCGCGCGCGTCCGAAGCGCGCCTCGATCCGGTGCAGCGCGGCAAGCAGGGCCGGCGCGTCGAGCCCGGTCGCGATCAGGGCCGCGGCATTGACGAAGTCGGGCCCCGATCCGGGCGGCGAGGCCGGCGTGCGGAAAAATCGCGAGACCGAAACGATAACCCCGATCTCTTGCGAAATCGCGCGCAATGCGGCAATAAGCGTCGCTGCGGGATCGCCCTCAGGCGACGGCCGGTTGCCGCCCAGTGCGACGGCTGCTAGCCTGTTCTTTTGGACAGATTCCCAAAGCAGTGACAATTTGCCTATTCCTGTACACTCTCGCCTACACCGTCGATTGCTTAGGTTTGTCCACCCAAACACTGAAAGAAGCTTTCGGCAGTACATTTTTGAAAGGGACCATTTATGTTCTACAAGGACGAACGGCTTGCGCTGTTCATCGACGGGTCGAATCTCTATGCGGCCGCGAAGGCGCTGGGGTTCGATATCGACTACAAGCTCCTTCGACAGGAGTTCGAGCGGCGCGGCAAGCTCTTGCGGGCATTCTACTATACGGCCCTTCTGGAAAACGACGACTATTCGCCGATCCGTCCGCTGGTCGACTGGCTGCACTACAACGGCTATTCGATGGTGACCAAGCCCGCCAAGGAATACACCGACAGCCAGGGGCGGCGTAAGGTCAAGGGCAACATGGATATCGAGCTGACGGTCGATGCCATGGAACTGGCGCCGCGGGTCGATCATATCGTCCTGTTCTCCGGCGACGGCGACTTCCGGCCGCTGGTCGAGAGCCTCCAGCGGCAGGGCGTGCGGGTGTCCGTCGTCTCGACCATCCGCTCGCAGCCGCCGATGATCGCCGACGAACTGCGCCGCCAGGCCGACAACTTCATCGAACTCGACGCGCTCCGGGAGGTGATCGGCCGACCGCCGCGCGAACCGCGCTTCGACCGCGAGGAAGCGGCCGCGAGCTCTGACGACTGACCGGACCCCGGCCCGGCGGTTCCGGCATGACCGAGGTCCTGTTGTCCCTGCTGGGGCTCTTCGTGGCGGCGTTCGGCGCCGCGACGCTGCTGCCGTTCCAGTCCGAGGTGGTCTTCGTCGCGGTGCAGGCCGAGGCGCGGATCGGCCTGCCGCTGATCGTCGCCGTGGCCTCGGTCGGCAACACGCTCGGCTCGGCGGTGAACTACGCGATGGGCCGGTCGGTCGAACGGTTCCGCGACCGGCGCTGGTTCCCGGTGCGCCCGGCGCAGCTTGCCCGCGCGCAGGCCTGGTATGCCCGCTACGGCGTCTGGACGCTGCTCTTGAGCTGGGCGCCGCTCGGCGACGGGTTCACCGTGGCGGCGGGGATGATGCGCACGCCGCTCTGGCTGTTCCTCGGGCTCGTGGCGCTGGCCAAGACCGGCCGCTACCTGGCGCTCGGATGGATCACCGCCGGCATGCTCGGGGGCTAGACGCCCCAAGCCCGAGGGATTAGAGCATTTCGGGCCGACAGGAGAACGCGATGGACCGGCCCCGCCTCACCCTCTACCTCGCCGCCCCGCGCGGCTTCTGCGCCGGCGTCGACCGCGCGATCAAGATCGTCGAGATGGCGATCGAAAAGTGGGGCGCGCCGGTCTATGTCCGCCATGAGATCGTGCACAACAAGTTCGTGGTGGACGGGCTGCGCGCCAAGGGCGCGGTCTTCGTCGAGGAGCTTTCCGACTGCCCGGACGACCGGCCGGTGATCTTCTCGGCCCACGGCGTGCCGAAGGCCGTCCCGGCCGAGGCCGCGCGGCGCGAGATGGTCTATGTCGACGCGACCTGCCCCCTCGTCTCCAAGGTCCATATCGAGGCCGAGCGGCACCACGCGAACGGTCTTCAGATGCTGATGATCGGCCATGCGGGCCACCCCGAGACGCTCGGCACGATGGGCCAGTTGCCGGCGGGCGAGGTGCTGCTGGTCGAGACGGTGGCGGACGTGGCGAAGGTGGCGCCGCGCGATCCGGGCAAGCTCGCCTTCATCACCCAGACGACGCTCAGCGTCGACGACACCGCCGATATCGTCGCGGCGCTGACGGCGCGGTTTCCGGCGATCGTCGGGCCGCACAAGGAAGACATCTGCTATGCCACGACGAACCGGCAGGAAGCGGTGAAGGCCATCGCCCCGAAGATCGGCGCGCTGCTGGTCATCGGCGCCCCGAATTCGTCGAACTCGAAGCGTCTGGTCGAGGTCGGCCGCGCGGCGGGCTGTCCCTATGCCCAGCTCGTCCAGCGCGCGACCGATATCGACTGGCGGGCGCTCGGCTCCGCCGGGGCGGTCGGCGTGACCGCCGGCGCCTCGGCCCCGGAAGTGCTGGTGAACGAGGTCATCGACGCCTTCCGCGCCCGCTTCGAGGTGACGCTGGATCTGGTCGAGACGGCGCGGGAGAACGTCGAGTTCAAGGTGCCGCGCGTCCTCCGGGAGCGGACATGAGCGGCGGTTGACCCGACCGGCCCGCCCCCTTAAAGCGTTTCGGGTTTATGTTGAGATGACAAGTATCAGAATTCGAACGAAAAAGGTTCGAATTCTGATTCAAGGAAAACCCGAAACGCTATAGACGGGGCGGAAACGCCCTATCGGAGGCCCCATGCCAGAGCTTTTCGCCTATACTGACGGAGCCTGCTCCGGCAATCCCGGCCCCGGCGGCTGGGGCGTCCTGATGATCGCGCGCGAGGGCGATGAGATCGTGAAGACCCGCGAACTGAAGGGGGGCGAGGCGGAGACGACGAACAACCGGATGGAGCTGCTGGCGGCGATCTCGGCGCTCGAGGCGCTGAAGCGCGACAGCGCGATCACCATCGTCACCGACAGCGCCTATGTGAAGAACGGCGTCTCCACATGGATCCACGGCTGGAAGCGCAACGGCTGGAAGACGGCCGACCGCAAGCCGGTGAAGAACGTCGATCTCTGGACCCGGCTCGATGCCGCGCAGGCGAGCCACAAGGTGCGGTGGGAGTGGATCAAGGGCCATGCCGGCCACCCCGAGAACGAACGCGCGGACGAACTGGCGCGGGCCGGGATGGAGCCCTTCAAGCCGAAGAAAAAGCCGCGCGCCGATGACGCTGCTTGAGCTTCTCGACTACGCCTCGGTCTTCGTCTTCGCGCTGACGGGCGCCCTGGTGGCAAGCCGGGCGCAGCTCGACATCGTCGGCTTCGGCTTCGTGGCGAGCCTCACGGCGGTGGGCGGCGGCACGCTGCGCGACGTGCTTCTCGACCGCAATCCGGTCTTCTGGATGGCCGAGCCCGCCTTCATCGCCGTCGCGGTGGCGGCCGCCGTCCTCGTGTTCTTCACCGCGCATCGCTTCGAAAGCCGGCTTCGCGTCCTCACCTGGCTCGACGCGCTGGCGCTGGCGCTCGCGGTGCCGGCGGGGGTGGGCGTGGCGCTGGCCATGGGCCAGCACTGGGCGATCGTCCTCCTGATGGGGGTGGCGACGGGCTGTTTCGGCGGGCTCATGCGCGATGTCGTCTGCAACGAGGTGCCGCTCGTCCTGAAGCAGGGGGAGCTTTACGTCACCGCCGCCTTCGCCGGCGCCGGCGCGGCGCTGGTCGCGTCCCTGTTCCTGCCGACCGGCGCGGCGCTGACCGTCTGCGCCGGCGTGACCTTCGTCCTCAGGTCCGGAAGCCTCGTCTTCGGCTGGAGGCTGCCGGTCTACAGGTCCCGTCCACCGCGCCGCTGAAGGGGGGGTAACGTGGGTTGAAACCCACCTTACCGCTGCTTCGGCCCGTAGGTCTCCCAGAGCCAGATCAGCGCCATCGCGCCGAGAATGGCGCCGACGAAGCCGGCCGCGAAGCCGGTGATCGCAAGCAGGATGCGCAGCACCAGCCCGCCCACCAGCGCGCCGAGCATGCCGATGACGACCGTCGTGACAAGATCGGTTTCGGTGTTCATGAGCCGCGTGGCGATGAAGCCCGCCGCCGCGCCGATGATGATGAGGGCGAGAACCGCCATAGCCGCCTCCTCCGTGCTGACGCCTTCAATATGGGGGCGCGGGCGCGGTTTGGAAACGGTCAGTCGAGCCGCCCGGGCAGATCGAGCCCGCGCAGCACCTCCGCCGCCGGCATCGGGCGCTTGCCCTCGCGCTGCGCCTCGGTGACCTCCACCGCGCCCGTCCCGCAGGCGATGGTGAAGCCCGAGAGCACCTCGCCCGGCGCGCCCGCCCCTTCGACGACCCGCGAGCGGAGAAGCTTCACCCGCTCGCCGGCGATCCCGGCCCAGGCGCCCGGAAAGGGCGACAGGCCGCGGATGAGCCGGTCGACCTCTTCGGCCGGCCGCGTCCAGTCGACCCGCGCCTCGGCCTTGTCGATCTTGGCGGCATAGGTCACGCCCGCCTCGGGCTGCGCCACCGGCACGAGCGTATCGAGCCTTTCCAGCGCCGCGACAATCGCCCGCGCCCCCATCGCGGCGAGCCGGTCATGGAGGTCGGCCGTCGTCTCCTCCGCGCCGATCCTCGTGCGTTCGGTCAAGAGCACCGGCCCGGTATCGAGCCCCGCCTCCATCCGCATGATCGAGATCCCGGTCTCGGCATCGCCCGCCATGATCGCCCGGTGGATCGGCGCCGCCCCGCGCCAGCGCGGCAGGAGCGAGGCATGGATGTTGAGGCACCCCCGCGCCGGCGCGTCAAGGACCGGCTGCGGCAGGATCAGCCCGTAGGCCACCACGACCGCCACGTCGGCCTTCAGTGCCGCGAACTCCGCCTGCGCCTCCGGCGTCTTCAGGCTGGCCGGGTGGCGGACAACGAGGCCCAGCGCCTCGGCCCGCGCCTGCACCGGGCTCGGCCGGTCCTTCCTGCCACGCCCGGCCGGGCGCGGCGGCTGGGTATAGACGCACGTCACCTCATGCGCCGCCGCCACCGCCTCCAGCGCCGGCACGGAGAATTCGGGCGTCCCCATGAAGATCACGCGCATCCCTCGCCCCTTCTTCGTTGCCCAAATACCCTGCACGGGGTCCGGGGGATGCAAAATCCCCCGAGGGCCCGCGCTATCCGCGCTTCCTCAGCTTCTCGGCCCGCGCCACCAG
Source organism: Paracoccaceae bacterium (assembly GCA_011620265.1). GTDB lineage: Bacteria > Pseudomonadota > Alphaproteobacteria > Rhodobacterales > Rhodobacteraceae > Albidovulum. The sequence continues at coordinate 6,325 of WOZM01000201.1, forward strand.
CATCTTCCTGCGCACCGGCGACAGGTGGTCGATGAACATCCTGCCGTTCAGATGGTCGATCTGGTGCTGGACGCTCGTCGCCCAGAGCCCGACGAAATCGCGCTCCTCGACCTCGCCCGCCTCGTTGAGGAACCGCACCGTCACCGCCCGCGGCCGCTCGATGACGGCAAGGACGCCGGGCAGGTTCGGGCTCGCCTCCTCGTGCCGGCGCATCTGGATCGAGGCGTGCAGGACCTCGGGATTGGCCATCCTCACCGCCTGCCCGCGCTTGTCGGAACAGTCGACGACGGCGAGCCGCAGCATGATCCCGACCTGCGGCGCGGCGAGCCCGTAGCCCGGCATCGCGTCCATCGTCTCGACCATGTCGTCCCAGATCATGCGGATCGTCTCGCTGACCCCGGCCACAGGCTCGGCCGGCGTCCTCAGCCGCTTGTCGGGAAAGGGAACGAACGCCCGGACCGTCACGCGCGCGCCCGCTCGCGCTTCAGCTTGGTCATCCTGCGGGTGATGAGCTGGCGCTTCAGCGGCGTCAGGTAGTCGATGAAGAGCCTGCCGTTCAGGTGGTCGATCTCGTGCTGCACGCAGGTCGCCCAGAGGCCGGCGAAATGTTCCTCCTGCATCGCCCCCTCGAGGTCCATCCAGCGCACCTTCACCTCGGCCGGCCGCGTCACCTCGGCATATTGCTCGGGGATGGAAAGACAGCCTTCCTCGTAGACATTCGTCGCCTCGGACGACCAGGTCACCTCGGGGTTCAGAAGCACCATCGGCCGGGGGGCGGCCTCGGGATCCTTCACGCAATCCATGACCAGGATGCGGGACATCAGCCCGACCTGCGGCCCGGCAAGGCCGATCCCGGGGGCGTCGTACATCGTCTCCAGCATGTCGTCGGCGGCCGCGCGCAACTCCTTCGTGACCTCGGTCACGGGATCGCAGCGCTTCTTCAGGCGCGGGTCGGGATGGATCAGGATATGGCGGAGCGTCATGCGGCTGATTTAGGGCAAGCTCCGCGCCTGTGCAATGGCCGCCGCCGCCTCTTGCATCCGCCCCGCAAGCGGCTAGTTTCGCGGCAGGATCAGAGGAGACACCATGAGCTTTGATGACATCATCGACCGCCGTGGCACCCACTCGTCAAAGTGGGACCTGATGGAGAAGCTCTTCGGCGTCTCGCCGGCAGACGGGCTCGCCATGTGGACAGCCGATTCCGACTATGCCACAGCCCCTTGCGTCAGGGACGTGGTGCGCGAGGCCGCCGAGCAGGGCGTCTTTGGCTATTTCGGCGACTACAGCGCCTATGCCGATGCCATCTGCTGGTGGATGCGGACCCGCCACGACTGGCAGATCGACCCCGACTGGATTCTGACCACGCAGGGCCTTGGAAACGCGATCGCTCTCTGCATCGATGTGTGGAGCAGTCCGGGCGACGCGGTGGTGATATTCCCGCCCGTCTATCACGAATTCGCCGGCAAGATCGCGAGGGCCGGGCGCGTCGTGAGGGAATGTCCCCTCGCACGGGTCGGCGACCGGTATGAGCTTGATCTGGACGATGCCCGGAACCGCCTCACGGGCACGGAAAAGATCCTGATCTGGTGCTCGCCGCAGAACCCGTCAGGCCGGATCTGGTCGGTTGAGGAACTGCGCGCGGTCGCGGATTTTGCGGCGCGCAACGGTCTCGTGCTGGTCTCGGACGAAGTGCATCACGATCTGGTCTATCCCGGCCAGACATTCGTCCCGATGGCCGTCGCCGCCCCCGAGGCGCGTGACCGGCTGGTGACCGCGACAGCGGCGTCCAAAACCTTCAACATCGCGGGCCAGAGGACCGGAAACCTGACCATCGCCGACCCGAACCTGCGGTCGGACATCGCGGCGCGTCTGCGCGCGCTCGACAGTCGGCCGAACGCATTGGGCGTGAAAATGGTGACGGCTGCCTATTCCCCCGATGGCGCCACATGGGCCGATGCCCAGATCGCACATCTCGACAGCGTCCGGCAGATCTTCGATGCGGGCGTCAATGCCATCCCCGGCGTGCGATCTCTGCCGCTGCAATCGACCTATCTCGCCTGGGTGGATTTCTCGGGAACCGGGATGGAATTTGACGAAATCAACGCCCGCACCCGCGATATCGCCCGCATCGCCGCGAGCCCCGGCCCCGATTTTGGCACCGGCGGCGAGAGTTTCCTGCGCTTCAACCTCGCCACGTCGCACGCCCGGGTCGCCGAGGCGGTCGAGCGGCTGCGAGAAGCCTTCGCCGACCTGCAATGACCCCCATGCGTCGGGGCATGCTTCTGGCCTTGCCCTAGTGCTCGGGGCGCTCGCCCTCTCCCGGTACCGTGTCCCCGCGCCGCCCGGCCCGCCGCTCACCGTCTTCCGCGACGGCGCGGCGCTGCGCAGCCACCGCGTGGCACCCGGCTTCGCGCCCGCGGGCGACAAGCGCCGCGAAGGCGACGGGCGCCCCCCCGAAGGCCGGTTCCCCATCGCCCTCCCGGACGCGGGAATAGCGGATCTCCGGCGGGTCACGCCGCTCGGCACCGAGGTCGAAATCCGGCCCTGACCCGCAACTTCATCTTGCCCGAAATATCCCCGCCGGAGGCATCCGCCGCGAGGATCCCGCGACCGGCCGCTCAGTCGCGCGGCAGATAGCCCACCGGCGCGTTCTCGTCCCGGACATAGTCGAGCGGTACCTTGTCATGCGCCATGGTGGAGCGCTTCATCGTGCAGATGAGTTCCCCCGCCTCGACACCCGAGGCGACGATCAGCGACTGGTAGACATGCCGCGACCCGTCGTAGATATCGACCAGCCCGCGAAGATGCTGCACCTGACCGGCGTCGAGCGCGAAGCCCGTCTCCCAGAAGCGCAGGACCGGATAGATCTCGTCGCCGGCCATCACCCTGAGCCGCGAGCGGCGGCGCAGATCGCGTTTGCGGGCCTCTTCGAGCCCCGCGCGGACTTCCTTTGGCAGATACTCGGACATCGCACACCTCCCCCCACGCCTCAAGCATGGGCCGATCGTGGTGAAAATCAAGGTAACCATCTGGATTGCAAGGCATCCGCGACCAATCCGTTCCCCGAAAGCCACTCCATGCGCGCAGATGCGACAATCGCGGCCGTCGGATCAGTCCGCGGTCCCGTAATGCTCCACCACCGCCGCAAGGTCCTCCGGCGGCGTCCGCGAGGGCAGGAAGGCACAGGCATTGGGGATATGCTGGAAGATCGAGCCGTCCGAGAAGAAGGTGGTGTTGGTGACGAAGATGACCTTCGCCCGCGGATGCCGGTAGCTCGCATAGTCGGCGACCGCGATCGCGCTGCCTTCGCCGAGGATGAGGTCGAGCACGATCACCTCGACCGCCTCGCGCTCGAGGAACGCCACCGCCTCGTCCTGGCCGCCAACCAGAGCCACGCTGGCGGAGAACCGTTCGAGGTGCCGCTTCCACAGCCAGCCGAGGTCCGGGTCACTTTCAACGATCAGAACACGCATGTAATAAACCCCCGGAGACCGCCAGAGCAGTACGGTTCTGCCCTTCCTGTTGTTTTGTTAGAGAATCGTCAACAATGCTTAAGCAATTGTTAAGACCTGCCGGCACCGGCAGAAAACCGCCCGCTGCCTTGGCCGAAAACCGGCAGGTCCGGGGCCTGACAGATCGGAGACCGACCATGCGCCGCCTGACCGCCATCCTCGTCCTCAGCCTCGCCCCCCATGCGGCACTTGCCGCCTGTGGCGGCGGCTTCGGCGATTTCGTCGCCGCGCTGAAGGCCGAGGCGCGCGCCGGCGGCCATCCGGCCGACCGGGTGGAGAGCTTCTTCGCCGGTGTCCGCCAGGACCCCGCCGTGCTCAAGGCCGACCGCGCGCAGGGTGTGTTCCGCAAGACCTTCATCGACTTCTCGCGCGCGGTGATCAGCGCCAACCGGATGCAGAACGGACAGCGGAACGCGAGAGAATACGCCGGCACCTTCCAGAAGATCGCCCGCGACTACGGCGTCTCGCCCGGCGTCCTCCTCGCCTTCTGGGCGCTCGAGACCGATTACGGCGCGGTGCAGGGCGATTTCAACACGCTGAACGCGCTCGTCACGCTTGCCCATGACTGCCGGCGGCCGGAGCTCTTCCGGCCGCAGATCTTCGCCGCGCTCGAGCTTTACGCGCGCGGCGATTTCGATCCGGCACGCACCAAGGGCGCCTGGGCGGGCGAGATCGGCATGGTGCAGATGCTGCCCGAGGACATCCTGCGCAATGGCGTCGACGGCGACGGCGACGGCCATGTCTCGCTCAAGACCTCGCCGCCGGATGCGCTGATGTCGGGGGCGAAGATGCTCAAGGGTCTCGGCTGGCGGGCGGGCGAGCCGTGGCTGCAGGAGATCGTGGTGCCCGAGGGGCTCGACTGGTCGAGGACCGGGCTCAACCACGAGCTTTCCGTGGCCGAATGGGAACGGCTGGGGGTGAAGGGGCGGTCGGGACCGCTCGCCCGGGGCCTCAAGGGCTCGGTCCTTCTGCCGATGGGGCGGAAGGGGCCGGCCTTCCTCGCCTACCCGAACTTCCGCGTCTATTTCGAGTGGAACAAGAGCTTCGTCTACGTCACCACCGCGGCCTATTTCGCGACCCGCCTCGAAGGCGCGCCGGTCTTTGATCCGGGCAATCCCGAGGCCGGGCTTTCGGACGGCGAGATGAGGGGCCTGCAGAAGGCGCTCGCGGCGCGCGGGCACGATGTGGGCGCGATCGACGGCATTCTCGGCGAGAAGACGCGGGAGGCGGTGCAGAAGGAACAGGCGCGGCTCGGCCTGCCGGCGGATGCCTGGCCGACGCGGGCGCTGCTCGGCAAGCTCTGACCCCGCGGGACCGCCTCGCGCTCCTCCGCAGGGGGCGGGGCACCGGCATCAGGCGCCGGCCTGCAAAGACCCGACCGCCTCGGCCGTCACCGCCTGGCCGCAGATCCGCCATGCGCCGCTGGCGACTTCGAGCATACGGACCCAGGTCACGCCGCGCATCTTCTCGCCTTCGATCCCGACCGTCGTGCCGGGGACGGCCTCACGACAGCCCGCCCCCGGGGGCACTGCCCCGTTAGGTCAGCAGGTTTCGAACAGCTCGGCGATCAGCCCGGCCTTGCAGGTCTTCGACACCTGCGCGTGACCGGGTTCGAGCCCGGCAAAAGCGAGCAGGAGAAACATGGTGGCGATGGAGACGATTTCGCGCATGACGGGCACCTTGCAGGTTTGTTCACGACCTGTTCTACCCGTTTACCATTAATGCGAGGTTAGCGCGGCGCGCCGGCCGCGTAAGGTGGGTTTCAACCCACCCCCGCCCGGAGGGCAGCCGTCACGCCACCAGCGCCTCGGCCTTCTTGAGATCGACGCTGACAAGCTGGCTGACGCCCTGCTCGGCCATCGTCACCCCGAAGAGCCGGTCCATCCGCGCCATCGTCACCGCATGGTGGGTGATGATCAGGAACCGCGTGTCGGTGCGCCGGGTCATCTCGTCGAGAAGATCGCAGAACCGGGTGACGTTGGCGTCGTCCAGCGGCGCGTCGACCTCGTCGAGGACGCAGATCGGCGCCGGGTTCGCCAGGAACACCGCGAAGATCAGCGCCAGCGCCGTCAGCGTCTGCTCGCCGCCCGACAGAAGCGACAGCGTGGCGAGCTTCTTGCCCGGCGGCTGGCACATGATCTCAAGCCCGGCCTCCAGGGGATCGTCGCTTTCGACGAGCACCAGATTGGCCTCGCCGCCGCCGAAGAGATGGGTGAAGAGAAGCCGGAAATTGGCGTTGACCTGTTCGAAGGCGGTCAGCAACCGCTCGCGCCCTTCGCGGTTCAGCCCGGCGATGCCGGCGCGGAGCTTCTTGACCGCCTCCTCGAGGTCGGATTTCTCCATCACCAGAGTGTCGTGCTCGGCCTGCACCTCCTTCGCGTCCTCCTCGGCGCGCAGGTTGACCGCGCCGAGCGCGTCACGCTGACGGCGGAGGCGGTGGACATCGGTATCGAGCGCCTCGGCCGAGGGCATCCGGTCGGGATCGGCGTCGAGACTTTGCAGAAGCCCGGCGGGATCGGTCTCGGTCTCCTCATGGATGCGGGCGACGGCATGGGCCACGGTTTCGCGCGCGGCCTCGGTGCGGGCCTCGGCGCGGGCGCGGGCCTCGCGCGCCTCGGAGGCGGCGCGTTCGGCCTCGCGTTCGGCCTCGGTCGCCCGCCGCAGCGCGGTCTCGGCCTCGGCCAGCCGGTCGGCGCTGGCGCGGCGGCGGGTCTCGGCGGTGTCGATGGCGTCGGTGAGTTCCGCCCGTTTCGCCGCGATCTCGGCGGGGGCGGCAGAGGCGTCCTTCAACTCGGCCTCGGATTCGACTTTCCGCTCGGCAAGTTCGGCGGTGCGCTTCTCGGCCGTCTCCAGCCGGTGTTTCCAGCCGGAGATTTCCTTGGTGATCTCCTGCCGGCGCCGGGTGCGCGCCTCGCCCTCGCGGCGGATCTCGTCATGGGCGGAGCGCTTGGCGAGCATCGTCATCCGCGCCGCCTCGACCGTCATCTTCACGTCCTCGACCTCGGCCCGGGCGGCGTCGAGATCGGGCAGCGCCTTGACCCCGGCTTCCGCCTCGCGGAGCCGGGTGCGGGCGGCGAGCGCCTCCTCCTCGTGCCGCGCCACGGCGAGCCGCGCACTTTCGAGCTTGCCGCCGGCTATGGAGCGATCCGCCTCGGCCTTCGACAAGGCACGGGAGGCTTCCGCCATGCGCCGGTCGGCCTCGCGCCGCGCGTCGCGGGCGGCACGGTCGGCCTCGGTCGTCTCGGCCAGCCGCCGCGTCAGATGTTCGTGCGCCTGCCGGGCGCCGGTCGCGCGGGCATTGACCTCCTCGAGGTCGCGCTTGAGATCGGTGAGCCGGTTGAGCTGCTGGAGCCTGAGCGCCGCGGCCGATGGTGCATCCTCGGCCCCGGCGCGGAAGCCGTCCCAGCGCCAGAGGTCGCCCTCGGCGGAAACCAGACGCTGGCCGGGTTTCAGCAGCGCCTGCAACCGCGCGCCGTCGGCCTTGTCCACAAGCCCGATCTGGCCGATGCGGCGGGCAAGGACCGCCGGCACGGCAACGTGGTTCGACAGCGCCGGGACGCCGTCGGGCAGGGTCTGGGCCTGACCGTAGCCCGGCAGGACCGTCCACCCCGACGCGGCATCGGCCGCCACTTCCGGGGCACGGAGATCGTCTGCCAGCGCCGCGCCGAGCGCCTTTTCATAACCCTTCTTCACCTCGACCCGGTCGAGAAGCTGCTTGCCCGTCGCGGCCTCGCGTTCGACGAGTTTCAGAAGCGCCGCCGCCTCGGCCTTCAGCGCCCCGGCCTCGCCCTCGGCCTCCGACCGCGCGGCGCGGGCCTCGGCCTCCTTCGCCTGCGCCTCGGTCCGGGCTTCGTCAGCGGCGACAAGGGCGGCCTCGGCGGCTTCGGCGGCGCCGGTCGCGTCGCCCTGCGCGGCCTCCGCCGTGGCGAGGTCGGCGCTGGCCTTCGCCAGCGCGGCCTCCGCCTCGCCCGCCGCCGCCTTGGCGCGGGCGGCCTCGGACTCGGACTTCTCCAGCGTGGACTTGTTGTCCGACAAAAGCCGGTGCGCCGACTGGTGCCGGGCCGAGAGCCGGGCGACATCCTCGGCCAGTTCCGATTGCGTCTGTTCGCGGTCCGAGAGCACGCGCGCCGCGTCCTGCGCGGCCTCCAGCGCCGCGGCCAGCCGCGCATCATGCCCCTCGGCGGCTTTCAGGATCTGCGCCTGTTCCCAGTCGAGCCGCTGGATCGTCTCGCCCGCGTCGCGGTTGAGGCCGGCCTCGCGCTCCATGTCGCGGGAAAGCTGGTCGATGCGGCCCTTCAGCGTCTCGATGGTCTGGAGCGCGCGCGCCTCCTGATCCTTCAGCGTGTCGCGCTGGACCTGCAGGCGTTGCAGCACGGCGGCCGCGATCGCCTCTTCCTCGCGCAGGGGCGGCAGCGCCGCCTCGCGTTCGACCCGGGCTTTCGTGGCGGCGCGGGCGGCGGCCTCGCCTCGCGCGGCCAGCTTCGTCCGCTCGGTGAGATCGCCCTCGGCGGTGACACGGGCCTGATCGGCCTCGCGCCAGCGGCGGTAGAGCAGCATCCCCTCGGCGCGGCGCAACTCATCGCCGATCTCGCGGTAGCGGGCGGCCTGCCGCGCCTGCCGGGCGAGCGTGGCGAGCTGCTGGGCAAGCTGTTCGACGACATCCTCGATCCGGGCGAGGTTCTGTTCGGTGCCGTTCAGCTTCAGCTCCGCCTCATGCCGGCGCTGGTAGAGGCCGGAGATGCCGGCGGCCTCCTCGAGGATCCGGCGGCGGTTCTTCGGCTTGGCGTTGATCAGCTCGGAAATCTGCCCCTGCCGCACGAGGGCCGGCGAATGCGAGCCGGTCGAGGCGTCGGCAAAAAGCATCTGCACGTCGCGGGCGCGCACATCCTTGGTATTGGCCTTGTAGGCAGAGCCGGCATCGCGGGTGATCCGCCGGACGATCTCCAGACTGTCCTCATCGTTGAAGCCCGACGGCGCCAGCCGTTCGGAATTGTCGATGGTGATCGCCACCTCGGCGAAGTTGCGGGCGGGGCGCGAGGCGGCGCCGGCGAAGATCACGTCCTCCATCCCGTCGCCGCGCATCGCGGTCGGGCGGTTCTCGCCCATCACCCAGCGCAAGGCTTCGAGAAGGTTCGACTTGCCGCAGCCATTGGGTCCGACCACACCCGTCAGACCCTCGTGGATCATCAGATCCGTGGGATCCACGAAGCTCTTGAAGCCGTTCAGTCTGAGCCGCGTAAAGCGCAATGGGGGCCTTCTTCCGATTCCTTCGGGTTAGCAATCCTTGGGGCGACAGGCCCGCGAGTCAATGCCGATGCCCTGCATATGGGCGTCAGGCGGCGGTTTTCCACAAGATATGGCGCGCCCGAAGGCCGTTTCCGACGCAAGGTGGGTTGAAACCCACCTTACAGGAACACGCGACGGCAGTGGGAAGGCCAGGCCGGGCCGCGCCGGCGAGTCCCGCGGGCGCAGGTACACCACAAGGGTAAGGTGGGTTTCAACCCACCTTACCGCGACTCGGCTTGACCTCTCGC
>WOZM01000271.1 GCA_011620265.1 Paracoccaceae bacterium
GCAGGTCCGCAAGGCGCGCGAGACGATGGACATCTTCGCCCCCCTCGCCGGCCGCATGGGCATGCAGTGGATGCGCGAGGAGCTCGAGGATCTCTCGTTCCGGGTGATCAACCCCGAGGCGCGCTCCTCGATCATCCGGCGCTACATCACGCTGCAGAAGGAAACCGGCGACGTGATCCACAAGATCACCGCTGACATCCGCACCGAGCTGGAAAAGGAAGGGATCGAGGCCGACGTCTGGGGCCGCGCCAAGAAGCCCTATTCGATCTGGCGCAAGATGCAGGAAAAGCAGCTCGCGTTTTCCCGGCTCTCCGACATCTACGGCTTTAGGGTCATCTGCAAGACGGAATCGGATTGCTACCGCATCCTCGGCGCGATCCACCGGCGCTGGCGGGCGGTGCCGGGGCGGTTCAAGGACTATATCAGCCAGCCGAAATCGAACGGCTACCGTTCGATCCACACCACCGTCTCGGGCCGCGACGGCAAGCGGGTCGAGGTGCAGATCCGCACCCGGCAGATGCACGAGGTGGCCGAGGCGGGGGTGGCCGCGCACTGGGCCTACCGCGACGGGGAACGCGCCCAGAACCCCTTCGCCGTCGATCCGGCGAAATGGATCGCGACGCTGACCGAACGCTTCGACAGCGGCGAGGATCACGACGAATTTCTCGAGAACGTCAAGCTCGAGATGTATTCCGACCAGGTCTTCTGCTTCACGCCCAAGGGCGATGTGGTGCAGTTGCCGAAGGGCGCGACGCCGATCGACTTCGCCTATTCGATCCATACCCGGATCGGCAATTCCTGCGTTGGCGCCAAGGTCGACGGCATCCGGGTGCCGCTCTGGACCCGGCTGAAGAACGGCCAGTCGGTCGAGGTGATCATCGCGACCGGCCAGCGCCCGCAGGCGACCTGGATCGACATCGTCGTCACCGGCCGGGCGAAATCCGCGATCCGCCGGTCCCTGCGCGAGGAGGACCGCGAGCGCTTCGTCAAGCTCGGCCAGGAACTGGCGCGCGTCGCCTTCGAGCATGTCGGCCGCAAGGTCTCCGACAAGGCGCTCCGCACCGCCGCGAAGACGCTCGGCCTCAGCGACGAGACCGAGGTTCTGGCCCGGCTCGGCAGCGCCGAACTGACCGCGCGCGAGGTGATCGAGGCGATCTACCCCGAGCTTGCGACCCAGCAATCGGTCGAGGAGGTCGATCACCGCCGCCCGGTCCTCGGCCTCACCGCCGACCAGTCGTTCCGGCGCGCGAATTGCTGCCAGCCGGTGCCGGGCGAACGCATCGTCGGCATCACCTATCGCGGCCAGGGCGTGGTGGTGCACGCCATCGACTGCCCCGCGCTTGCGGAGTTCGAGGAGCAGCCCGCGCGCTGGGTCGACCTGCAATGGCATTCCGGCCGCCATGCGCCGGTCCACACCGTCAGCCTCAACATGACCATCGCCAACGACGCCGGGGTGCTCGGGCGCATATGCACCTTGATCGGCGAGCAGAAGGCCAATATCTCCGACCTTACTTTCGTCGACCGAAAGCCGGATTTTTACCGTCTTATCGTGGAAGTTGATATTCGGGATGCGGAGCATCTCCATATGGTGCTGACCGCGCTCGAGGCGGAAAGCGACGTGGCACAGGTCGAGCGCTACCGCGACCTCAGCCGCAAGCCCTGACGGGCGGGAAGGGAAGGGACGTGGTCTTCAAGCGGCGCACCCCGCGGACCTATCTGCAGATGCTGGCCGAGGCCTTCTGGCCGCGCGGCGGCTGGACCCGCGCCTTCCACTACGTCAAGCACCGCATCCGCCGGCTGCCGGACGATCCCCACCGGATCGCGCGCGGGGTGGGGGCGGGCGTCTTCGTCAGCTTCACGCCGCTCTTCGGGCTGCATTTCATCTCGGCCTTTCTCGCCGCCAAGGTGGTGCGCGGCAACATCCTCGCCTCGCTCCTCGGCACCTTCTTCGGCAACCCGGTGACCTTCCCGATCATCGCCTTCACCTCGATGAAACTCGGCCACCTGATCCTCGGCACCAACTTCGACGAAAGCCAGCACGCGACCCTGTTCGGCAAGTTCGTCGGCGCGGGCGAAGATCTGCGGCACAACTTCATGGCGATCTTCACCGATGCGACGACGCAATGGGGCAATCTCTACAACTTCTGGAACGAGATCTTCCTGCCCTATCTCGTCGGCGGCCTCCTGCCCGGCATCGTCGCGGGCGTGGTGTCCTACTACCTTTCCGCGCCGATCATCGCCGCCTACCAGAAGCACCGCCGCAAGCGGCTGAAGGACCGCTTCGAGAAGCTGAGGGCGCGGCTTCACGCGCGCCAGGAGCAGGCCCGCGAAAAGGGCTGAGGCCGGAATTGTACCCGTGACGATTTCGGCCGTTCACAGCCCCGCGCGGGGCCATTAGGCTCTGCCCGTGAACCGGCGACAGAACGGAGTTGACCCCTTGGACCATCTCAGGCTCGGCGTGAACATCGACCATGTGGCGACGGTGCGGAACGCCCGCGGCTCGGCCTATCCCGACCCGGTGCGCGCGGCGATGCTGGCCGAAGAGGCCGGCGCCGACGGCATCACCGCACATCTGCGCGAAGACCGCCGCCACATCGCCGACGACGATATCGACCGGCTGATGGCGGCGCTGACCGTGCCCCTCAACTTCGAGATGGCCGCGACCGAGGAGATGCAGGCGATCGCGCTCCGCCACCGGCCCCATGCCGTCTGCATCGTCCCCGAAAAGCGCGAGGAGCGGACGACGGAAGGCGGGCTCGAGGTCGCGCGCGAGGAAAACCGGCTCGCGCATTTCATCGCGCCCCTCGCCGAGGCCGGTTGCCGGGTCTCGATCTTCATCGCCGCCGATGCCGCCCAGATCGAGGCCGCCGCCCGCATCGGCGCGGCGGTGGTGGAGCTTCATACCGGCGCCTATTGCGACCTTCACGCGGAGGGGAAATTCGCCGAACGCGATACGGAACTGGCGCGGCTCCGCGACATGTCCGCCTTCGCCCATTCCCTCGGGCTCGAGGTCCATGCCGGCCATGGCCTGACCTACGACACCGTCGGCCCGGTCGCGGCCTTTCCGGAGGTCCGGGAACTCAACATCGGGCATTTCCTCATCGGCGAGGCGATCTTCACCGGCCTCGCCCCCGCGATCCACGAGATGCGCCGCCTGATGGACGCGGCGCGGGCG
>WOZM01000277.1 GCA_011620265.1 Paracoccaceae bacterium
GAAGGCGGCCGCACCGTCGGCGCCGGCGTCGTGTCCAAGATCATCAAGTAAAGACCGGTCCCTTTCCGGATCGACGGGTCGCCCCTCGGGCGGCCCGTTCACGTTTCCGGGCTTTCCAGGGCGCCGGCGTTGACGATTCGCCCATTCCCTCCCAAACTCGGCATTCCGCACAGTCATGCTGGGGAGGGCAGACCATGTGCCAGATCTTCGCCGGCCAGAATCCGGGCCGCTACGAATCCGAGACCCGCCGCCTGCGCCTCAACGGCCAGAGCACCTCGATCCGGCTGGAGCGCGCCTTCTGGCGCATTCTCGACGAGATCGCCGAGCGGGAGGGTCTTTCGACCCCCGCCTTCATCTCGCGACTGCATTCCGAGGTGCTGGAACTGCGGGGCGAGGCGCCGAACTTCACGTCGCTGCTGCGCTGTGCCTGCACGATTCACCTCGGCGAATACGACCGCGACGCTGCGGCGCGCTTCGCCGCCGAATAGCGGGAAAATCGTCCTGTAGTAGCGGGTTACTACCACCCGCCTGAATTGGTTACATAGTCTTACCAAAATCGGTTCGATTTCGGAGGGCAGATGGCCAAGGCAATTCACTCGATGATCCGGGTGCTCGACGAGGCGCGGGCGGTCGATTTCTACTCCCGCGCCTTCGGGCTCAGGGTGGCCGACCGGCTCGATTTCGACAGCTTCACGCTGGTCTATCTCTCGAACGCGGAAACCCCGTTCGAGCTGGAACTGACCGTCAACAAGGGCCGGAGCGAGCCCTACGACCTCGGCGACGGATACGGCCATCTCGCCGTGTCGGTCGCCGATCTCGACGCGGCCCATGCGCGGATGACGGCAGACGGCCTCGCGCCGCGCAAGATCGTCGAATTCAGGAACGGCGACCGCCTCGTCGCCCGCTTCTTCTTCATCGCCGATCCGGACGGCTACCAGATCGAGGTGCTCGAACGCGGCGGCCGCTTTCTCTAGGCGGCCGGCCATTCTTCAAGGGAGGGAATGATGGAAAAGATCGAACGGACAGGCCTGACCCGCCGCGCGCTTCTGGCGCGGTCGGTCGCCACCGGCGCGCTTGTGGTCGCCGGCGCGGGCTTCATCGCCGCCCCGAACGCCGCGTGGGCGCTCGAGGTGACGGTCATCAGCGAACACCAGATGGCGACGCTCCTGCAGATGGCGCGCGACATCTACCCGCACGACAAGGTGGGCGACCAGTATTACGCCGTCGCCGTCAAGGGCTACGATGCCGAGGACCGCAAGGCGCTGGTGGAAGAGGGCGTCGCGGCGCTCGACGCGGCGGCACAGGCCGCCGGCCATGCCGACTATGTCTCGATGGGCTGGGAGGAGGACCGCGTGAAGCTTCTTCAGGCGATGGAGGACACGCCCTTCTTCCAGACCGTGCGCGGCGGGCTCGTGACCGGGCTTTACAACCAGAAGGGCGTCTGGCCGATCTTCGGCTACGAGGGCGAATCCTTCTCGAAGGGCGGCTATATCGAGCGCGGCTTCGATGACATCGACTGGCTTTGACCTGAGGAGGATAACATGGTCGCGAAATTCGAACTTTCCGATGACTCCGTGGTCGTCGTCATCGGCACCGGCGCAGGCGGCGGGGTGCTGTCCAACGAACTGGCGCAGAAGGGCGTGAAGGTCGTCGCGCTGGAGGCGGGCGGGCGCTATCTGCCCGAGGATTATATCAACGACGAGTGGGAAAGCTTCGGGCAACTGGCCTGGACCGACGCGCGCACGACGAGCGGCGACTGGCGGGTGGCCAAGGACTTTTCCGGCCTTCCGGCTTGGATCGTCAAGGCCGTCGGCGGCACGACCGTCCACTGGGCCGGCGCCTCGTTGCGCTTTCAGGACCACGAATGGAAGTCGCTGACCAATTACGGGGCCGTCGAGGGGGCGAACCTCCTCGACTGGCCGATCGACGCGGCCGAGATGGCGCCCTGGTACGACAAGGCCGAGTCCAAGCTCGGCGTCACTCGCACCGGCGGGCGCGCGGGCCTGCCCGGCAACAACAACTTCAAGATCCTCGAGAAGGGGGCGCGCGCGCTCGGCTACAAGGAAGTCCATACCGGCCGCATGGCGATCAACTCGGCCGACTACGACGACCGCATGGCCTGCCAGCAGACCGGCTTCTGCTTCCAGGGCTGCAAGTGGGGCGCCAAGTGGTCGGCCGCCTATACCGACATCCCGCGCGGCGAGGCGACCGGCAATCTCGAAGTCCGCGATCACGCCCATGTCGCCCGCATCCTGCATGACGACAGCGGCAAGGTGACGGGGGTCGAATATTTCGACAAGGACGGCAACCTGCAGATGCAGAAGGCGCGGATCGTCTGCGTCGCCGGCAACTCCTTCGAAAGCCCGCGGCTGCTTCTCAACTCCGCCTCGTCGATGTTCCCTGACGGGCTTGCCAACTCCTCCGGCATGGTTGGCAAGAACTACATGCGGCACTTGACCGGCTCGGTCTACGCGACCTTCGAAAAGCCGGTGCGCATGTGGCGCGGCACCACCATGGCCGGGATCATCCAGGACGAGGCGCGCCACGACCCCTCGCGCGGTTTCGTCGGCGGGTACGAGCTTGAGACCCTGTCGCTCGGCCTGCCGTTCATGGCCGCCTTCCTCAATCCCGGCGGCTGGGGGCGGAGCTTCACCACCGCCCTCGACGCCTACGAGAACATGGCCGGGATGTGGATCGTCGGCGAGGACTTGGCGCAAGAATCGAACCGGGTCACGCTGTCGGACGTGAAGGATCAGTGGGGTTTGCCGGTGGCGAATGTCAACTTCTCCGACCACGCCAACGACAAGGCGATGCGGGCGCACGCCTACAAGCAGGGCATCGCGATCTACGAGGCGGTCGGCGCGACCCGCACCTTCCCGACGCCGCCCTATCCCTCGACCCACAACCTCGGCACCAACCGGATGTCGGAATTGGCAAAAGATGGCGTGGTGAACAAATGGGGCCAGAGCCATGACATCGCCAACCTCTTCGTCTCCGACGGCAGCCAGTTCACCTCCGGAGCGTCCGAGAACCCGACGCTGACGATTGTCGCGCTTGCGATCCGGCAGGCCGACCACATCGCCAGCGAAATGGCGGCCGGGACGATCTGAGTGTCTGTCCGAGAACATGTTGAATCTTTGGCGACACTTGTGATTCCCTG
>WOZM01000270.1:0-1286 GCA_011620265.1 Paracoccaceae bacterium
AGGCGCCCTATAGCCGCAAGGGGGCGGATTGGCAAGGGGCGAGGCGCGTCCTACCGGACGATCCGGGCAATGACCGAGAGGATGACCTGCGGAATCTCGTCCGGCCGGTAGCTCTCGGGCTTGCCGATATAGGCCGCGACGATCATCGCGCCGCCGATGGCCGCCAGCGCGATCCCGCCCCGGGCCGAGCGTTCGGACGAGAAGGCCGAGATCAGCGCCGGGATCGAGAGGAGCGCGAGGAGAAGTCCGAAGACCAGCAGAAGATCGCTGTCCATGCTCCCCCTACTCCCTCCCGTCCGGGCCGATCATTCGGGATCGGTGCGGAAAATCAACCGCTCGTTGCAGGGCGCCACGCGCAGGATGTTCGTCGTGCCCTTGACGTTGAAGGGCACGCCGGCGGTGACGACGATCTGGTCCTTCTCGGTCGCGAAGCCGTATTCGCGGGCCGCCTTCGCGGCATTCACCACCGCCATCTTGAAGCGGTCGACCGGGCCGTGGGTCTGCACGCAGTGGACGCCCCAGGTCAGGCACAGCCGACGGACCGTCGCCAGGATCGGGCTCAGCGCGATGATCGGCACGCTCGGCCGTTCCCGCGCGACGAGGCTGGCCGTGGTGCCCGACTGGGTGAAGCAGCAGATCGCGTGGATGTCGGTCGCCTCGGCGATCTCGCGCGCGGCGGCGACGATGCCGTCGGCGATGCTCTTGCGCTCCACCGTGCGCGAGGCCTCGATCACCTCGCGGTAGGTCGGGTCGCTCTCGACCGATTTCGCGACGTTGTCCATCGTCGTGACCGCCTCGACCGGGTACTGGCCGGCCGCACTTTCGGCCGAGAGCATGACCGCGTCGGCACCCTCGTAGATCGCCGTGGCGACGTCGGAGACCTCGGCCCGCGTCGGCATAGGGCTTTCGATCATGCTCTCCAGCATCTGGGTCGCGACGATGACCGGCTTCGCCGCCGACCGCGCCCCGCGCACCAGCCGCTTCTGGATCGGCGGCACCGAATGGACCGGGAGTTCAACGCCGAGATCGCCGCGCGCCACCATGATCCCGTCGGAGGCGGCGAGGATCTCCGGATAGGCCTTCACCGCCGCCGGCTTCTCGATCTTCGACAGGATCGCCGCGCGGCCCTTGGCGAGCGCCCGCGCCTCGGTCACGTCCTCGACCCGCTGCACGAAGGACAAAGCCAGCCAGTCGACGCCGAGCTCGCAGGCAAATTCCAGATCGGCGCGGTCCTTCTCGGACAAAGCCGCGAGCGGCAGCACCACGTCGGGCACGTTCACGCCCTT
>WOZM01000270.1:1296-3159 GCA_011620265.1 Paracoccaceae bacterium
CCCTTGCGGTTGGAGATCGTGCCCCCCGCCGTCACCGTGCAGTCGGCGAAATCCGGCCCGCATTCATCCACCGTCAGGCGGATCTTGCCGTCATTGACCAGAAGCCGAGATCCGGGTTCGAGGGCGGCGAAGATCTCGGGATGCGGCAGGCTCACCCGTCGGCCATCGCCCTCGGCGGGATCGAGGTCGAAGCGGAACCTGTCACCCTCATTCAGGTCATGCGCGCCGGCGATGAAGGTCCCGACCCTGAGCTTCGGCCCCTGAAGATCGGCGAGGATGGCAATAGGGCGGCCGACATCGGCCTCCACCTGGCGGATGATCGCGTGGCGGGCGGCCTGTTCCTCGTGGGTGCCGTGGCTCATGTTCAGGCGGAACACATCCGCCCCGGCCTCGAAAAGCGCCCGGATCGTCTTGTAATCGCTCGATGACGGGCCGAGGGTTGCCACGATCTTCACATTGCGCAACCGTCTCATCCCGTCGATCTCCCCGTCATGTTTGCGCTACCATACACGCCGCGCGCTTTATCGCCGAATTAGTCCGCGACAGCAACTGGCGCTTTCCTGCGCCCTCGTCTAAACGATCTTTCATCGCGGAACGATGAAAAACTCATGACGGATCGTCCCTTTCACATTCTCGGCGCCGACCGACCCTCCCGCTGGCTGCTGACCTGCGACCATGCCACCAACCGGGTGCCCGACTGCGTCGGTGGCGGATCGCTCGGCATCGCGCCCGAGGATATGGAGCGTCACATCGCCTACGATATCGGCGCCGCCGGGGTGACGAAACGCCTCGCCGAGAAGCTGAACGCGCCGGCGATCTTCTCCGATTTCTCGCGCCTCGTCATCGACCCCAACCGGGGCGAGGACGACCCGACGCTGATCATGAAGCTCTATGACGGCACGATGATCCCTGTGAACCGCCATGTCGACGCGACCGAGACGGAGCGGCGCCTCGCCGCCTTCCACCGGCCCTATCACGAGGCGCTCGAAACCCTCGCCGCGCGGCGCCACGACACGGTGATCTGCGCCATCCACAGCTTCACCCCCCGGCTTTTCGGGCGCGGCGACCGGCCATGGCAGGTGGGCATCCTCTATTCCCATCTCGACCCCAAGCTGGCGCTTGCCGTCCTCGGCCGGCTCCGCGCCGAACCCGACCTCACCGTGGGCGAGAACGAGCCCTACGGCGGCCATCTCGACGGCGATTCCATCGACCGCCACGCGCTCCAGCCCGGCCGGCCCAACGTGCTGATCGAGATCCGCCACGACCTCATTCGGACCGAGGACGGCCAGATCGCCTGGGCCGACCGGCTGGTGCCGATCCTTGAAGAGGCGCTTGCCGCATCCAATCTCTGAGGACAGGAGGACGCCATGGACGACCAGACCCGCATCGAGATCGAAGCCGCCGCGTTCCGGACGCTCCGCCATCACCTGATGGAAAAGCGGACGGACGTGCAGAACATCGACCTGATGAACCTCGCCGGCTTCTGCCGCAACTGCCTTGCCCGCTGGATGCAGGAGGCCGCGAACGAACGCGGCATCGCGATGACCAAGGACGAGGCGCGCGCGCTCTACTACGGCATGCCCTACGAAGAGTGGCGGGCCCAGAACCAGACCGAGGCGGACGCCGCCAGGAAGGCCGCCTTCGAGGTCGCGTTCCGCGAGAATGTCGGGCCGAAGGACGGCTGAGCCGCCCACGTCCCGATGACGCGACCACCGCTCACGGGGCGCGCGACCGGCCGAAGAACGGGGTGCCGATGTTTCCTGCGTCGCGTCGCACGCCTGCCGGCATCGCCGCTTCCTCCCTTGCGGCCCGAACGACCGGAACCAGACGCATCCCGGCTTCAGCAGGCCAGCGTCCTCCAAG
>WOZM01000025.1 GCA_011620265.1 Paracoccaceae bacterium
GGCGACACCATCGGCCGGGTGCGCCTGAACGCGACCTTCTGATGAGCGCCTTCGCTGCCGCGCTCAGTGCGCTCTTCGCCGATCCGAACATCGGCCGGGACGCGGTCTACATTGCCGATGGCGGCGCGCCCGTTCTGGTGCGTGCCGTCGCCCGACGTGCGGATGTCGTCTCCGACTTCGGCGATGCCCGGCTCTGGTCCGAGACCACCCGGATCGACCTGCGCGTGGCCGAGGTGGCGAACCCGCGTCCCGGCGACCGCATCGAGATCGACGGCGACGCCTTTCTCATCCAGGGAGAGCCCGTCCGCGACCGCGAGCGGCTGGTCTGGACCGTCGATCTGCGCCCGGCGTGACCGCGATGAAACTGAAGCTCGACATCGATCCCGACATCGTCGCGATGATGGCGGCCGAAGTCGCGGCGGGCGAGCGCGCTGTCACGGCCGCCATGCGCGAGGCCGGGACCGGGCTGAAGTCGGCCTGGCGGCTGCAGATCACCGGCGCGGGGCTCGGCACGCGGCTGGCCAACTCCATCCGAAGCCAGAACTTCCCGAGGTCGGGCGAGAGCCTCGACGCCGCAGCGCTGGTCTGGTCCAAGGCCCAGGTCATCGTCGGCGCCCACGACACCGGCCCGCTGATCCGCTCGAAGAACGGGTTCTGGCTCGCCATCCCGCTGCCAGCGGCGGGCAAATCCCTGCGCGGCGGCCGGATCACGCCCGGCGAATGGGAGCGCCGCCGTGGCCTCCGCTTGCGGTTCGTCTATCGCCGCACGGGGCCGAGCCTGCTGGTCGCCGAAGGGCGGCTGAACACAAAGGGTCAGGCGGTTGTCTCGCGCTCCAAGACCGGGCGCGGCAAGGTCACCGCGCCGATCTTCCTGCTGGTCCCGCAGGTGAAGCTGCCGAAGCGGCTGGACCTGGCGCGGGATGCAGACCGGGCGTTGGAACGCGTGCCGGGGCTGATCGTGGCGAATTGGGTGGAGGTGCGGACGATCAGATGAATCGTAGTGACGCGCCCCCTGTGTCACACAACGCGCCAGGCAAGGCAGCAACTGGGCCAACGAAGGATGGCAGTCTCTAGCCGTAAATCTCCACCGCTGCAGCTGCTCCAGAGACAGCTTCCTAGAATGTTCTATACGGAATCGTCTTGCGGATCCCGGGCAAACCGAGTGCCATAAGCGACACAATTCCCTCGCCGACCTGCAAGTCGTGCTGACTACGGTCAGGATTCTGGTAGTGAGCGCTCGCAACTCTGTTGATACCGTGATCCCCAACCAACATGATGATCGGGATTCCCGCGGTCTCCGCGATCTGAAGTTCGATGCCGAGGCCGGTTGAAGGGAAGCTGGCGTCGGCGACCATCAAATCGGCCTCCTCCACCATCCGCCTGTCCCAGTCATAGCATAGGGCCGCGCGATCTGAGCTCGGCTTCACGGCAAGCTGCGGATCGCTGTCGACCAGCGCATATCGGACGCTCGCGACCTCTGGAATCGCTCGAAGAGAAGCCGCCAGTTCATGCAGGTACGCTACGTAACGATCGAATATTTCGCGCGGCACATGGGTCAACCCGCAACCGATGTAGATCTTCATTCTTGGCCTCAAACTGGAGTTCGGACATTTGGAATCATGATCTGGTGCCCGGTCATTTCGCACGCGATTTCGTCGAGGAATTGCGAGGGCGCCATGGCAACAAACTCGCTCAACAACCAGTTCTTCTGGCCATCTAGAAAGGAACGCAGCTCGGATGGCTTGTATCGGCAAATCTCACTCAAGCGGTGCATGGCGGCGAGCGTGAGCGTGATGGGCCGCCGGTCTATCTGATGCGCGCCGGATGACTTTAGGTACCAAAGCGTGTGCGCACCGTTGATGTAGTGCAATACTCGACGGAGCTCCTGATTGAGAAGCCTTAGTTGGTCCAGCTCTGCGTCCGTAGGTCTATCCAACGAGGCCCAAGCAATACGTGTATTGGAGATCATTGTCGCGCTACCGTTTGGAGCCGCTGAGACCTCTGGTGGGAGATGCTTGCGGAAGAACCTCCAGTCGGCATCGTCGACTGCGTCAGCCGTAAACCAGACTTCGTTCGTGTCGCTGGCACGAACGAAAGCAATGTTCTTCAAAGGAAGAAAACGTTCCTTCTTGTTCGAATAGCTCAGGCAGTAGGTGCGATGGACGAATACGAGGTTGTAAAGTACGTCTTCAAGACTGTGTGTCACAGCAGGCTCGGCCTCTGCAAAGTAGGCTGCCAATGCTGGCACAATGCCGTTCTGTTTGATCGCAATGCCCTCGTTGCTAAGTACCACCTTGCTGTTGGGGCCCCTCATGCGATGTGACCCCACCCCGTGGTAGGGGCTAAAGGCCGTTCCCTTCGAAGCAAGCAACGCCTTCGCTGCGTTCATGAAGCAGTAGTAGAGCACCAAAGGCGCGGACTCCATGGGAAGTCCCATTGCTGCCCTATGAAAATCCCGCGCCTGCCGCCAATAGAATAGCGCCTCCTCCTTGTGCTGCCGGCGCAGCCAGAGATCGACATAATCAAAAGGTTCGAGGGTAAGTACCGTCCTCATTTGAAACTGCGCGTTGTGCACAGCTTTACTCAACCCGACGGTCTTTGTTCCCACTTTGATCTTTTCGACCGCCACTTGCCTACCCCACCGCGAGAAATCTGCATTCCGACCAGCGTGTCCCGTTCCTTCACGTTCAATCAGCAGATCGGCATCGGATTCTAGGTCTACTTCAAAGAGCAAGCACTTGTAAGATATGGCAACCACTCGCGAAACCACCCTCACCGCGCTGAATGCGCGGCTCTCGGCGCTGCCCGCCGTCGCCCTGCGCGGTGAGGTGCTGCCAGAGCGCGTGCCGGCCGAGGGTCTCCTGATCCTTCGCGACGGCGAACCGGGTGAGCCGGAGGTGACGCTGTCGCCCCTGCGCTACCACTACCAGCACCGCGCCGAGATCGAGGCTGTCGTTCAGGGTGCCGCCCGTGACGCCGCCTTCGACACGCTGATCGCCAGCATCGGCGCGGCGCTCGCCACCGACCGCACGCTGGGCGGGCTCTGCGACTGGGTCGAGGCGGAAGCCCCGCGGCCGGTCGATCTGCCGGTCGAGGGCGCGGCC
>WOZM01000158.1 GCA_011620265.1 Paracoccaceae bacterium
TAGCCCTGCTGGTAGCGCAAGACCGCGAGCGCCACGCAGAGCGCCAGCGCCGTGGCGACGAGGATCTGCGTGAGCCGGCCCATCGCGGCCTGCAGCTGCGTGCGGTCGCCGTGGGCGACCTGCGCCAGCCGCGCGATCTCGCCGTAGAGCGTGCCGGCCCCGGTCTCGACGATCCGCATCCGCGCCGTGCCGGTCAGGAGCCGGGTGCCCGCCATGCCCCAGTGGACGCTGTCGAGGCCGCGATCCCCCGGCAGGGGCGCGTCGACCGGCCGCTTGCGGACCGGCAGCGCCTCGCCCGTGAGGGTTGGATTCGTCGGCCTGCAGGTCGGCGCCCGCGACGAGAATCCCGTCGGCGGGAAAGTAGCTGCCCGCCGGCACCCGGACGAGGTCGCCGGGCACGAGATCCTCGGCGGCGATCTCGGCCTCCTCTCCGTCGCGGACGACGAAGGCACGGGCGGCGATGCGGCCGCTCAGGCCCTCGGTCGAGGCCTGGGTGCGGCGGTGAAGCCAGGCGTCCATCCCGACGATGGGGAGAAGCGCGAGGCCGAGGACCGCCGCCTCGCCATAATCGCCGAGCCAGCCGAAGAGGGCAGCCGTCGCGGCGAGGAACCAGACCATCGGGTCGGTGACGGTGTCGCGGACGATGCCGCGCCATCCCGAGGTGGTGCGGGCAACGCCCCGGCCGCGGCGCCTCAGTTGTTCGGCAGAAGCGCCGGGACGATGGTCACGATCGCCGGGAACGTCCACAGGATCGCGAGGCCGAGCACCTGGATCAGCACGAAGGGGATGACGCCGCGATAGATCTGGCTCGTGGTCACACTCGCCGGGGCCACGCCACGCAGGTAGAAGAGCGCGAAGCCGAAAGGCGGCGTCAGGAACGAGGTCTGCAGGTTCACCGTGATCATGATCGTCACCCACGACGGATCGTAGGTGCCGCCATAGATCACCGGCCCGACGATCGGCACGACGATGTAGATGATCTCGAGGAAGTCGAGCACGAAGCCGAGGATGAAGAGCACGAACATGACGATCAGGAAGGCCGTCCATTCCTGCTCGAACGAGCGCAGGAAGCTCTGGATATAGTGCTCTCCGCCGAAGGAGATCAGCACGAGGTTGAGGATCTGCGACCCGATGAGGATGGTGAAGACCATCGAGGTGACCTTCGCCGTCTCGCGCACTACCGGGCCGAGCACGGCATTCCTGAGGAGCACCCAGCAGGAATAGAGGATCCCGAACATCGCGAAGAAGTAGAGCCCGCGCGCCGCGTAATAGGCGATGAGGTCCGGGGTGGCGATGTCGGAGCGGTTGATCCTGAGGTCGAAGTTGATCCCGACGAGGATCATGATGACGATCGCGAAGGAGGCGGCGAGGATGATCGCCCCGCTCTTCTTCTGGTCCTGGAGCCTCCGGTAGGCGGCGAGCAGAAGCGCACCGCCAGCGCCGAGCGCCGCCGCGGGCGTCGGGTTGGTGATGCCGCCGAGGATCGAGCCGAGGACGGCAATGATCAGCACGAGCGGCGGGAAGACGACACGGACGAGGTCGTTATGCGCCATGCTCTTCGCCGCCGCGCCACAGCCGTAGAGCGTGATCGCGAAGGGAATGGCGAGGATCATCAGCGCCGGCCCCGGCCCCATCGTCGGCGGAATGAGCGCCGCGTCGGCGAGAAGGCCGAGGACGACTCCGCCGGCCCCGATCAGCAGCGGTTTCGGATCGGCCGAGGGCGAGACGCCGCGCGCCATCGCCAGCAGGAGCGCCGCGAAGGTGAAGAGCACCGCGATGCCGGTGCCGATCGGGGCGGCGCCCGCGATCATGTCGGCACGGGCCGAGACCAGTTCCTCGTCGCTGCGCTTGTGGCTCTGGGTGAGGCCGCCGGCCGCATCGATCTCGGCCTGCTGGGCGACGGCCGCGTCCCAGGCCTCCTGGCCATGAAGCGTGATCATCGAGGCCTTGCACTGGTCCGAGACCTTGGTGCGCAGCGAGGCCGCCTGCCCCGCATCGGTGTAGCTGTCGACCGTCAGGTCCTGAGTGCCGACGAGGTTGACCTGCCCGGCCAGAAGCATCCCGCCGATGATCGCGACCGGGGCGAGGACGAACCAGCGCATCGCGTCCGAACGGGTGACGATGTCGCCCCCCACCGCTTCGAGCGCGACGGGGGGCGCCTTGTCCGGGTTCACCAGCGCGTAGCCGAAGGCGTAGAGCCCGTACATGACGGCCAGCAGGATCCCCGGCAGGAGCGCCGCCTGAAAGAGTGTGCCGACCGAAAGGACCGCGGCCTGGCCGAGATAGGTGAGCGCGTCCGAACAGCCCGCCGCCCCGGCGCGGATTTCCTGCCCGGCGGCGTAGAGGTCGCCGGCGAGCGTGCCGAGAAGCACGATGACGATCGAGGGCGGGATGATCTGGCCGAGCGTCCCGGAGGCGGCGATCACGCCGGTCGCAAGCTCGGGCGAGTAGCGGCTCCTGAGCATCGTCGGCAGCGACAGCAGCCCCATCGTGACGACGGTCGCCCCGACGATCCCCGTGGACGCCGCGAGGAAGGCGCCGACGACGACGACCGAGACGGCAAGGCCGCCCGGCAGGGGACCGAAGACCCGCGCCATCGTGGTCAGGAGCTCGTTGGCGATCTTCGAGCGTTCGAGCGTGATGCCCATCATCACGAACATCAGAACCGCGAGCAGCGTCTCGATCGACTGGCCGGCGAAGACGCGCTCGTTCATGCGGTTGACGATGAAGGCGAGGTTGCGGTCCATCGCCACTTCCCAGCCTTGCGGGAAGAGCGGCTCGATCGCCCGTGGCAGGTCTGGATAGCTGAACTTCGAGATCTCGAGATCGGAGACACCTTGCGCGATCAGCGCCTGGTATTCGGCCGTCGTCCGGTCGAGGAATTCGTGGACCAGGAGGCCGGAACTGTCGAGCGCCGCGATGATGCCGAAGGCGATGATCCCCGCCCCGCCGAGCGCGAAGGCCACGGGAAAGCCCGAGAGGATCCCGCCGAAGAGGCACAGGAAAACGATGATCAGGCCGATCTCGACGCCGTCAAATCCGAGAAACATGGTCCATCCGTTCCTTAATGCGTGCCTTCATAGGCTTCTTCGCCTTCGCCGAGCGTGTCACGGTCGAGATACTTGCCGTCGCTTTCCGGCCCCTCGACGAATTCGAGGAAGGACCGCCAGAAGAACGCGAGGGCATGCAGGAAGGTGAGGGCGACGAAGCTGAGGATCAGCAGCTTGAAGAGGAAGTAGGCGTCAAAACCATTGGGCGAGAAGCCGATCGTCTCGATGTTCCAGCGCACCGCCCTGGCCTTGAGGAGAAGCTTGTCGAGCCCGTCCGAGGCCGAGGTGTTCGGCACGACCATGACCCGC
Source organism: Paracoccaceae bacterium (assembly GCA_011620265.1). Classification (GTDB taxonomy): domain Bacteria; phylum Pseudomonadota; class Alphaproteobacteria; order Rhodobacterales; family Rhodobacteraceae; genus Albidovulum. The sequence continues at coordinate 3,360 of WOZM01000158.1, forward strand.
CAGAAGAAGAACCAGGCGAAGAGCCAGGTCAGCGCCGCGACCGGCACCATGAAGACGAGCGAGCCGATCATGTCGATGGCCTTCTTCCAGCGATAGGAGACGTTGGAATAGACGAGGTCGACGCGGACATGGCCGCCTTGCACGAAGGTGTAGGTGACGCAAAGCGCCACGATCATCGCGTTGTAGAGCTTCAGCTCCTCCGACCACCAGGAGAGGTCCTTGGTGAAGCCGATGCCGAAGGCGCCGAACTCGATCTGGGCGACGCGGAAGATGCGCTGCAAAAAGACGATGACGATCTGCTGGATCACCATGATCAGGCCGACCCAGGCGACGGCCCGGCCGATCGTGTTGGCGAACCATTCGAGCCCGCGCACATAGGCCCACATCACCGGCCGGCGCCAGAGGCCGATGGCGGTCAGGATGAGGAAGAGGACGAGCAGGACGAAGAAGAACTCCCGCGAGGCACCGTAGTAGATGAACCGCATCAGCGATTCCTTCACCTCGGGCGTCGGCATCGGCCGGTTGATATAGGGAAGCCAGGCAAGCCATTCACCCGGATGGGTGATGGCGTGAAAGGCATTCGCAAAGGCGGTCAGAATACTGGCGAAGAGCCACCCGATGGCGTCCACCATCACATCCTCCCTGGTTCCCTCGGCGCTGTCCGCGCCGTTCTGTCTTGTGCTTGCCTCTCCCGGCCGGCCCGGCCGGGAGAGGGTTGGTTGCGCTCAGGCGTGCCGCTCAGCCGCCGAGCACGCGGTCGCGCTGGCTTGTGTAGACGCTGTCGGTGATCTTCAGCCAGGCCGAGGATTTCTTCATCGAAGCCATCACGCTGTCGTGGATCTTCTTGTAGAGCTCGTCGCCTATGTTCTCGGCGTGAACCTCCTCGGTCGCCTTGCCGAACGCATCCCAGACGTCGTCGGGGAAGCTCAGCACCTTGACGCCAGCGGACTGAAGCCGCGCCAGCGCCGCGCCGTTGTTGGCGAGGAACTGCGTGAGGCTCCACTGGTGGGCCTCGCCCGCGGCGATCTCGTAGATCTTCTGCTGGGACGGGGTCAGGCTGTCATAGACCTCGCGATTCATCGCCAGGGTCAGACCGGCGCCGGGCTCGTGGAAGCCGGCGGTATAGTAGAACTTCGTGATCTCCTGAAAGCCCATCTTCTCGTCCGCCCAGGCGCCGATCCATTCGGTGCCGTCGAGCGCACCGGACGAAAGCGCCTGATAGATCTCGCCACCGGGCAGGTTCTGCACCGAGGCCCCGAGCTTGCCGAGCGCCTTGCCGCCGAGGCCGGGCATGCGGAATTTAAGTCCGTTGAAATCGGCGGCCGAGGTGATCTCCTTGCGGAACCAGCCGCCGCCCTGTGCGCCGGTGTTGCCGCCGAGGAAGGACTTGAGGCCGAAGATCTGGCCAAGCTCGTCATGCAGCTCAATCCCGCCATCCTGATAGTACCAGTTGGCGAGTTCCTGCGCGGTCATGCCCATCGGCACCGCAGTGAAGAAGGCATAGCCCGGATGCTGGCCGACGAAGTAGTAGTCGGCCCCGTGATACATGTCGGCCTGGCCCGAGGTGACGGCGTCGAAGACCTCGAAGGCCCCCACGAGCTCGCCCGCGGCCTTGAGATCGACGGTCAGCTGGCCGTCGGTCATCGCGGTGATCGTGTCGGCGCCGCGCTGGGCCGCGTCATGGACGCCCGCGAGGCCGCGCGACCAGGTGGTCACCAGGGTCAGCGTCCGGTTGCCTTGCGCGTAGAGCGGGGCTGCCAGCGTGCTTGCGGCAGCCGCAGTCGTGCCGCCGACGGCGGCCTTCGTCAGAAATGAACGACGGTCCATTCGGATCTTACCTCCCATTGAGTGTGTTCTCCCAAAGACGCCCGTCCGCCTTGCCGGCGGATCATCGCGACCGGCCAGACAGTAGCGGCGCCTGTCCGCCGTGGGAATACCGAGTACTGCGTAGAAGCGCCTCATTCTGCGTGCGCGGACCCGGGGGGCTGCGTCCCCGGTTGGTCAGGCGAATTGACGCCCTCTGTCCGCTCTGCACATCCTCGCGGGGCGAATCGGCGAAGGTTCCGGGGAAGCGCGGCGCGATGCGGCTCGGATTGGCACGGCTGAGGCGCGCCCTGCGCCTGTCCTACGGCCAGAAGATCTACCTTCTGGCGACGTTGCCGCTTGTCGTCGCGGCGACGGCCATCGCGGTCCTCGTCGCCAACCAGTCGCGCGCGCTCGCCGAGCGCGAGATCGCCGGGCTCGAGGCGCAGCTCATCGCGGCGAAGAAGGACGAGTTGCGCAACTACATCAGCATCGCCCGGACCGCCTATACCGCGATCTATGGCAACGCGCTGCCCGACGACGAGAGGGCCAAGACCGCGGTGGCGCAGATCCTCGCGGCGATGATCTACGGGCAGGACGGCTATTTCTTCGTCTACGACTACGACGGCACCAACCTCGTCGCGCCGCGCCAGACCTGGCTGATCAACCGCAACTGGGCCGGGCTCGGCGATCCCGAGGGTACGCCCGTGGTGGACGAGCTGATCCGCATCGCCCGGCAGGGCGGCGGCTATCACTCCTATATCTGGCCGAAGCCCTCGACCGGCGAGCCGGCGCAGATGGTGTCCTACGTGATCGGGCTTCAGGACTGGCGCTGGGCGGTGGGGACAGGCATCTTCCTCGACGATGTGCTGGGTTCCGTCGCCACTGCGCGGGCCGAGACCGAGGCGCGGGTGCGCCGGACCTTCGAGTGGATCGCCGCGATCGCGCTCGGATCGGTGCTCTTCGTCTTCGCCTCCGGCATGGGGATCACCATCCGCGAACGCCGCCTCGCGGACGCCAAGCTCAAGAAGCTCACCCAGCGCATCATCGACACCCAGGAGGAGGAACGCGGGCGCGTCGCGCGCGAGCTGCACGATTCGATCAGCCAGATCCTCGTCGGCGTGCGCTACACGCTGGAACTTGCCCGCCGCCGCCTCGGCCTCGGCGATCCGCGCGCGGAAGAAAGCCTCTCGACCGGGATCGAGCGGCTGAACGGGGCGATCGGCGAGGTGCGCCGGATCAGCCGCGACCTGCGCCCCGGCGTCCTCGACGATCTCGGCCTCGGCCCGGCGCTGCAATCGCTGGTCGAGGAATTCGGCCGGCGGACCGGGATCGAGACCGGGTTCGAAACCGTGGTCTTCCGCAACCGGCTCGACCAGGAGGCGAAGATCGCGTTCTACCGCATCGCACAGGAGGCGCTGACCAATATCGAGAAGCATTCCGGCGCCACCCGCATCCGCCTGATGGCGCGCGGCCACAAGCAGGGCGCGATCCTCCGGATCGAGGATAACGGCCACGGGATCGAGGCCGCCCGCGCCGATCACGGCGAGGGCGGGCTCGGCCTGCGCAACATGGCCGAGCGGATGGAACAGCTCGACGGCAGCCTGCGCATCCTCTCCTCGGGCTCCGGCACGGTGATCGAGGCGCAGGTGCCGCTCAGCCACATGCTGCCGCCCGCCGGGCAGGCGCCGAAGACGGAAACCTCCGCATGACCGAGCCGATCCGCATCCTCATCGTCGACGACCACCCGATGGTCGCCGAAGGCATCCGCGCCATCCTCGAAACCTACGGCGACATCGACGTCGTCGGCACACTCGGCAACGGGCAGGAGGCGATCGACAGGGTCGAGGCGCTGGCGCCCGACGTGATCCTGCTCGATCTCAACATGCCGCAGGTCAACGGGCTCTCGGCGACGGAGATCCTGCTCGAACGCAATCCCGACACACGGATCGTCATCCTGTCGATGCATGACAGCCCCGAATACATCTCGACCGCGCTCCGGCACGGGGCGATGGGCTATATCCTCAAGGACGTGCCGATCGAGGAGATCAGGAGCGCCATCGACCGGGTGATGGCGGGCGAGCGCTACCTCTGCACCGGCGCCACGGCGAGCCTCAATCCCGGCACGGCGGACGGGCGCGAGCCCCTGACCCAGCGCGAACAGACGATCCTTCTCGAACTGGCGCAGGGCAGGTCGAACAAGGATGTCGCGGCCGGGCTCGACATCTCGGTCCGCACGGTCGAGACGCACCGCAAGAACATCAAGCGCAAGCTCGGCATCGCCACGACCGCGGGCCTGACCCGCTACGCGATCGAGCACGGGGTGCTGCAAGGCACCGGCAAGGGGTTCTGAGGGGCCGGGAGGCACCGCCTCGGGGGGTATCGAGCCCCCGCTCGGCGGGAGCCGCGCAGCCGCGTCTCCGCGCCCGGCCTTCTTCTGTTCGAAAATACCTCCCGGGGGTGAATTGCCGCCCGGAGGCGGCAAGAGGGGGCGGGACGCCCCCTTCCCCGCCCGCCGCCTCAGCCGCGCTGGGTGAGCAAGACCCCCGCCACCATCAGCGCGAGCCCCGCCGCGCGCAAGGGCGTGATCTGCCGCACGATGGCGCCCATGAGGCCGAACTGGTCGATGAAAGCCGCCGAGACAAGCTGCCCCAGAAGCACGCAGGTGATCGCGTTGCCAAGGCCGAAGCGCGGCGCGACCCAGGTGATCGACAACACGTAGAACGCGACGAGAAGCCCGGCGAGGAAGAGGTGCTTCGGCTGGCCCGGCGCCGCCGCGAGAGCCCCGGTGCCGCCGGTCGCGACCATCGTCAGCGCCGCGCCGAGGAAGGCCACGGCGAAGAGGATGGTCGCCGCCGCGGCCGGCGACTCGATCCGCCCGCCGAGCCTGGCGTTCAGCGCCGCGAGGATCGGGATGCCGATCCCCGCCAGCAGCATGATCGCCGCGTAGCGCATGGTTTCCGCTGTCATTCGCCTTGCCTCCCTGCCACCCGCCATCTTCCGCGCGATCTTGGTGCTGACCTCGGCCGATGTCCATGCTCGCTTCCACCGATCCCCGCCCGCGAGAAGGATCATCCGCCCCGACCGGCCCCACCCTGCCGCCCGACCTGAATGCCTTCGGCGCCTTCCGGGCGCTCCGGCCGCTCAAAGGCGGGCATGTGAACGGGGTCTGGCTGGTCGAGGACGGCGCCGGCGCGCCCTTCGTGGCCAAGACATCGCTCTGCGGCGCGGCGGCCATGCCGGCTTCTCCGCCCTGCCCCCGCCTCGCCGCGCGGCTCCGTGCCCGCCTGGACGGCCTGCGCGGACGCCCCCGTCGGCCCGATCCACGGCGACCTCTGCGCGGGCAACCTGATCGTCACCCCCGGCGGTCCGGCCCTGATCGACGGGGACGAGGCACGGTCGGATTTCCGCTTCCTCGACGAGATCGCGGCGCGGCCGGCGACGCCGTCCGGGGCGTCGGCCCATACCGCTTTCGAGATCGCCGCTCGCGCGGCGCCGGGAACCGGATCGCGCCCGCAGCCTCGCCACGGGGTTCCGACCGGAAATCCGCGCGCCCCCCCTTGCAAAGCCCGCCGCCGGCCCGATCTAGGACGGAACCCCATCGGGAGACGATCTTGACCTACGCACTGTTCCTGGCCGGCCTTGTCGGCCTTTTCTTCGGCGGCGAGTTCCTGATCCGCGGGGCGGTCGGCGTGGCGCGGCGGCTGCATGTCCCGCCCCTCGTCATCGGCCTCACCATCGTCGGCTTCGGCACCTCGACGCCGGAACTGCTCGTCTCGCTCCAGGCCGCGTTGTCCGGAGCGCCGTCGCTGGCGATCGGCAACGTGATCGGCTCCAACATCGCGAACATCCTCCTGATCCTCGGCCTGTCGTCCATGATCGCGGTGGTGCCGATGCGGTTCGCCGACATGCGGCGCGACTTCGCGGTGATGATCGGCGCGACGCTTCTGCTGTGGCTGATGATCGCGGGCGGGATGGTGACGCGGTTGGAAGGCGCGGTCCTGAGCGCGGCGCTCGGCCTCTATCTCTGGATCTCGCTGAAGGACACGGCAGGCAGCGCGCCGCCGGAGGACGGGCTGGTGACCGCGCCGCTCTGGAAGAGCATCGCCATCGCCATCGCCGGGCTCGTCATCCTGATGATCGGCGCGCGGCTTCTGGTCCACAGCTCGACCGAGATCGCCCGCGCCTTCGGGGTGAGCGAGGCGGTCATCGGCCTGACCATCGTCGCCATCGGCACCTCGCTGCCGGAACTCGCGACCTCGATCGTCGCGGCGCTGCGCCGCCATCCCGAGATCGCCGTCGGCAACATCCTCGGCTCGAACATCTTCAACATCCTCGGCATCCTCGGGATCACCGCTCTCGTCACGCCGATCCCCGTGGAGCCGCGCTTCGTCGGGCTCGACATGGCGCTGGCGCTGGCGGCGGCGCTGGCGATGCTCGGCTTCGCGGTCCTCGGCGGGCGGATCGGCCGGATCGGCGGCGGTGCGCTGCTGGCCGGCTATGCGGGCTATATCGGGCTGATGGCGGCGGGATAGCCGGCGGGGCGGCGCCCGCTCCGGCGACGACGCCGCCCCGGCGGATTCGCTTTCTTTCGCAAAACCGGGCGGGCGGCGAAAGAAAAATAGCCTGAAACGACCCCGTGCGACACATTGTTTCGGATTTTGCCGGTTGACGCCCCGATGAAGCCTGCCTAATCTCCGCCGCACAGCAGCAAAGGGAGCCCGGTCGATGGCACCGATCCTCGTACTTGTCAGGACATGGCGCATGGGCCGGTAACGGTTGACCCTGAAGGTTCCCATGCGCCCCGGATCAGGTCCGGGGCTTTTTGTTGCGTAACGAACGGCACGGACGGAGAAAACGAGATGTCACGGCAGATGACCGGTGCGAAGATGGTGGTTCAGGCGCTGAAGGATCAGGGCGTCGAGGTGGTCTTCGGCTATCCCGGCGGCGCGGTGCTGCCGATCTATGACGAGATCTTCCAGCAAAACGACATCCGCCACATCCTTGTCCGCCACGAACAGGGCGCGGTGCACATGGCCGAGGGCTACGCCCGCTCGACCGGCAAGCCGGGCGTCGTGCTGGTGACCTCCGGCCCCGGGGCGACGAATGCCGTCACCGGCCTCACCGATGCCCTGATGGATTCGATCCCGCTTGTCGTGCTGACCGGCCAGGTGCCGACCTTCATGATCGGCACCGACGGGTTCCAGGAGGCCGACACGGTCGGCATCACCCGGCCCTGCACCAAGCACAACTGGCTGGTCAAGGACACCGCGAAGCTGGCCGAGACCATTCACCAGGCATTCCATGTCGCCACCCACGGCCGCCCCGGCCCGGTGCTGATCGACATCCCGAAGGACGTGCAGTTCGCGACCGGCCCCTATTCCGCCGTCCGCGAGGCGCGGGTCGCGCATTACCAGCCGAAGGTGAAGGGCGATCTGGCGCGGATCACCGAACTGGTCGAGCTGATGGAAAAGGCGGAACGCCCGGTCTTCTACACCGGCGGCGGCGTCATCAATTCCGGCCCCGGCGCGAGCCAGCTTCTGCGCGAACTTGCGGATGCGACCGGCTTTCCTGTGACCTCGACGCTGATGGGGCTCGGCGCCTATCCCGCCTCCGGCAAGGGCTGGATCGGCATGCTCGGGATGCACGGGCTTTACGAGGCAAACCTCGCGATGCACGGCTGCGACCTGATGATCAATCTCGGCGCGCGGTTCGATGACCGGATCACCGGCCGCATCGCCGATTTCAGCCCGCGCTCGAAAAAGGCCCATGTCGATATCGACCCCTCGTCGATCAACAAGGTGATCCATGTCGATCTGCCGATCGTCGGCGATGTCGGCCATGTGCTTGAGGACCTGCTGAAGGTCTGGAAGTCGCGCGGGCGCAAGGTCAACAAGGACGGTCTTGCCAAATGGTGGGGGCAGATCGAGCAGTGGAAGCTGAAGAAATGCCTGACCTACAAGGGCTCCGACAAGGTCATCAAGCCGCAATACGCGCTGGAGCGGCTTGAGGCGCTGACCAGGGGCCGCGACCGCTACATCACCACCGAGGTCGGCCAGCACCAGATGTGGGCGGCACAGTTCCTCGGCTTCGACGCGCCGAACCGCTGGATGACGTCGGGCGGCCTCGGGACGATGGGCTACGGCTTTCCCGCCTCGATCGGGGTGCAGATCGCCCATCCCGACGCGCTCGTCATCAACGTCGCGGGCGAGGCCTCGTGGCTGATGAACATGCAGGAGATGGGCACCGCGACCCAGTTCCGCACGCCGGTGAAGCAGTTCATCCTCAACAACGAGCGGCTCGGCATGGTGCGCCAGTGGCAGCAATTGCTGCACGGTGAGCGCTATTCGCATTCCTGGTCGGAAAGCCTGCCGGATTTCGTCAAGCTCGCCGAGGCCTTCGGCTGGAAGGGCATCCAGTGCAAGGATCCCAAGCAGCTCGACGACGCGATCATGGAGATGCTCGACCATGACGGGCCGGTTCTTTTCGACTGCCTCGTCGAGAAGCACGAGAACTGCTTCCCGATGATCCCGTCGGGCAGGCCGCATAACGAGATGCTTCTGGGCGACGCCTCGACAGAAGGCGCGATCCAGGCCGGCGGCGCGGTGCTTGTTTGAGCGGAGGCCGGGGGCCTTGCCCCCGGACCCCCAGAGTATTTGGACCAAGAAGAAGCAGAGGGCCGCATGTCCGCATTGAACATCAAGAAGGGGTCGACCAGCCATTCGGCCTATGACCTGCGCGATCCGCATGCCGAGATCGCCGGGCGCCATACGCTGACGGTGCTGACCGACAACGATCCCGGCGTCCTCGCCCGCGTCGCGGGGCTCTTCACCGGGCGGGGCTACAATATCGAAAGCCTCACCGTCGCCGAGGTCGATCACGAGGGCCACCTGTCGCGCTTCACCATCGTCACGACGGGAACGCCGACGGTGATCGAGCAGATCAAGGCGCAGCTTGGCCGCATCGTGCCGGTGCACGAGGTCCATGACCTCACGGTCGAGGGCGCCTCGGTCGAGCGCGAACTCGCGCTCTTCAAGGTGGCGGGGACCGGCGAGAAGCGGGTCGAGGCCTTGCGGCTTGCCGACATCTTCCGTGCCAACGTCGTCGACTCGACACTCGAAAGCTTCGTCTTCGAGATCACCGGGACGCCGGAGAAGATCGACGCCTTCGCCGACCTGATGCGCCCCCTTGGCCTCGCCGACGTGGCGAGGACCGGGGTCGCGGCGCTTCCGCGCGGGATCTGAGGGAACGCGGGGCCCCGGCCCATGGTGGCTGGGGAAGGGGGCATGGGGGGACCCCGCGCCGGCGCTGTGCCGAAGAGCGGTTCGGGTTTCCGCCGAGCCGGCCCCCGGACCCGTCCGGGTCGGGACCGGCCCTCTTTCCGCGAGGGGAAACCCGCAGCGCCTCAGCCGTCGGTCTTCAGCGTTCCCGCCTCGACGGCCGCTGCAAGCTCCGCCTCGTCCACCGCGCCGTCGCCGTTCGCGTCGATCGCGGTGAAGCCTTCCTCGGTCAGGCTCGGATAGACCGCCTGCAGTTCGGACACCGAGAGGTTGCCCGTGCCGTCGGCGTCCATGTCCGCAATCCCCTGCGCGAGGCCCATGCCGGTGGTGGCGACGCCGAGCGTCAGGGTGAGTGCCAGTTTCTTCATCGGATCATCTCCTTGATCTTGGATCGCGAAGGCCGCGTTTCCGCCGCCCTCGAAGAACAGGACGCCGGAAGCGGGGCTTTATTCCCGCCGCCGGGGCCTCTGCCCGCTGACGCGCGGCCCCTCGCCCATCGCGGGCCGCCCGGCGCGCGGAAAGCCGCCGGAAAGGCCCCGAACCGGGCGGCGAAAGCCGGCTCGGCGGATTTCCCCCAGGTTGTGGTGGCGCGCGGACGGCCCAAAGTCCTGTGGAGAAGGAGACTACCCATGCCCGATCCGCTGACGACACGCCCCCTGCCCGCGCCGGCCGCCGACATCGTCGGCTACATGCCAGACCTCCTGCGCCTCGCGCGGATACTGATGCGCGATCCGGCCGCCGCCGAGGATCTGGCGCAGGAGGTCCTGCTGAACGTCTGGACCCAGATCGCCGCCGGGGCCGAGATCGACGATCTCAGGCCCTATCTCATGACCTCCGCCCGCAACCTCGCCCGGCGGCGCAGGCGCCCCGCGCTCGCGTTGCCGGAGGCGCCGGAACCCGCCACCCCGCCCGAGGCGCCGGGTCGGCTCGCGCTCCGCGAGGTGGCGCGGGCGCTGTCGCGCCAGCCGCGGGCCGAGGTGAAGCTGGTGTTGCGGCAGGCGGCAGGCGGCGAGAGCTATGCCGACATCGCCGCGGCCGAGGGATTGCCGCTCGGCACCGTCATGTCGCGGCTCTCGCGGCTCAGGGCGCGGCTTCGGGCCGAGTGCGGGTTGCCGGCCGAGGGTCCGGCCGCGGCCCTGCTCACCGGCGAGGATACGGCCTGAGCCGCGGCCCGAACCGTCGCCCGTCCCCGAAAGCATAAGGGCCCCGGGTTGCCCCGGAGCCCAGTCTCGTCAGACGAGATCTGCTGGCGATCAGCCGGCGATCGTGCCCGCTTCCTGCGCGGCCATCAGCTCGTCCGCGTCGACGGCGCCGTCGGCGTTCGCGTCGATCGTGGTGAAGAGTTCGGCGGTCATGTCCGGATAAGCCGCGGTCAGCTCCTCAACCGAATAGGTGCCGTTGCCGTCCGTGTCGGTCACGACGGTCTGGGCATTGGCGGCAGCGGCGAAAGCGGCGACGGCGCCGAGGGCCAGAACGAACTTTTTCATCTCAGATGTACTCCAGTAAGGGCAACTGCCCTAGAATCAGTGGCTTAACCGCCACCGGACGTTATGTGGCGGTTCCGCATGCGTCCCGCAAGTGGCTGTTGCCGGCCGATCACGCCGCCGTGATCGGCCGGGCGGAAAGGCGCCGACATGGGCCCGGGTTCTGCGCGTCTTCCCGCGTCCCGGCGCCCTGTTCCCCCCGGAAATGAAAGCGGGGGGCCCGGAGGCCCCCCTAGTCTCGCCGTTCAGGCTCATCCTTCGTACCGCTCGGTTTTATGCCTGCGGCCTGAACGTCGTCGGGAGCGAGCGCACCCGCCCCGGAACCGCTCCCCGCGCGGCCCCGGACCGGATCCGGGGCCTCTTGGGGGTTGGATTTGGTCAGCTGCACCCGCTCGTCCCGCCGCAGGTGTTGCACTTCATGCAGGTGCCGTTGCGCACCAGCGTGTAGTTGCCGCATTCGCCGCAGGGATCGCCCTCGTAGCCCTGCATCCTGGCCTTGGTGCGGGCGTCCAGCGTGACCGTGCCGGAGGCGAGCGCCGTCGCCCCGGCGGTCAGCACCGCCTGCGCGGTGGCCGGCACCAGCGTGTTCAGCGCCGTGACCGCATCCCCGGCGAAGGCGGTCGCGCCCACCCCGCCCTGCAGGACCACCAGCTCCTGCGGCAGGCGCTTCCTGAGATAGCCCGGCGAGGCGACCTGACGCAGCATCTCGAGCGATCTCGACGCGGCCATCTCGCTGACCATGGCGACGTTCTGCTGGCCCTCCTCGGTGCCGCCGCCGAGATCGTCGAACGACGCCCCCTGCGGTTTGACATGGGCCAGATCGGTGCGGTCGAGGTAGCTCACCGCCAGTTCGCGGAAGATGTAGTCGAGGATCGAGGTCGCCTGCTTGATCGAGTCGTTGCCCTGCACCATGCCGGCGGGCTCGAACTTGGTGAAGGTGAAGGCGTCGACGAACTCTTCAAGCGGCACGCCATA
>WOZM01000079.1 GCA_011620265.1 Paracoccaceae bacterium
ACCTGAAGCTGGCCGGTCTTGCGCAGCATGTCCGACGTGCCGGTCATCGCCATGAACGGCTCCAACGTCTCGCGCCCGAGCACCATGAGCGCCGCCTGCGCGCGGGTCGAGGCGGCCACCCTGTGCGGCAGGCTCGCGCAGGCGAACCGCGCCATCCAGGGCGCGATCCGCGCCGCATAGCGCGGCGGGATCGACAGCGGGCCGAGCGGATCGAGAAGCCAGCGCGGCGAGTGCATGAGTGTCCCGGGCGAGGCGAGGGGATGGATTTCGGGAAAGGCGAACCCGCCGGCATTGCCCGCCGAGGCGCCGGCGGCGGGTCCGGTCCGGTCGATGACCTGAACCGTCAGGCCCCGCGCCAGTGCCGCATGCGCCGCCGAGAGGCCGATGACGCCCGCGCCGATGATCAGAACGTCGGGACGGGCGGTCATAGCTGCTCCTCAAATGGCCGGAAGGGCGGGGCGCTTTGCGATGGCTTCCGTGATGATCTTCTCGACCCGTGCCCGGTGCTCGCCCGAAAGCGGCAGGCGGGGGGCGCGAACGCGCTCGTTCGAGCCGATCGCATGGACCTCGGCGAGCTTGATCTGCTGGACGAGGAATGTCGAGACGTCGAGGTCGAGAAGCGGGCGGAACCAGCGGTAGATGGCAAGTGCCTCCGCGTGCCGACCCTGCCGGATCAGCTCGTAGATCGCCACGGTTTCGCGCGGGAAGGCAACGACAAGGCCCGCAACCCAGCCGACCGCGCCCATCGCCAAAGCCTCGTAGCCGAGGTTGTCGACCCCGGTGAAGACGTCGTAGCGGTCGCCCACCGTGTTGAAGATCTCGGTTGTGCGGCGGATGTCGTCCGAGCTTTCCTTGATCGCGACGAAGCGGGGATCGTCGGCCAACTCGGCCATCATGTCGGGGGTCACGTCGACGCGGTAGCCGACGCGGTTCGAATAGATCATCACCGGCAGGTCGCCCGCCGCCGCGATGGCGCGGAGGTTGGCGACCGTCTCGGCGCGGTTGGTGTGATAGATCGGCGAGGGCACGATCATCAGCCCGTCCGCCCCGGCCTTCGTCGCCCGCTTCGCAAGCGCGCAGGCTTCCCGGGTGCCGGCTTCGGAAATCGTCAGAAGGGCAGGTTTAGACCCTGTTTGCGCCTTGCAGAGCCGCAGCACGTCGAGCCGCTCGTCCGGCGACAGCATGTTGCCCTCGCCGAGCGTTCCGCAGGCGATGAGGCCGTGGCAGCCGGCCTCCATCATCAACCCGAAGCAGCGCTCCATCTCTGCCGGATCGAGCGCCCCGTCCTCGGTGAACTTGGTCGTCACGGCGGGAATCACACCTGACCACATGGGCTGTCCTTTCCTGGGGGCCGCCAGGGGGCGGCAGATTCTTCGTGACTTGGATACTGAATATCGGATACAATAATCAAGCGCCAAATAGCGGAGGCCGGTTCCGGTGAAGATCGACAGCGTGGATATCGCCCAGACCTCGTCGGCGGCGTCGATCATCTGCGAGGCGCTGAAGAAGGCCATCGTCGAGGGGCGCCTCAAGGACGGCGAACCCTTGCGGCAGGATGAGATCGCGCGAATGTTCAATACGTCGAGGATCCCGGTGCGCGAGGCGCTGACGATGCTGGAGCAGCAGGGACTGGTCGCGACCCAGCGCTACAAGGGCGCCGTCGTCGCCGGAATATCGCCCGACGAGGCCGCCGAGATCTGGGACTTCCGCGCGCTCGTCGAGGGTCACGTGATCGAGGTCGCGGTGCCGAGGATGACGGCCGGGACGCTCGCCGAGGCGCAAGCCCATCTCGCCGCCTTCGCCGCCGCGGCGGGGCCGATGGAGTGGGGCGACTGGAACCGCCGGTTCCACATGGTCCTCTACCGCGCGAGCGGGCTCACCTATCACCTCGGGATCATCGAGAAGACGCTCGACCGGGTGGATCGCTACATACGGGCGCAACTCTCGCTCTCGAACGGGCTGGCGCGGGCGGATGCCGAGCACCGGGCGATCCTCGACGCCTGCGCGGCGGGTGATGCAGGCCAGGCCGGCGCGCTGACGCGGCAGCATATCCTCGGGGCGAAGGCGAACCTTCTCGCCAATCTTCGCGCCGATTGAGGCGTATCAGAGCCTTTTCCGGCCCAACACCCCCCGGTCGTCGAAATGTTCGGGAAAGAAGGCGGCGGCACAGGTGAAAGCGGTGCGCATCGCCTCCGCAGGCCCGTAAGCGTCGGTCATCGTCATCATGTCGAGCCAGACGCCCTCGGTGGTGATGCGGATCACCCGGGCGATGCGCACCGGATCGCCCGGGCGCGCGGTTTCGGCGACGAGGCGGGTGCAGATGTCTTCCAGCGTGCGATTGTAATCGTCGTCATTGGAGCCGCACAGATCCTGATACATCGGTCGGCATTGCGCCTCTCCCCAGAAGGCGCACCATGCCGAGAGCCGCGCATTGGTGCAGATCGCGGGGTTGAAATCCGACCTGAGGAGGGCATCGAGCTGCTCGGCCGGCGAGGCTCCCGCTGCCTCCAGCGCCGCGGTCCAGTTCTGACGATATTCCTCGGCCAGATACTTCAACGTCTCGGTCAGCAGCCCTTCCTTGGTCTGGAAATGGAAGTTGACCAGACCATGCGAGAGCCCCGCATGCCGCGCGACATCGGTGAGCGTGGTGCGCGAATAGCCGCGCGCCGCGATCGTCTCGATCGTCGCCTCGATCAGTTGCTGGCGGCGGGCCCCGCGGCTGAGCTTGCGCGGCGCCGCCTGCCCCGCCTTGGCCATGTCGCCGATGTCGTCCATCGAGCCTCCGATCGGATGCACCGGGCGTGCGGTCGTTCGGGGCGCAGTTTGCGCGGAAAAGCCGGGCGGTTCCAGTTCTGATTGACAATCCAGTCAAAATCTGAATGAATGATCGTACATTTAATGAGGCCGGCCTCCGTCGCGGACCGAGTCGGCCCAGCGCCCGACAGGACACCCATGCGCCCGCTTCCGAAACGCACCCTCACGAAATCCAACGCCCAGTACAAAAAGGCTCTGACCCGCCTGCCTTTGGGGGTTGCGTCGACCTTCCGATACTGGGGCGACGACCGCACGATCTATGTCGACCATGGCAAGGGCGGGCGGATCTGGGATATCGACGGCAATGCCTATGTCGACTACCGGCTGGGTTACGGCCCGGCGATCCTCGGCTATGCCGACGATCGGGTAGACGCGGCGGCGCGCAAGGGGATCGAGGTCGGCGGGGTCTTCGCGCTCTCGACCGAGCGCGAACTGGCCGTCGCCGACCGCATCGCCCGGATGGTGCCCGGCGTCGATCTCGTCCGCTTCTCCAATTCCGGGACCGAGGCGGTGATGGCCGCGCTCCGGCTCGCCCGCGCCCATACCGGCCGCGACAGCTACCTTCTGGTCGAGGGCGGCTATCACGGCCTTTTCGATGCCGCGATGTGGATGGCCAATGTCGAGGACTGGGACCGGTCGGAGAACCGCGACCCCGAGGTCATCTCCTATTCCAAGGGCATCCCGCAGGAACTGAAGGCGCTGGCCCATCTGGTGCCGATGAACGATCTCCAGCGGCTCGAGGACACGTTCAGGCGCTACGGCGACACGATGGCGGCGATGCTGATCGAGCCGATCCAGGGCAATTGCTGCGGGATCACCGCGTCGGTCGACTATGTGCGGCTGGCCCGTGAGCTTTGCGATCGCTACGACGTCCTCCTGATCATCGACGAAGTGAAGACGGGCTTCCGCGTCGCCCGGGGCGGCGTCCAGTCGCTTTACGGGGTGAAGCCCGACATCTCCACCTTCGCCAAGGCGATGGCGAACGGCTACCCGATCGCCGTCGTCGCGGGGCGCGAGGAGGTGATGCGCACCTTCGGCTATGGCGGGGCGGCGCATGGCGGCACCTATACCGCGCATTCGGTCAGCCTTGCGGCGGCCGAGGAATGCCTGCGCATCCTCGACGAGACGCCGGCTCTGGAGACCATCGCGCACTATGGCGAGGCGCTGAAGGCGGGGATTTCGAAGATCCTCGACCGACGGGGTATCGCGCATTCCTATGCCGGGCATCCGTCGATGTTCGGGCTCTTCTTCGCCGAAAAGGCGCCGGACAACTACCGCGACTGGAAGACCTCGGACTACTCATTCTACGATCAGATGGCCTATTTCCTCCACGATCTCGGCGTCATCTGCGAACCCGACAGCCGCGAACCCTGGTTCGTCTGCGAGGCGCACGGCACCGACCGCGCCTGCCTGGGCGACACGCTGAAGGCGGTCGAAACGGCGGTCGACCTGACGCTTGAGCATTTCGAGACCGAGAAGCGGGCATGAGCGAGCATTACCCGCCTGTCTCCCCGCTTCTCGACCGTTGCCCGGAAACCCTGCCGGCATCGGCCTACACCGACCCCGACTGGTTCGCGCGCGAGCAACGCGCGATCTGGCGCCGGAACTGGGTGCATGTCGGGCGGCTGAACGACCTGCCGGCCGGAACCATGCGGCGGATCCCGGTCGGCGGGCAGAACCTGATCCTCTGCCGGGACCGCGAGTGCCGCGTCACCGCCTTCCACAACACCTGCCGCCACCGGGGGGCGGAGCTTTGTCCGGCGGCGG
Organism: Paracoccaceae bacterium; assembly: GCA_011620265.1. GTDB lineage: Bacteria > Pseudomonadota > Alphaproteobacteria > Rhodobacterales > Rhodobacteraceae > Albidovulum. The sequence continues at coordinate 4,582 of WOZM01000079.1, forward strand.
AAAAGCCCTTGGGCAAGCTCATCACCTGCCCCTATCACAACTGGGCCTATGACCTTTCCGGGCGCCTCGTCTCCACCGCCTTCGCGACCCCGACATCGGACTTCCGCAAGGAGGATCACGGGCTCTTCCCGGTTCATGTCCGCGACTGGAACGGCTTTCTCTTCGTCTGCCTTGACGACAAGCCGCCAGAGTTGCGCCCCGACATGGGGCTCAAGGCGCTCGACAACTGGCCGATGGACCGGCTGAAGACCGGCCATCGGCTGGTGAAGGAACTCGACTGCAACTGGAAGATCTTCTGGGAGAACTACAACGAATGCCTGCACTGCCCCGGCATTCATCCCGAACTCTGCGACATGGTGCCGGTCTACCGGCAGGGCGTGATGGCCGCGAACGAGGCGCCGGGATGGGCGCCCGACGCGCCCCGGGGGCCGATCCTCAGGGAGGGCGCGAAGACCTGGACGATGACCGGCGCGTCCTGCGGGCCGGAATTCGCGGGGCTGACGGCAGAGGAGCGGGCGAACGGCTTCAACTTCGTCACCCTCTATCCGACGATGTTCGTTGTCGCGCATGTGGACTACGTCCGCTCCGTCACCGTCACGCCGCTCGGCCCCGAACGCACGCGGCTGACGGCGGAGTGGCTCTTTTCCGGGGAAACCCTCGCCCAGCCCGGTTTCGACGCCGCGAAGGTGGCGGAGTTCGCGACCCTCGTCCTCGATCAGGACGGCGCGGCCTGCGAGATGAACCAGCGCGGGCTCAGGTCCGGGCGTTACCGGAACGGCCGGTTGATGCCGCAGGAATTCGACATTCTGAAGTTCCACGACTGGGTGCGGGCGCAGATGGAGACCGCGTAAGGAGAAGGCCATGAACACCGCCGCGACGCCGATCAGGGTTCCGAACGACTGGGACCGCCGGGGATTGCCGGGCTGGACCTATCATTCCAAGGCGCTTTTCGAGCTTGAACGGACCGAGGTCTTCCTGACGCACTGGCAGATCGGCGGCCATGTCGGCGACATCCCGGCCCCGGGCGACTGGCTGACCTTCGACCTGCTCGGCGAACGCGCGCTCATCATCCGCGGCAAGGACGGGGTCGTCCGCGCCTTTCACAACCTTTGCCGCCATCGCGGCGCGCGGCTTGCCGACGGCGATGCCGGGCACTGCAAGAACGCGATGGTCTGTCCGTTCCACGGCTGGGTCTACAACCTCGACGGCACGTTGCGCGGGGCGGCGCGGCCCGAAAGCTTCGGCGACATGGACCGCTCGGACTTCGGGTTGAAGCCGGTCGAGATGGAGATCTGGCAAGGCTTCGTCTTCCTGCGCTTCCTGCCCGGCCCGCAGCCCTCGGTGGCGGAACTGATGCGGCCTTTCGACGCCGATTTCTCGGCCTACCGGTCCGAGGCGCTCCTGCCCGGCGATCTCGGAAGCTGGAGTGCCGCCACCCTGCCGGTGAACTGGAAGTCGGTGCGCGACGTCGACAACGAAGGCTACCACGTCGCGATGGCGCATCCCGCATTGCAGGATCTTTACGGCCCGACCTATCGGGATCTGGTCTATCCTGGCGGAATCTCGCATTCGATCGCCGAATTCGGCGACCAGGCCGGGCGGCTCTGGTCGGTGCGGCACTACCTCAGGCTCAGCCCCCGGCCCGACTGGCTGCCCGACCGGCTTCGCCAGTCCTGGACCTATTACGGGATGTTTCCGAACACCGTCATCGCCTTCACCCCCGAAGGCGCCCAGTATTATCAGGACATCCCGCTTTCGCGGGACGAGACCTTCCTCAACGGCCGCCTCTACCGCCATGCGCACGAGACGCGGGCGGCGCGGGCGGCGCGGTATCTCGCCTACCGGATCGACCGCGACACCTCGGCCGAGGATCGGCAATTGTCGATCTGGTCGAACGAGTCGATGAAATCGACCGCCTTCGACGACTTCCATCTGTCGGATCTGGAATTCGGGGTGCGCGCGCATCACGACCAGCTTCGCCGAATCCTGCCCGTCACCCGGCTGCCCGAGGCGCCGGACGAGGATCGGGTGGCCGAACTCAACGAAGATTTGCGTAGCGCTAACGCGAATCCGGCTTAGTCTCAAAAAGATAGCGCATACCAACCGGAGGAACTGCGATGACGAAACTGACACGGCGGACCACCCTCACCGCGATCGGCGGCGCCCTCGCCTTGCCCTATGTCCGGCCCTCCTGGGCTCAGTCGGGTACGGTCAATGTCTATAACTGGGCCGACTATATCGGCGAGACCACCCTTTCGGACTTCGAGGCGGCGACGGGGATCGGGGTCATCTACGACACCTATTCCTCGGCCGAGGAGATGCAGGCCAAGATGCTCGCCGGATCGACCGGCTACGACGTCGTCGACCATGCCGGCATCGACATGCCGCGCGCCATCGCCGCCGGCATCTACGAAAAGCTCGACAAGTCGATGCTGCCGAACTGGAAGAACCTCGACCCCGAGATCCTGCGCATCCTTGCCGGCTGGGACGAAGGCAACCAGTACGGCGTCCCCTATATGTGGGGCTCGGTCGGCTTTACCTACAATGTCGACATGGTCAAGGAACGCATCCCCGATGCCGACATGACCTCGATGGACCTGATCTTCAAACCGGAAAATGCCGAAAAGCTCGCCGATTGCGGCATCTCGATCCTCGACAGCCCCTCGGACATCATGCTGATGGTGCTGAAATACCTCGGGCTCGACGGCGACACGACGAATGTCGAGGACTACCAGAAGGTGGTCGAGGCGTTCAAACCGATCCGCCAGTACATCCGCACCTTCGACAACACCAACTACCTCAACGCGATCCCGAACGGCGAGCTCTGCGCCGTCAACAACTGGTCGGGCGACTACGCGACCGCCGCCGGTCGCGCGGCCGAGGCCGGAATCGAGATGAATCTGGCCTATTTCGTGCCGAATACCGGCGCGCCGGCCTGGGTCGACGTGATGTGCATCACCTCCGACGCGCCGAACCGCGAGAACGCCTACAAGTTCCTCGATTTCATGATGCAGCCCGAGGTCGCGGCCGGCTGCACCAACTACACCTACTACGCCAACGCCAACCTCGCCGCGCGCGAGTTCGTGCTGCAGGAGATCCTCGACGATCCGGCGGTCTATCCGGATGCCGAGACGATCGGCCGGATGTGGGCGCCGAAACCCTTCTCGGAGGAACAGGATCGCGCCATGACCCGCGCCTGGCAGGAAATCAAGTCGGGCTGAGTCCCTCCGTCCGTTTCGAACGCCACCACTCAGACGGAGAGACCGCCAGATGCCCGAACCCGCCCGTGCCGCCGCGCCCGCAGCGGTGGTCAAGGAACCGCCCTTCATCCGCATCGAAGGTGTCACGAAACGGTTCGGGACCTTCACGGCGGTCTCCGACGTCACCCTCGAAATCCAGAAGGGAGAGATCTTCTCCCTTCTGGGCGGGTCCGGCTGCGGCAAGACCACGCTTTTGCGGATACTCGCCGGGTTCGAGGACCCGACCGAGGGCCGCATCTTCATAGACGGGCAGGACATGACCGACCTGCCGCCTTACGAGCGGCCGGTGAACATGATGTTCCAGTCCTACGCGCTCTTTCCGCACATGACGGTCGAGAAGAACGTGGCCTACGGGCTGAAGCACGAAGACATGACCGCCGCCCAGCGCCAGGCACGGGTGCGCGAGATGCTGGCGCTGGTGCAGCTCACCGAGTTTTCACACCGCAAGCCGCACCAGATCTCCGGCGGCCAGCGCCAGCGCGTCGCGCTTGCCCGCGCGCTGGCCAAGCAGCCGAAGGTGCTCCTGCTCGACGAACCCCTGGCCGCGCTCGACAAGAAGCTGCGCGAACACACCCAGTTCGAGCTGATGGAGATCCAGGAAAAGACCGGCACGACCTTCGTCGTCGTGACCCACGACCAGGAAGAGGCGATGACGCTCTCCTCGCGCCTCGCGGTCATGGACAAGGGCCGGATCATGCAGATCGGCACCGCGAACGATGTCTACGAATACCCGAATTCGAGATTCGTCGCCGGGTTCATCGGCTCGATCAACGTGCTGTCCGCAACAGTGCGCGAGGTGAAGGGCGATCTGGCACGGGTAGACGTGCCCGACCTCGGCGATACGGTCGATGCGCGGGCGATCCCCGGCCTCGCGCCGGGACAGGAGATCACGCTGGCCGTGCGGCCGGAGAAGATCGCCCTGTCGCGAACGCGGCCCGAGGCGGCAAACGCATTCGCCGGAACAGTGCAGAGTCTGGCCTATTTCGGCAAGGACAGTCTCTATCGGATCGCGCTGCCCTCGGGCCGGGTGCTGTCGGTGAACTCCGTCAACGCCCGCCGCGTCGACGAGACGGAGCGGGTGGCGGATTGGGAGGACGCGGTCTTCCTCTCCTTCGATCCGGCCACCGCGATCCTCCTGAAGGACTGAGCGCATGGCCGAGGCACATCGCGACACCCCGCTCCAGCGCTGGTTCAACCGCAAGGGCTGGATCAACGTCACCATCGCCACGCCCTATATCTGGCTGATCTTCTTCTTCCTGCTGCCCTTCGTCATCGTGCTGGCAATGAGCTTCGCGACCCGCACACCGACCGCCCCGCCGTTTTCTTTCGGCGGCGAGTATCCCCTGCTCAATACCGATCACTACGCGCGGCTCTTTCAGGATGACCTCTATATCCGTGCCTACCTGATCTCGATCACGAACGCGGGCTTCGCGACGGTCATGTGCCTTCTCGTCGGCTACCCGATGGCGCTTGGCCTCACGCGCGTCTCGAAGTCGTGGCGCAATGTGCTCCTGATGCTGGTGATCCTGCCGTTCTGGACCTCGTTCCTTCTGCGCGTCTATGCGTGGATGGGGCTGATGGGATCGAACAGCTGGTTCAACAAGCTCGTGACCGGCGCCTACAACTGGGTCGTGCCGTCGGACTGGGCGCTTCGCTACATCCCGATGATGAACACCAATTTCGCCGTGGTTCTGGTCACTGTCTATTCCTACCTGCCGTTCATGATCCTGCCGCTCTTCGCCAATCTCGAAAAGCTCGACCGGACCTTGGACGAGGCGGCGATGGATCTCGGCTCGCGCCCCGCGCGGGTCTTCTTCGACGTGACGCTGCCGCTTTCGGTGCCCGGGATCATTGCCGGCTCCATGCTGGTCTTCATCCCGGCTTCGGGAGAGCTGATCATCCCCTCGCTCGTCGGCTCGTCGTCGCGGCCGATGATCGGCCGGGTGATCGCGGACGAATTCACCTCGGCCCGAAGCTGGCCGATGGCCTCGGCGGTGGCGGTGGCGCTCCTCGTCCTCCTCGTGGTGCCGCTGATGCTCTACACCTATTACGAGGGCAAGTCCCACGAGAAGGCGAAGGAGGAGGCGTCATGAACCGCCGGCCGGTCTTCCTCATCACCATGCTCTGCTTCGGCTTTGCGTTCTTCTACATCCCGATCCTGTCGATGATGGTCTATTCGTTCAACGCCTCGCGGCTGGCGACGGTCTGGGGCGGGTTCTCGACGAAATGGTACGTTTCGCTTCTGTCGAACCGGCAGGTGTTGAAGGCGGCGGTGCTGTCGCTTCAGATTGCAGTGGTCAGCGCGACGATGGCGACGATTCTCGGCACGATGGCGGGGATCGCGCTGGCGCGGTTCAAGCGGTTCCGGGGGCGGACGCTGTTTTCCGGCCTCGTGACCGCGCCCCTCGTGATGCCCGAGGTGATCACCGGCATCGCCTCGCTGATGCTCTTCATCCTGATGGCGGAGTGGATCGGCTGGCCCTCCCAGCGCGGCTTCACCACGGTAACGCTCGCCCATATCACCTTCTCGATGGTCTTCGTGACCACGATCATCCATTCGCGGCTCGTTCAGGCCGACGAGGCGATCGAGGAGGCGGCGATGGATCTCGGCTCCCGCCCCTGGCAGGTGATGAAGGACATCACCCTGCCGGTGATCTCGCCGGCGATCCTCTCGGGCTGGCTCCTGGCCTTCACCATCTCGCTCGACGACGTGGTGATCACCAACTTCACCACCGGGCCGGGGACGACGACGCTGCCGATCCTGATCTGGTCGAAGGTCAAGCTCGGCGTGACGCCCGACATCAACGCGCTGGCGACGATCACGGTCTGCATCGTCGGCATCGGCGTGGCCATCGCCGGCTGGATCCTGAACCGGGGCGAAAAGCGCCGCGACCGCGACGCGCAACTTGCCTATCAGGCGAACGAGGGATGAGCGAGAACGCGGAAGACTTGCGCGCAGGGGCGCATCTCCACGCCGCGCTCGGCCAGCCGGGCTCCGGGCGGCTGCGCTACGCGGCGGCGATGCATTTTCATGGGCAGGGCCTTGTGTCGGATGCGGTGCTGGAGGTTTACCGCATCTGCTCGGCCCGGGACGGCGAGGATCCCGTCGGGCTTCTCGCGGCGCGGGGGCTGCGGCTCGACCTGCCGCCGCCCGACGCGCCCGGCCTCGCCATCCGGCTCCTGATCGACGAGATCGACCGCTACCTCGCCGGGTTCGACGGCCCCGGCATCGCCGAGGTGCGAAGCCTTACCGCGGCCTGGCGCGAGGGTCCGCTGACCCTGCCCGATCCGGCGCCGAACGCGGTCGTGGCCGACCACCTCGCCCCGGCGCTCACCCCGCTCTACGGCACCCATCCCGCGCTCGCCGGCTCCATCGCCGGGGCGGCATCCTGCCTCGACTGGATCACCTACGACCTCTATGAGCCCGAGGAGATCGGCGCCAGGTTCCTGAGCGGCCACGCCTTCGCTTCGCTGATCGGGGAAGAGGCGCCGATTCCGGCCAGGGATTTCGACATGGGCCTCTTCCTCGTCGCGCCGCATCTGCTTTACCGCGACCATGCCCATCCGGCGCCGGAGCTCTACGCGCCGCTGACCGGCCCGCATGGCTGGCGCTTCGGGCCGGGGACGCCGCTGATGGTCAGGCCGGCGCACGAACCGGTCTGGAACGACCCCGAGGCGCCGCACATGACCAAGGTCGGTCCGGTGCCGTTCCTCTGCATCTTCGGCTGGACCAAGGACGTCGCCTTGCCGGCCCGGGTGTTGCCGGCAGAGGATTGGCCGGAACTGGAAGCGCTGCGCATCGGAGGCTGAGGCATGGAAGCGGTCGGAGGCGAGCACTACCATGATCGGATGATCGGGATGCTGGAGGCGATCTGGGGCGAAGGCTTCCTCTCGCCCGGCGGCCCGGACGAGGTCGCGCGGCTGGTCGCGGGCACCGATTTCGCCGGCAAGTCGGTGCTCGACATCGGCTGCGGCGCCGGCGGGATCGACATCGCGCTCGTCCGCAATCACGGCGCGGGCTATGTCTGCGGCATCGACGTCGAGGACACGGTGCTTGCCCATGCGCGGCGGCTGGTCGAGCGGTCGGGGCTGACCGGGCGGATCGGCTGCCTCAAGGTCGCGCCCGGCCCGCTGCCCTTCCCGCCGGATACGTTCGACATCGTGTTCTCCAAGGATTCGATCGTCCATATCCCCGACAAGCACGCGCTGATGGTGGAGGTCTTCCGGGTGCTGAAGCCGGACGGCCGCTTCGTCGCCTCCGACTGGCTGATCGGCCATGACGGGGCGCCGTCGCCGCGGATGGCCGAGTATATCGCCGCCGAGGGGCTCGACTTCGGCATGGCCTCGCCGGGGCGCTACCGCGAGGCGATGGCGGCGGCCGGGTTCGACGGGATCGAGGTGACGAGCCGCAACGCGTGGTACCGGGAGGCGGCGCGGGCCGAGCTCGACCGGCTGAAGGGGCCGGCGGGCGATGCGGCGGCGAAGCTCGTCGGGCGCGACTTCGTCGACGAGAATATCGGCATCTGGAGCCGGATGATCCCGGTCCTCGATACCGGCGAGCATTGCCCGACCCATCTGAAGGCGCGCAAGCCCGGCTGAGGCGCGGGGCTTTGCGGCGGAAGCCTCCGGCGGAGGTATTTTTCCACAGTGAAAGGGTCAGGCGGAGCCCTCTTCCGTCACGATCGCAGTCATCGCGATGTCGTGCGGCTGCGGGAAGATCGTCGCGATCCGGGCGGAGGCGAGGCCGATACCGACGGGGCGGATCGACGGGTTGGCCGCGAGGGTGCGGTCGAAATAGCCGCCGCCATAGCCGAGCCGGAACCGTTCCGCGTCGAACCCGACCACGGGTGCGAGCGCGATGTCGGGGGTGATCCAGTCCCCGTCTGCGGGCACGGGGATGTTCCAGACGCCGCGCTCCATCCGCGTCGCCGGGCTCCAGGCGCGGAACCGGAGCGGGGCGGCCTTTTCGACGACGAGCGGCAGGGCGGCGGTGGCGCCGCGCGCCGCGAGCGTCGCGAGCCAGAAGCGCAGGTCGAGCTCCGACTGGATCGGCCACCAGGCCGAGACGGTCTTGCCGCAGAGATCGCCGAGGAGAAGGTCGAGCCCGCGCGCCACCGCCTCGGCCGCGGTCTTGCGGGTGGCCACCGGCAGCGCCGCGCGGTCGGCGAGAAGCCGCGCCCGCTCTGCCTTGCGCCAGCGGGCGACGTCGCGCGCCTGCACCGGATCGGTCGCGCCCGGCAGCCCGCCCTCTTCGGCGCTCAGCTCATGCAGGAAGCAGGGCGGCGAGGCGTAGGTTCGGCGGTCGTCCTCCATGGTCATCGGTCCCTCCTCCCGAAAGTGTATCAGGCGGCGTCGGCCAGCGACAGGGCGCACCAGTCGGCGATCCGGCCGGCGTCGGCGGGCAGCTCCTCGCCGAGGCCGTCGGTGAAGGCGTGGAAGGCGGCGCGGTTCAGCCCGTTCACGCCGAGGGTCACCGGCAGGCCGAGCGCCAGCGCCTCGGCGATCTCCGGGCGGAAGCCGCGCCCCTCGGCCTCGTGCATGCCGAACTTGTTGCGGACGAGGAGATCGACGCGACCGGCGGCGAGCCGGGCGGCGGCGTCGGCGAGCACCCGGTCGGTCAGTCCGCGTTCGATCGACGCGATGCAGCCAAGGCGTATCTTCGGTCCTTTCTCGGCGCGTCTCGGCGCCGGAGAGCGTGCAGTCGAGGTTCCGCAGGATGCCGTAGATCAGTCCGTGCAAGAGCGGAGGGTCGCCCCGCGCCCGGGCGCGCCGCAGGATCGGGGTTTCGGCGACCCGCGCGGACCAATCGCGGTTGCGTTCCAGAAGGGCGTCGAGAACCTCGGCCATCTCACGCCGCCGTCAGGTCGACGCCCGCGACCTCGGCCGTCGCGGCGAGGGATTCGACGAAGGCGCGGGCGGCCTTCCCCCCATCCGGCCTTCGCCAGCATCTCGCGGATAGGGGGCGGCGGCCTCGAACGGCAGGATGGCACCTGTCGCACGGGCGTCGAGGCGCGGAACCGGCCGGGATCGGCGTCGTAGACCGCGCGCACCGCCACATCGGAGGGCGATGGCGGCGGCGGGGATGACCTCGTCGTTCACCGTGATCTCGGACAGGAGCGGCGTCATCTCATGCCCCCCGCTTCCTGGTCCGCACGATCTGGCAGCGCGGCCGCCAGAGATAGCGGACGGGGGCCGAGAGCGTGTGGAGGAGCCGGGTGAACGGGAAGAGAAGGAAGATCGTCAGCCCGAGGAAGATGTGCAGCTTGAAGAGGATGTTGGCATCCGCGATGTAGCTTGCCGCCCGACCGTCGAAGGTGAAGATGCCGAAGGCCCAGGACATGAATTTCGTCATCTCGTGCCCGTCGAGATGCTGGAGCGAGACGAAGATCGTGAGGATGCCGGTATCGGCGAAAGTCAATTTCGCCCTGATGCGCGGATCGTAGAGCCGGCGGTGCAGCAGCATTCCGTTCAGCGCCTTGAGGTGATGGACCTCGGTCTTGGTGTCCCGGGCGATTCCCTTGCCGCCATTGCCGACCTTTTCCATCAGGGGGCCGAGCGCCGTGAAACGGGCGTGGAGGTTCGGATAATCCCGCTCGATCGCGATGTAGTTCGGCTCGGACTTGCCGGGGATGAGCTCACATTCGCGCTTCTTCCAGTCCTTGACCGTCGGCTGCGCGATCTCCATCGGGCTGTCGTGCTGGAGGGGAAGCTGCACCACGTCGGTCTCCACCCCGATCCCCTCATGGACGGGAGGGAAAGCTGCGGCGAACCCGGCTCCGATTCGCCGTCCGGCATCGACATCGGCTCTGCCTGAGCGCGCCGGCGGCGAAAATCGCGGCGATGACCGCTGAAAGGCGATAGTGCACTGGTGCACAATCAGCGTTCGCCGTGCCCCCGCCGCTCTGCTCCCGCCGGATCGAACGCTTTCGTGAGGGACAGTGTGGCCGTTGAAACAATTACGCTTCGCACAACTGTTTGAATTTAAACGATTAAGTAAGAATGGCGCGGATCCGGGCAGCAAGCTGGCAGATCAAGGATACGGCCGGGAAATTCCGTGTGAGAAACCGCGATCCGACCGTGATTTCTCTTATGACGGGGCGGGGGCCATGTTGGTGTCACTGGACCAGCAGCGGTCCACACGATCAAACACCGAACCCGAAAGGATACGACATGAAACGCATTCTTCTCACCACCGCCCTTCTCGTCACCGCCGCCGGCGCCGCCGCCGCGATGACCTCTCCGACCGACCTGAGCGCCCCCGAGCGCGCCGAAGCCCAGCGCATCGTGCCGAACGGCGACTTCAGCAACCTGACCGCCGCAGAGGCCGGCGCCATCGCGGCGATCCTGAACGGCGACGAGGACAGCCGCGGCGGCCAGATCCGCGCGATCCTGAACTGACACCACTCACGCGAACGGAAGGGGCGCCCCGAATTGGGGCGCCCCTTCCACATGTCCGGGCGGGTTCACGCCGTCATCACGAGATGCGGACATTTCTGTAACGGACTTGGCCGGCCCGGGTCTTCGTTGCACAAGGGACGCAGCCAGGATCGGGGAAGCCATGTCAGGATCAGTCACAAATCGTAGCGCGACCGTGGCGTTGCCCGCGCGCCGTGCCCCCGACCGCCCCGCATGAGGAAGCCTTTCCTCTTCGCCGCGCTCGCGATCCTCGTCGGCGCGCTGATCTGGTTGATTGGCCGCAATCCGCCCGATCTCGACATGCTGCGCGGCCATATCGTCGATCTTCACGCCTGGCGGATGGAGCGGCCGCTTCTCGTCGCGGTGCTGTTCTTTGCCGCCTATGTCGCCGTCACCGCCCTTTCCTTGCCGCTGGCCGCGTGGATGACGATCGCCGGCGGGGCGCTCTTCGGTTTCGGGACCGGGCTTCTCATCGTCTCCTTCGCCTCGACCATCGGCGCGACGCTGGCCTTTCTCGCCGCGCGCTACCTCCTGCGCGACTGGGTGCATGAACGGTTCGGCAGCCGGCTCGACACCGTCGATGCCGGGATCGAACGTGACGGGCCGTTCTATCTCTTCACCCTGCGGCTGATCCCGGTCGTGCCGTTCTTCGCGGTCAACCTGCTGATGGGACTGACGCCGATCCGGGCCTGGATCTTCTACGTCGTCAGCCAGATCGGGATGCTCGCCGGCACCGCGGTCTATGTGAACGCCGGCACCCAGCTTGCCGGGCTCGACAGCCTGTCGGGGATCCTCTCCGCGCCGATCCTTCTCTCCTTCGCGCTCCTTGGCATCTTCCCCTGGATCGCCAAGTTCGCGCTCGGCCTCGTCAGGCGGCGGCGCGCCTATGCCGGCTGGTCGCGGCCCGCGCGCTACGACCGCAACCTGATCGTGATCGGCGCCGGGGCGGCGGGGCTCGTCTCCGCCTATATCGCGGCGGCGGTGAAGGCGAAGGTGACGCTGGTGGAAGCGCACCGCATGGGCGGCGACTGCCTGAACTACGGTTGCGTCCCTTCGAAGGCGCTGATCCGCTCGGCCAAGCTCGCCCACCAGATGCGTCATGCCGACCATTACGGGCTGAGCGCGACCGCGCCCGGTTTCTCCTTCCGCAAGGTCTTCGAACGCATCCACGCCGTGATCGCCGCGATCGAGCCGCACGACTCCGTCGAGCGCTACGAAGGCCTCGGCGTCGAGGTGCTGCAAGGCCATGCGAAACTGATCGACCCCTGGACGGTCGAGATCACCGGCGAGGATGGCGCGACGCAACGCCTGACCACCCGCTCGGTGATCCTCGCCACCGGCGCCGCGCCCTTCGTGCCGCCGCTGCCGGGGCTCGAAAAGGTGGGTCATCTGACTTCCGACACGCTCTGGGAAGAGATGGTCCGGCGCGACGCCGCGCCGAGGCGTCTCGTCGTCGTCGGCGGCGGCCCCATCGGCTGCGAACTGGCGCAAAGCTTCGCCCGGCTCGGCTCCGAGGTCACGCAGATCGAGATGCTGCCGCGCATCCTGATCCGCGAGGACGTGGAGGTTTCCGACCTCGTGAGGGCGTCGATGGAGGCCGATGGCGTCACGGTCCTGACCGGCCACAAGGCCACGTCGCTCGGCAAGACCGGCAAGACGAAATGGATCGAGGTCGAAGCCGACGGCGAAACCCGCCGCATCGAATTCGACGACATCCTCGTCGCCGTCGGCCGTGCCGCGCGGCTGAAGGGCTACGGTCTGGAAGAGCTCGGCATCCCGACCGGACGGGTGATCGAGACGAACGAGTATCTCGAAACGCTCTATCCCAACATCTACGCCGCCGGCGACGTGGCGGGCCCGTTCCAGTTCACCCATACCGCCGGCCATCAGGCCTGGTTCGCCGCCGTCAACGCGCTTTTCGGCACGTTCAAGCGGTTCAAGGCGGATTACCGGGTGATCCCCTGGGCCACCTTCACCGATCCCGAAGTGGCGCGCGTCGGCCTGAACGAGGCGGAAGCGCGCGAAAAGGGCATCGCGGTGGAGATCACGCGCTACGGCCTCGACGATCTCGACCGCGCCATCGCCGACGGTTCGGCGCGCGGCTTCGTGAAGGTCCTGACGCCGCCCGGCAAGGACAGGATCCTCGGCGTCACCATCGCCGGCGAACATGCCGGCGACCTTCTGGCCGAGTTCGTCTTCGCGATGAAGCACGGGCTGGGGCTCGGCAAGATCCTCGGCACGATCCACACCTATCCGACACTGGCCGAGGCCAACAAGTTCGCCGCCGGCGAGTGGCGCAAGGCGCATGTGAACGAACGCGCGCTCGGCCTGCTCGAACGGTTCCACTCCTGGCGGAGAGGCTGAATGATCGACGCCCGGCTCCTGCCCCTGACCCGTGCCCTCCTGGCACGGCCGGCCCGGACGCTCGCCGCGCGCGGGGTGACGGCGGATCAGGTGACGCTCGCGGGCTTCGCGGTCGGGCTTCTCGCGGTGCCGGCGCTCTGGGCCGGGGCATTCGGGACGGCGCTGTTCCTGATCCTCGCCAACCGGCTCGCCGACGGGCTCGACGGCGCCATCGCGCGCGAGGTCGGGCCGACCGACCGGGGCGCCTTCCTCGACATCGCGCTCGACTTCGTCTTCTACGCGCTGGTGCCCCTCGGCTTCGCGCTGGCCGATCCGGCCGCGAACGCCCTGCCCGCCGCCGTCCTGATCGCGAGCTTCGTCGGCACCGGATCGAGCTTTCTCGCCTTCGCCGCCATTGCCGCGAAGACCGGCAGGCAGGCCGGGGCCTATCCGGCCAAGGGCATCCACTATCTCGGCGGCCTGACCGAAGGCGCCGAGACCATCGCGCTCTTCGTCGCCATGTGCCTCTGGCCCGCCGCTTTCCCCGCCCTCGCCCTCGTCTTCGCCGCCCTCTGCGCGATCACCACGCTTTCCCGCTGGTCCGAGGGCTGGCGGGCGTTCGGACCGAACTGACCCACAGGAGTGACAATGCGCCTTCCCCTACTCGCCCTTCTGGCCGCCGGTCTCGCCGCACCGGCCCTCGCCGACAGCTGGGATGACACCGTTGCCGCCGCGCGCGGCCAGACCGTCTACTGGAACGCCTGGGGCGGGGACGAGCGCACCAACGACTTCATCGCCTGGGCGAGCGGCGCGCTTGAGGCGCAATACGGCGTGACGATCCAGCAGGTGAAGCTCTCCGACACCGCCGAGGCCGTGACCCGCGTCATCGCCGAGAAGGCGGCGGGCCAGACCGAGGGCGGCGCGGTCGACCTCATCTGGATCAACGGCACGAATTTCCTGTCGATGAAGAAGCAGGGATTGCTGCACGGCCCGTTCCTTGCCGACCTGCCCAACGCGAAATACCTCGACCTCTCCGAGGGCTCGGCCGCCGTCGTCGATTTCACCATCCCGACGGAGGGCTACGAATCCCCGTGGCGACTGGCGAAATTCGTCCTGACCCATGACAGCGCCCGGGTGCCGGAACCGCCGCGCTCGATGGCGGCACTTCTGGACTGGACGACGGCCAATCCCGGCCGCTTCACCCATCCCGCGGTGTCGAACTTCATGGGCGCGACCTTCCTCAAGCAGGCGCTGATCGAGCTGGCGCCGGACCCGGCGGTGCTTCAGGGCGAAGCCACGGACGAGGCGTATTCCGCCGCGACAGAGCCGCTCTGGGCCTGGTATGACGCGCTCCGTCCGACTCTCTGGCGGCAGGGCGAGAGCTTCCCCGAGAACGAAAGCGTGCTCCAGCAGATGCTGAACGACGGCGAGGTCGACTTCGCGATGGCCTTCGACCCGGCGGCGGCGGCGGCGGCGGTCGAACGCGGGCTTCTGCCCGACACGGTCCGCAGCTACGCGCCCGAGGGCGGCTCCATCGGCAATGTCAGCTTCGTCGCCATCCCCTTCAATGCCGCCCACAAGGAAGGCGCGATGGTGGTGGCGAACTTCCTCCTCGATCCCGCAACGCAGGCCCATGCGCAGGACATCACCGTCCTCGGCAGCTACTCCGTCCTCGACCCCGCCAGGCTCGGCGAGGCCGAGAAGGCCGCCTTCGCCGCGCTGCCCGCCTCTCCCGCGCTGCCGTCGAACGAGGCCCTCGGCCCGACCCTGAACGAGCCGCATCCAAGCTGGATGACGCGGATCGCCGAGGACTGGGCGCGGCGCTACACCGAATGAGGAATACCGAAGGCCGCTGGCTGAGGCTGACGGTCCTCGGCCTCGTCGCGGCGGGCCTCGTCCTGCCGATCCTGGCCGGCCTGTGGGAAACCGGCCGGGCGGCCTTCGGATACCTTCCCGCGATCGGGGCGGAGACCTTGTCCATCGACCCATGGCGCCGGCTCTGGTCGCTTCCCGGCTTCTCGACGAGCCTATCGCTCACCCTCTGGACCGGCTTCGCCTCGACGCTGCTGGCGCTGGCCATCGCGACGGGGTTCTGCGCCGCCGTGCATGGCCGGATGAGCGCAGGCCAGAGCGCCCGGCTGCTGACGCCGTTCCTCGCCGCGCCCCATGCGGCACTCGCCATCGGCCTCGCCTTCCTCATCGCGCCTTCGGGCTGGATCGCCCGGGTGCTCAGCCCCTGGGCGACCGGATGGGACCTGCCGCCCGACCTCGCCACGGTGCGCGACCCTTGCGGGATCGCGCTGATCCTCGGGCTCCTCGTCAAGGAAGTGCCGTTCTTCCTTCTCGTGATGCTCTCGGCGCTCAGCCAGGTGCCGGTCCGCGCCCATCTCGCGGCCGGACGGGCGCTCGGCTACGGGCGGGGCGTGGTCTGGATCAAGGTGATCGCGCCGCAGGTCTATCCGCTGATCCGGCTGCCGGTCTTCGTCGTCCTGTCCTTCGCGCTTTCGGTCGTCGACATGGCGATCATCCTCGGCCCCTCGAACCCGCCGACGCTCGCGGTCGCGATGACGCGGTGGTTCTTCGCGGCCGACACGATGCTGATCCTGCCGGCCTCGGCCGCGGCGCTCCTGCAGACGGCGCTGGTCGCGGGCGGGATTCTGCTCTGGCTCGGCGCCGAACGGGCGGTAACAGTCGCCGGCCGGTTCTGGATCCGTCGTGGCGGGCGGGGCCTGTCATCGGGGCCGGGGCTGGTGCTTGCCGGCGCCGGGGCGGGCTTTCTGATGGCGCTCGGCGCGGCGGCTTTGCTGGCGCTCCTCCTCTGGTCGGTCGCCTGGCGCTGGCCGTTCCCCGACGCGCTGCCGGAAAGCTGGAGCCTCCGGGCCTGGGCGCGGCCGGCGATGGGCTGGGGCATGGCGCTGAAACAGACCCTGATCATCGGCCTGGCCACGACGGCCCTGTCGCTCACCCTCGCCATCGCCTGGCTCGAGGGCGAGGACCGGGCGGGCCTGAACCGGGCGCGCTGGGCCGAGGGGCTGATCTACCTGCCGCTCCTGGTGCCGCAGGTGGCGTTCCTCTACGGCCTTTCGGTGACGTTCCTCCGGGCGGGAATGACCGGCGGCATGGTCGCGGTGATCTGGGGGCAGGCGCTTTTCGTCTTTCCCTATGTCATGATCGCGCTCTCCGATCCGTGGCGGGCGCTCGACCGGCGCATGGTCCGGGCGGCGGCGGCGCTTGGTGCAGGGCCGCTCCGGCGGCTCTTCGCGGTCAAGCTGCCGATCCTCCTCGCCCCGGTCCTGACGGCGGCGGCGATCGGCTTCGCCGTCTCGGTCGCGCAATACCTGCCGACGCTCTTCCTCGGCGCCGGCCGGATCGCGACCCTGACGACCGAGGCGGTGACGTTGTCGTCAGGCTCCGACCGCCGGGTGACGGGGGTCTACGCCGTTCTCCAGGCCGCGCTGCCCTTCGCCGCCTATGCCGCGGCACTGATGTTGCCCGCACTTCTCCTGCGCCACCGGCGCGGCCTCGCGGGGGCGTCGGCATGAGCGCGCTGGAGCTTCACGACGTCGCAATCCGCCCGTGCGCCACCTGCGCCCCGCTTTTCGCGCCGCTGACGTTGCGCGTTCCCGCCGGCAGCGTCACGACGATCATCGGCGCCTCCGGGATCGGCAAGTCGACGCTGATCGACTTCATTGGCGGCCACCTTTCGGCGGGGTTCGAGGCGGCCGGCCGCGTCACGCTGAACGGCCGCGACGTCACCCGGCTTCCGGCCGAGGCGCGGCGGATCGGCATCCTCTTTCAGGACGCGCTTCTCTTCCCGCACCTGTCCGTCGGCGACAACCTCGCCTTCGGCCTCGCCCGGTCGGTTCACGGCCGCGCCCGCCGCCGCGCGGCGGTGGAGGCCGCGCTCGACCAGGCCGGACTCGCCGGCTTCTACGAGCGTGACCCGGCGACGCTGTCCGGTGGCCAGCGGGCGCGGGCGGCGCTGATGCGGACGCTTCTCGCCGAACCGCTGGCGTTGCTCCTCGATGAGCCCTTCTCGAAACTCGACCCCGACCGTCGCGCCGACCTCAGGGCCTTCGTCTTCGACCATGTCCGCGACCGGGCGGTGCCGGTCCTGATGGTCAGCCATGACGCCGAGGATGCCGCCGCCGCCGGAGGGCCCCTCGTCGCGCTGGAATAGGGACGATCATCCTCCTGGTGGCTGCGCGGCGCGGCCGATCCGTGTTAGGTTGCCCTGCCGCGACCCGGACGGGGGCCGGCGGGGGGGGGATGCATTGACGATCCGGGGCATTTCCGTCGGACGACTGCTGCTGCGCCTCGGCGCGCTGGCGCTCATCGTCTGGCTCGCCCATCTGCTGATCGGCTGGACGATGGCCGAGACCGATGCCCTGAAGTCCGGCGCGCGGTCGATGCCGGCGCTCGCGCTTCTCGCGCTCCTCCTCGTCGCCTACGCCCTCCTCATCGCGCTGCCCTTCGTGCCGGGGGCTGAGCTTGGCATCACCCTGATGATGGTCGAGGGCCCGGCCATCGCGCCCTTCATCTGGGCGGCGACGCTCGGCGGGCTGGCGCTGGCCTACGGGGTCGGATCGCTTCTGCCCTATCCGGCGCTGCGGCGCTTCCTGTCCGATCTCGGGCTCCGGCGCGCGGCGGGGATGATCGACGCGCTGCAACCGCTCGACCGCGCCGAGCGGCTGGAGTTCCTGCGCGCGCGGCTTCCCCGCTGGCTGTCGCCGCTGGCGCATAGCCAGCGCTACCTCCTGCTCGCGCTTCTGATCAACCTGCCGGGCAACTCGCTTCTCGGCGGCGGCGGTGGCATCCTTCTCGTGGCGGGCGTCAGCCGCCTCTTCTCGCCCGTCGCGACGCTCTCGACCATCTCGGTCGCGGTCGCGCCGGTGCCGATCATCGTCTACTGGCTCGGCGCCGGTCTGCCATTGCCGGGTTTTTAGAGCCTACCCGACCCGTCTCCGGGCGAGCGACGCGCCCGAGGGCCCGAACCGCGCCCTGAGGATGCCGAGAAGCCGACGGTGGGCGGAGCGGTGGCGGTTGCGGATATGGATGCCGGCGAAGATCGGCTGCGGGATCGGCGGGGCACCGGCGACCAGCCGGCAGGTGCCGGCCCGGACCAGTTCGTCCGCCGACTGGCGCAAGACATAGGCCGTCCCGCCGAGCGATCCCAACAGCGCCACCATCGCGGCATTCTGGCCGATCGACAGGCTCGCCGTGGCCAGCCGGGGGTGCAGCGCCGCGTGCAGATGCGGGATCGCGTCGGAGAAATGCGGCACGATGTAGGTCTCCCGCCGGACCTCGGCCAGCCGATCGGTCTCGGTCGAGACCATCAGATAGGCGATCTCTCCGATCGTCTCGAAATAGAGGTCGGGATGGTAGCGCGGCGAAAAGAGGATGGCGAAATCCTCGACGCCCGAGGTCAGGTCCGAACACATCTGCGCCGAATAATCCGCCTCGAAGAAGAAGGCCGTGTCCGGCATCGCGGCGCGGAAATCGCCGATCAGCTCGTTGAAATGCAGGTTGACGAGGTCGTGCTGGATGCCGATCCGCATCGTCACCGCCCCGGCGCTGTCGCCCATCGCGTGGCGCGCCTCGGTCCAGACGTGCAGGAGGCTGCGGGCATGGGGCGCGAAGCGCAGGCCCTCCGTCGTCAGCTCCGTCCCCGCCCGCGAGCGGATGAAAAGCCGGTGGCCGAGGATCTTTTCCAGCGTCCGGATCCGGCCCGAGACCGTCGACTGCGTCACGCCAAGCCGGTCCGCGCTGCGGTTGAAGCTGCGGGTGTCGCAAAGGTCGAGGAAGGTTTCGATGAGGTCGATCTGCATGAAGCGCCCCTGATCGGAGATACCGATTAATAAACCGGCCGATGGCGAATTGAAAGCGTCCCGGACTCCGCCGATACTCACGCCCGAATGCGACGATGGGGGGCAGGATGTCCGGATTTCCGACGACGGCGCGCGTGGTCATCATCGGCGGCGGGGTGGTCGGCGTCTCGGCGCTTTATCACCTTGCGAAGGCGGGCTGGACGGATTGCGTGCTTCTGGAGAAGAACGAGCTCACGGCCGGCTCCACCTGGCACGCGGCGGGCAACGTGCCGACCTTCTCGACCTCGTGGTCGATCATGAACATGCAGCGCTATTCGACCGAACTTTACGCGCGCCTCGGCGCCGAAGTCGATTACCCGATGAACTACCATGTCACCGGCTCGGTGCGGCTCGCCCATTCGAAGGAGCGGATGCAGGAGTTTCAGCGCGCCAGGGGGATGGGTCTCTATCAGGGCATGGCGCTCGATGTGCTCGGCGCGGATGAGATCAGGGGCAAGTATCCCTTCCTCGAAACCCACGGCCTCGCCGGCGCGCTCTACGATCCGGCCGATGGCGATATCGACCCCGCGCAGCTCACCCAGGCGCTCGCCAAGGGCGCCCGCGACATGGGTGCGACGATCCTGCGCTTCACCCCCGCGACCGGGGTGGACCGCGCGGGCAAGGAGTGGATCGTCCACACCGAAAAAGGCTCTATCCGGGCGGAATTCGTGGTGAACGCGGCAGGCTACTACGCCCGGATGGTCGGCGAATGGTTCAAGCCCTTCGGCGGCCGCACCGTGCCGATGATGGTGATGAGCCACCAGTACTTGCTGTCCGAGCCGATCGCCGAGATCGAGGCCTGGACCAGGGAAGTCGGCCACAAGCTGCCGCTTCTCCGCGACGTGGACAGCTCCTACTATCTCCGGCAGGAGAAGTCGGGCTTCAACCTCGGCCCCTATGAGCGCACCTGCCGCGCGCACTGGGTCACGCCCGAAGACCCGATGCCGGACGATTTCAGCTTTCAGCTCTACCCCGACGATCTCGACCGGCTCGAATGGTATATCGAGGACGCGATGGCCCGGGTACCGCTTCTGGGCTCGGCCGGCATCAGCCGGGTGATCAACGGGCCGATCCCCTATGCGCCGGACGGCAACCCCTTGATCGGGCCGATGCCGGGCGTTCCGAACGCGTTCGAGGCCTGCGTCCTCACCTTCGGCATCGCGCAGGGCGGCGGGGCGGGCAAGGTGCTGGCCGAATGGATCACCGAGGGCGCGACCGAATGGGACATGTGGTCCTGCGACCCGCGCCGCTTCACCGACTATACCGACCACGACTACTGCATCGCCAAGGGCAAGGAGGTCTATGGCCACGAATACGCCATGCACTTCCCCTGGCACCGCTGGCCGGCCGCGCCCGACCGCAAGCTCTCGCCCGTGCATGAGACGGTGAAGGCCCTCGGCGGGCAATTCGGTGCCTATAACGGATGGGAACGCGCGAACTGGTTCGCCAAGCCCGGCGATGATCTTTCCGAGGCGGCGACCCAGACCTGGAACCGCGCCGGCCCGTGGGAGCCGCGCATCCGCGAGGAAGCGCTCGCGGTGCGCGACGGGGTCGGCGTCCTCGACCTGCCGGGGTTCTCGCGGTTCCACCTTGCCGGGCCGGGTGCGGGCGAGTGGCTTCTCGGCCGGATCGCGGGGAACCTGCCCAAGCCGGGGCGGCTTGCGCTCGCCTATTTCCCCGACCATCGGGGCCGCATCCTCACCGAGATGTCGGTGGCCTGCAACGGCGCGGACGATTTCACCCTGATCACCGCCGCCGTGGCGCAATGGCACGACTACGAATGGCTGGCGCGAACGCTGCCCGAGGGGGTCACGCTCAGAGACCGGACGAAGGACCTGTCGACGCTGATCGTCACCGGCCCGAAATCGCGCGACCTCTTCGCGAGGATTTCGGATGCCGATCTGAGCCTGCCCTGGCTCAGCCACGAGATGTGGACGGTCGCCGGGCAGAGGGTCGTCCTCGCCCGCGTCTCCTTCGCCGGGGAACTGGGTTGGGAGGTCCATGCGCCGGTCGAGGCGATCCCGGCGGTCTATGACGCGGTTCTGGCCGAGGGCGCCAAGCCCTTCGGCATGTGGGCGCTGAACTCCTTGCGGATCGAGAAGGGCTACCGCGCGTGGAAGGGCGATCTTTCCACGGATTACTCGCTTCTCGAAGGCGGGCTGGAGCGATTCGTGAAGCTCGACAAGCCGCAGGATTTCCCCGGCAAGGCCGCCCTTCTGGCCGAGAGGCAGCGCGGCGTGAAGAAACGCTTCGTGACGCTGATCGTCGAGGCCGGCGAGGCGGACGCGCCTTCCATGTCGACGCTCTGGCGGGGGGGCCGCGTGGTGGGCGAGACGACCTCCGGCGCCTGGGGCTACCGCGTCGGGGCGTCGATCGCGCTTGGCATGGTGCGGGCGGACCTGGCGGCGCCGGGGACGGAGCTTGAGGTCGAGATCTACGGGATCCGCCACCGCGCCGTGGTGCAGGAGGACAGGCCGCTCTGGGATCCGGAGAATGCGCGGATCCGGGCGTGAGGCAAGGCCGGGGGTTTCACCCCCGGACCCCCAGGATATTTTGAGCAAGATGAAGGGGCGAAACAGTGTCTGACCTGCCTGAAAAAGTGAAATGCGTGATCATCGGCGGCGGCGTGGTCGGCTGTTCGGTCGCCTATCACCTGACCAGGCTCGGCTGGACGGATGTCGTGCTTCTGGAGCGCAAGCAACTGACCTGCGGCACGACATGGCATGCGGCGGGACTGATCGGGCAATTGCGCGCCTCGGCCAACATGACCCGGCTCGCCAAGTATTCCGCCGATCTCTATCGCGGGCTCGAGGCGGAGACCGGGCTGGCGACGGGGATGAGGACCGTGGGCTCGGTCTCCGTCGCGCTGACCGAGGCGCGGAAGGAGGAGCTTTTCCGTTCCGCCTCGATGGCGCGGGGATTCGGCGTTCCGGTTGAGGAGCTGTCGCCGCCCGAGGTCAAGGAACGTTACCCGCATCTGAACATCGACGGCGTGAAGGCCGGGGTCTGGTTGCCGACCGACGGGCAGGGCGACCCGGCGAATATCGCGCTGGCGCTCGCCAGGGGGGCGCGGCAGCGCGGGGCGCTGGTGGTGGAGGGGGTGAAGGTCACCGGCATCGCGGTCGAGGGGCGGCGGGCGACCAAGGTCGCCTGGGCGCGGGGCGGCGAGACGGGCGAGATCGCCGCGGATCACGTGGTCAATTGCGGCGGCATGTGGGGGCGTGAAGTGGGCCGGATGGCCGGGGTCAACGTGCCACTGCATGCCTGCGAACATTTCTACATCGTGACCGAGCCGATCCCCGGCCTCACGCAGATGCCGGTCCTGCGGGTGCCGGACGAATGCGCCTACTACAAGGAGGATGCCGGCAAGTATCTTCTGGGCGCCTTCGAGCCGGTGTCGAAGCCCTGGGGCATGGCGGGCATTCCCGAGGATTTCTGCTTCGACCAGTTGCCCGAGGATTTCGACCATTTCGAGCCGATCCTCGAACGCGCGGTGAACCGGTTGCCGATGCTGGCATCGGCGGGGATCCACACCTTCTTCAACGGGCCGGAGAGCTTCACCCCGGATGACGCCTACAACCTCGGCCAGTCGCTGGAGGTCGACAACTTCTGGGTCGCCGCCGGGTTCAACTCGATCGGCATCCAGTCGGCGGGGGGTGCCGGAATGGCGCTCGCCGAGTGGATGGAGACCGGCGAAAAGCCTTTCGACCTCGGCGATGTCGATGTGGGCCGCAATCAGCCCTTCCAGGGCAATCGGCACTACCTTTTCGAGCGCTCGAAAGAGACGCTCGGCCTGCTCTACGCCGATCATTTCCCCTATCGTCAGAAAGCCACCGCGCGCGGCGTACGGCGGACGCCCTTCCAAGCGCATCTCGATGCCGAGGGCGCCGTCTTCGGCGAGATCGGCGGCTGGGAACGGGCGAACTGGTTCGCGGCGCCGGGGCAGGCGCGGGACTATGAATACGGCTGGGGCCGGCAGAACTGGTTCGGCAATACAGCGGCCGAGCACAAGGCCGTCCGCAGCAATGTCGGCATGTACGACATGTCCTCTTTCGGCAAGATCAGGGTCGAGGGACGCGACGCGGAGGCATATCTCAACCACGTTTCCGGCGCCGACATGTCGGTTCCGGCAGGCAAGATCGTCTACACCCAGTTCCTGAACGCGAAAGCCGGGATCGAGGCGGACGTGACCGTCACACGGCTTTCAGAGACCGCCTATCTGGTGGTGACCCCGGCCATGACCCGTCTGAAGGATCAGGTCTGGATGCGGCGGCATATCGGCGATTTCAGCGTGATCCTGACCGACGTGACCGCCGCCGAGGGCGTGCTCGCCGTGATGGGGCCGAATGCGCGGACGCTGATGCGGAAGGTCAGCCCCGACGATTTCTCGAACGAGGCGAACCCCTTCGGCACCGCGCAGGAGATCGAGATCGGAATGGGACTCGCGCGGGTCCATCGCGTGTCCTACGTGGGCGAGCTCGGCTGGGAGGTCTATGTGTCTTCCGACATGTGCGGCCATGTCTTCGAGACGCTCCGCGAGGCCGGGCGCGACATGGATCTGAAGCTCTGCGGCATGCACATGATGGATTGCTGCCGGATCGAGAAGGCGTTCCGCCATTTCGGTCACGACATCACCTGCGAGGATCATGTGCTCGAAGCCGGGCTCGGCTTCGCGGTGAAGACCGCGAAGCCTGCCTTCATCGGGCGCGACGCCGTGTTGCGCAAGAAGGAGGCCGGGCTGGAGAGGCGCCTGGTGCAGTTCCGGCTCTCCGATCCCGAGGTGATGGTCTATCACAACGAACCGCTGATCCGCGACGGCCGGATCGTCGGCCACCTGACATCGGGCGCCTATGGCCACCATCTCGGCGCGGCGATCGGCATGGGCTATGTGCCCTGCAAGGGCGAGAGCGCGGGCGATGTGCTGGCCTCGGAATACGAGGTCGAGATCGCCGGGCGGCGGGTCAAGGCGGAGGCGTCGCTTCAGCCGCTCTATGACCCGAAATCGGACCGCGTGCGGATGTGACGGCGCCCGGGGGCGGTCTGCCCCCGGACCCCCGAAGGTATTTGCGAACAGAAGAAGCCAGAGGCGTTCAGGGAGTGACGGCAATGTCTGAGAATGCGCTGAATTGCGGGCCGCGGCGGGCGGCACGGGGGGGCGGACGTGCCGCACGGGTGGCGCTGCGGTCGGCGCCGCTGGCCGAGAACCTGCGCCCGGTCCGCGCCGGGTTGCCGGGTGGGCAGTACAAGCCCCTGACCGAGGCCGGGGTGGCGAAGATCCATGCCGCCGCCCTCGATGCGCTCGAGGTGATCGGGCTCAGCCAGGCGCCGGCCTCGGGGGTGGAGATCATGATCGGCGCCGGGGCGATCCACGGCGATGACGGGCGGCTCCGGTTTCCCCGCGCTCTGGTCGAGGACATGCTGGCCGTCGCGGCACGCGACATCACGCTGCATGGCCGCGATCCGAAGCACGACCTGCATCTGAGCGGGACCAAGGTGCATTTCGGGACCGCCGGCGCCGCGGTCCATATCGTCGACCTGCAGACCAACACCTACCGCGATTCGACCGCGCAGGACCTTTTCGACGCGGCGCGGATCACCCATCACCTCGACAACGTGCACTTCTTCCAGCGCGCGATGGTCTGCCGCGACGTGCTCGACAATCTGGAGATGGACCTCAACACGCTCTATGCCTGCTGCGCGGGGACGTCGAAGCATGTCGGCACCTCGTTCAGCGATCCGAGCCATGTGGAACCGTGCTTCGACATGATCCACCGCATCGCGGGGGGCGAGGCGGCGTGGCGGGGGCGGCCCTTCATCTCGAACTCCAACTGCTTCGTCGTGCCGCCGATGAAATTCGCCGAGGAAAGCTGCGTGACGATGGAGAAGTGCATCCGCGGCGGCATGCCGGTGCTGCTTCTCAGTGCCGGGCAGGCGGGGGCGACGGCGCCGGCGCCCATCGCGCTCGCCATCGTGCAGGCCATGGCGGAATGCCTGGCGGGCGTCGTCTATGTGAATGCGATGAAGCCGGGCCATCCGGCGATCTTCGGCACCTGGCCCTTCGTCAGCGACTTGCGCACCGGTGCGATGTCGGGCGGCTCGGCCGAGCAGGCGCTGCTGACCGCCGGCTGCGCGCAGATGCACCGGTTCTACAACCTGCCGGGCGGGGCGGCCGCGGGGATCTCCGACAGCAAGCTGCCCGACATGCAGGCCGGCTGGGAACAGGCGATCACCAATACGCTTGCGGGGCTTTCGGGCCTGAACATGGTCTACGAGGCTGTCGGCATGCATGCCTCGCTTCTCGGCTTCTGCCTCGAATCGCTGGTGCTCGGCGACGATATCCTCGGCCAGGTCCTGCGCACGGTGCGCGGCATCGACGTGACCGAGGAGTCGACCTCGATCGAGGCGATGAAGGCGGTCTGCCTCGGCGGGCCGGGGCATTACCTCGGCTCCGACCAGACGCTGGCGCTGATGCAGACCGAATACATCTATCCCGCCCTTGGCAACCGGATGAGCCCGAAGGAATGGGTGGAGGCGGGGCGGCCGATGCTTCTGGACCGCGCCATCGCGCGCAAGAACGACATTCTCGCCAAGGCCGGGATGCAGGTGGACCCGCAGATCGATGCAGCGATCAGGGCCGACTACAACATCTATTTCCGGTGAAATAGAGCCTGTTTCCGGAGAGTTTCGATGCATTACGGCTATATCGGCCTTGGCAATCTCGGCGCCAATTGCGCGGCCTGCCTTCTGAAGGCGGGCTTCGCGGTGACGGTCCACGACCTCGACCCGAAACTGGCCGAACGGCTGGTCGCGATGGGCGCGACCTGGGCCGAAAGCGCGGCCCGGCTTGCGGCCTCGGTCGATCACGTCATCACCTGCCTGCCTTCACCTGCGGTCTCGGAAAAGGTGCTGCGCTCGATCCTGCCGGCGATGAAGCCCGGCGCGACCTGGATCGAAATGTCGACGCTTTGCCGCGACGACGTCCTCGCGCTCGCCAAGGTCGCGGGCGAGGCCGGCGTGCGGATGCTGGAACTGCCGGTGACGGGCGGAGTGCATCTGGCCGCGCAGGGCAGGATCACCATGCTGCCGGGCGGCGACAAGGACCTCGTCGATCTGCACTGGAAGGCGTTCGAGGCGATGGGCGACCGCATCTTCCACATGGGGCCGCTGGGATCGTCCTCGATCATCAAGGTCATCACCAACATGCTGGCATTCATCCATCTGAAGGCGACATCCGAGGCGCTGATGCTCGCCAAGCGCGGCGGGCTCGACCTCGGGCAGGCCTGGCACGCCATCGCCGCCTCCTCCGGCAATTCCTTCGTGCACGAGACGGAAGGGGCGCTGATCCTCAACGGTTCCTACGACATCGCCTTTTCCCTCGACCTCGCGCTCAAGGATCTCGGCTTCGCGCTCGGCTTCGGCAAGGAATTCGGTGTGCCGCTTGAGCTCGCCTCGATGACCAACCAGACCTATGTCGCCGCGAAGGCCGCCTATGGCGGCGAGGCGCAGTCGCCGATGATCGCGAAGCTTCTGGAGGACCTTCTCGGCACCGATCTCAGGGCGCCCGGCTTCCCGGCGCGGCTGGAATAGTCGCTTTGCGACCTGTTCGGTCGCGGATCTGGCGGAATCCGGCGGTTTCCCGTGGAAATGAGGGCGGGGGAGACAGGGGACGGCGGTGAACGGGGCGGAATTCGACTATATCATCGTGGGCGCGGGATCGGCGGGTTGCGTCCTGGCCGAGCGGCTGTCGGCGAACGGGCGGCACCGGGTGCTGGTGATCGAGGCCGGCGGCACCGACCGGCGGTTCTATGTGAATTTGCCTCTTGGCTACGGCAAGCTCTTCCACGATCCCGCCGTCAACTGGCTTTACCAGACCGAACCCGATCCGGGGCTTGCCGGCAACCGCGATCACTGGCCCAGGGGGAAGATCCTCGGCGGGTCGAGCGCGATCAACGCGATGGTCTGGATCCGTGGCCACCGGAGCGATTACGACGACTGGGAAGCGATCGCCGGGCCGGACTGGAGTTGGGACAAGGTCCGCGACGCCTACCGCGCCATCGAGGACAACGAGGCCGGCGGCGACGCCTGGCGGGGCAAGGGCGGGCCGCTCTTCATCTCGGCCAACCGGAGCGACCTCCATCCGCTGTGCGAGACGTTCATCCGCTCAACCGAGGCGGCGGGCTTGCCGCGGAACGAGGATTTCAACGGCGCCGAGCAGGAGGGCGTCGGCATCTACCAGATGACGATCCGCAACGCCCGCCGCAACTCCGCCGCACGGGCCTTCCTGCGCCCGGCGATGAAGCGGCCGAACGTGACCGTGATGACCCATGCACAGGTGACGCGGGTGATCTTCGAGGGGCGCCGGGCGGTCGGGGTCGAATACCGGAGGAACGGCGTTTCGGGCCGGATCAGAGCCGCATCCGAGGTCATCCTCTCCGGTGGCGCGATCAACTCGCCGCAGCTCCTGATGCTCTCGGGGATCGGACCCGCCGCGCATCTGAAGGAGTTCGGGCTGGAGGTCGTCGCCGACCGTGCCCATGTCGGGCAAAACCTCAACGACCATCAGGGGCTGAACTACACCTGGGCCATGAAGGTGCCGACCTACAACGACATCCTGCGCCCGTGGTGGGGCAAGGTCGCGGTCGGGATGAAGTATTTTCTGACCGGCAGGGGACCTCTGGCGAAGTCGATCAACCATGGCGGCGGCTTCTTCCGCACCGCGCCGGACCTGCCGCGCCCCAACATGCAGCTCTATTTCCAGGCCTTCTCGACCCTCGTTCCGCGCGTCGGCGAGCGGCCGATTCTGACGCCCGACCCGTTCTCGGGCCTCTCCATCGGGCTGTCGAACTGCCGTCCGACCAGCCGGGGCGAGATCACCCTGAAAAGCGCCGATCCCGTCGCGCATCCGAAGATCGTCGCGAACGCCTATTCGACCGATCACGACATCCAGGAGATGCTGGCGGCGGTCAGGTTCCTGCGCCGCATCGCCGCGATGGACCCGATCCGCTCGCTCATCGCCGAGGAGTTGCGGCCGGGGCCGGCGATGCAGAGCGACGACGACCTCATCGCCGATATCCGGGCGCGGTCCGGCACGGTCTATCATCCGTCCTGCACCGCGCGGATGGGGCGGGACGCGGCGACCTCGGTCGTCGGGCCCGATCTGAAGGTCCACGGGGTCGAGGGTCTGAGGGTCTGCGACGCTTCGGTCTTTCCAACGCTGATCGGCGGCAATACCAATGCGCCGAGCATTCTGGTCGGCTGGATGGGGGCGGAGCGCATCCTCGCGGACGCGCACTATGGCGTTTCGGGTTTACATTGAATCGGAATTCGAACCATTTTTGTTCGAATTCCGATACTTATTGTCTCATCAAAAACCCGAAACGCTTTAGAGGGAACGCGCATGGCTTATCTTCTGGGCGTCGATACCGGCGGCACCTATACCGACGCGGTGATCCTCGACGAGGCCGCGGACGTCGTCGTCGCCTCGGCGAAATCGCTGACCACACGGCCGGACCTGTCGCGCGGGGTCGGCGGCGCCATCGACGCGGCCATCGCCGCCTCGGGCGTCGCGGCGGCGGATATCGCGATGGTCTCGCTCTCCACGACGCTCGCGACCAACGCGCTCGTCGAAGGCCAGGGCGGCCGCGTGGCGCTGGTCTTCATCGGCTTCGAAGAGGCGGAGCTTGGCCGCGCCGGCCTCGAAGAGGCGCTGAAGGGCGATCCGGTGATCCGTCTCGCGGGCGGCCACAACCATGCCGGCGGAGAGGTGGCACCCCTCGACCTGGCAAGGTTGGAGACTGAAATCGCCGCTCTCGGCCCCGGCATCAGCGGCTTCGCCGTCGCGGCGAGCTTCGCCACGCGCAACCCCGCGCACGAGATCGCCGCCCGCGACCTGATCCGCCGCGTGGCCAATCGTCCCGTCACCTGTTCGCATGAATTGTCGGCCGGGCTGAACGGCCCGCGCCGGGCGCTGACGGCGGTCCTCAATGCCCGGCTCATCGGCATGATCGACCACCTGATCTCGGCCTGCGAGGCGCATATGGCCCATCTCGGGATCAAGGCGCCGCTGATGGTGGTGCGCGGCGACGGCGCGCTCGTCTCCGCCGCGCTGGCGCGCGAGCGTCCGATCGAGACGATCCTCTCCGGCCCCGCCGCCTCCATCGCCGGGGCGAGCTGGCTGACCGGAGAGAGTGACGCGCTCGTCTCCGATATCGGCGGGACGACGACCGATGTCTGCCTCCTGAAGGACGGCCGTCCGATGATCGACCCGATGGGCGCCTGCGTCGGCGCCTTCCGCACCATGGTCGAGGCGGTGGCGATGCGCACCACCGGGCTCGGCGGCGACAGCGAGGTGCACCTGATCGAGGGGCTGGAGACCGGGCTGCGCCTCGGCCCCCGCCGGCTGGTGCCGGTGGCGCTCGCGGCGCGGGAATGGCCGGGGCTGGTGCATGACGCGCTCGACACCTGGCTGTCGCAGGACGCGACCGGCGAACATGACGGCCGCTTCGCCCTGCCAATGTGGCGCGGCACCCCGCCCGAAGGGTTGCAAGGGCGCGAGGGCGCGGTGGTCGAGCGGCTGCTCGGCGGCCCGGTGCGGCTTGCCGACGCGGTCCGGACCCGGCTCGAACTGCCGGCGCTGATGCGGCTCGTCTCGCGCGGGCAGGTGATGGTCGCGGGCGTCACGCCCTCGGACGCGGCGCATGTGCTCGGCCGGCTGGAGAGCTGGGACGCCGATGCGGCGCGCAAGGCCGTGACCCTCTTCGCCCGGCGCCGCAACGGGCGCGGCGACCGGATCGCGGCGGGGCCGGAGGCGCTGGCAGGGCAGATCATCGACCAGCTGACCGCGCAGACCGTCGATTGCCTCCTCGAGGCCGCCTTCGCCGAGGATGACCGAGACTGGGGCGAGGCCCCGGAAGCGCTCGCGCGCCATCCGCTGATGCAGGCGGGGCTCGACCGGCATTCCGGCGTCATCCGGATCGAGGCGCGCCTCGGCGTGCCGGTGATCGGCCTCGGCGCCTCGGCATCAAGTTATTACGGCGCGGTGGGGATGCGCCTCGGCGCGCGGATGATCCTGCCCGAACATGCCGGCGTCGCCAACGCCATCGGCGCCGTGGTCGGCCAGATCGCCATGCATGCCGAAGGCATCGTCACAAGCCCCGGCCCGGGCCTCTTTGCCGCCCATCTCGCCGATGGCCCGCACCGCTTCAACGACCGCGACAAGGCGCTGGCCGCGCTCGAGGCGGCGCTCGCGGCCGACGCCGCCGACCGCGCCCGGCGCGCCGGGGTCGAGGAGATGCGGCTGACCATGGCGCGCGAAATCAGCGAGATCGAGATCGAGGGCCAGCCGATGTTCATCGAGGCGAAGCTGCGCGTGACCGCGCAGGGACGGCCCCGGATCGCCACGGGCTGACCCGGTTGATCCGGGCGACCAGCCCGGGGACGGGCGTCCGCGGGGTAGCGGGAATGCGTAAGGTGGGTTTCAACCC
Organism: Paracoccaceae bacterium; assembly: GCA_011620265.1. Lineage (GTDB taxonomy): Bacteria > Pseudomonadota > Alphaproteobacteria > Rhodobacterales > Rhodobacteraceae > Albidovulum. The sequence goes on from WOZM01000079.1 coordinate 34,951, forward strand.
ACCCTGGCCGGAGGGTGGGTTGAAACCCACCTTACGGGAAAGAGGGTGGTCCGCCGGCGATCAGGGGCCCGAAAGCCCCGCCTCGGCCGCGATCTCCGCCCGGCTCTTGCGCGCGCGTTCGGTCGCCGACTTGAGCTGGCCGCAGGCCGCCATGATGTCCTCGCCCCGGGGCGTGCGGATCGGCGAGGCATAGCCCGCCTTGTAGACGATGTCGGCGAAGGCCTCGATCCGCTCCCAGTCCGAGCGCTGGTAGGGCGCGCCGGGCCATTCGTTGAAAGGGATGAGGTTGATCTTGGCCGGAATGCCGCGAATGAGCCTGACCAGCCGCCTGGCGTCCTCGTCGCTGTCGTTCACGCCCTTCAGCATCACGTATTCGAAGGTGATGCGTTCGGAATTCGACAGCCGGGGATAGTCGCGCAAGGCCGCCAGGAGCGTCTCGATGTTCCAGCGCTTGTTGATCGGCACCAGCTTGTCGCGAACGTCATCTGTGGTCGCATGGAAGCTGACGGCGAGAAGGCAGCCGATCTCCTCGGCGGTCCGGGCGATCTCGGGCACGACGCCGCTTGTCGACAGCGTGATCCGCCGGCGCGAGATCGTCAGACCCTCGCCGTCCATCACCACCTTCATCGCGTCGCGGACATTCTCGAAGTTGTAGAGCGGCTCGCCCATGCCCATCAGGACGACGTTCGACACCAGCCGCGTCTCGTCCTTCGGTGCGCCGGGTTCCGGCCATTCGCCGAGGTCGTCGCGCGCCAGCATCACCTGGCCGACGATCTCGGCCGCCGTGAGGTTGCGCACCAGCTTCTGCGTGCCGGTATGGCAGAACGAACAGGTGAGCGTGCAGCCGACCTGGGACGAGATGCAGAGCGTGCCGCGGTTCTCCTCGGGGATATAGACCGTCTCGACCTCGTGGCCGCCGGCGATGCGCAAGAGGTACTTTCGCGTCCCGTCGGCCGAGACCTGCCTTGTCACGATCTCGGGCAGCGCGATCTCGAACCTCTCGGCCAGCATCGCCCGGTAGTCCTTGGCGAGGTTGGTCATCGCCGCGAAGTCGCGCACACCCCAGTGGTAGATCCATTGCCAGATCTGCCCCACCCGCATCTTCGCCTGTCGTTCCGGCGTGCCGGCGGCGATCAGCGCGTCATGCAGGCCCTCGCGGGTCAGGCCGACAAGGTTCACCTTTCCGCCCGCAGGCAGGTTGCGGGGGATCGTCACCACATCCTGGGTGATCGGCGCGCTGGGGCTCTCATCGGTCATCTGGGGCATCCCGGAAAGGTCGAGGACCAGTCATATAGGCGATCGCGGGGCAAAACGGAACACCGGGCGCAGGCACCCCGCGCCGGGCCTGACTCGCGATCGGGAAAGAGGGGATGGTGAGCCGGTCGGGGCTCGAACCCGAGACCTGCTGATTGAAAGTAAGCTCCGCGCCTTGTAGCGCAAGCTGGCCCAATCTGGCGTAAGCGATTTTTACCATTTAATTTCATATACTTGACCATGTTTAAAGATAGCGAGAGACTGTCCTTGACCGGTCTGGTGTGCATGTATGGTGCCTGTACGCTAGCCAGGGAAAACGTCATGGCCAGCCTTGCGAAGCCCTACGTTGAAGAGGTTAAGCCACCCACAACGGCGTAGGAGATTCACCGGCACGGCCGCGTGAAAGGGCAAGCCGCTGTCCGGGTCCTCGACGATGGCGATCAGCCGCGCGGCGTTGGCTGCCCCCTGCGGCACGATCTGTCCGAACTCGGTCAGGTGGCCACGCAGAGCATTGATCGCCTGCGTCCGCTGCCGGATCAGAAGCTCGCGAACGCGGAACACCATCGCCGCCCCCTGGACCTCTTCGCTCTTCCCGGAAACGAAGCGCATCGACCCGTCGGAACAGATCAGCAGATGCTCTCGCGCGGCATCAGGGCGCCGGGCCATTCGGTCACGCGGGCACCGAGGTCGCGGGCCCTGCGGGCAGCGGCTTCGGGCGCAAGCCCGGCGATGCGGGCAGCCAGGTAGGCGCCGTCGAAAGCGTCCCCCGCCCCGGTCGGATCGCGCGGGTTGGCCAGGACCGGCGAGATCTGGAAAAGCTCCGTCCCGGCCCAGAGCGTCACCGGCCCGGCCCCGTCCTTCACCACGATCTCGCCCGCGCCCGCAACACGATAGCGCGCGGCCGTCACCTGCGGATCGGTATCGCCCCAGAGCGTCGCCTCGTCGGAAAAGCTCGGGAAGACGAGATCGGCCATTGCCGCGGCCCGGCCCGTCCAGTCACGCGCGGACCGGGTGTTTTCCCAGAGTCCCGGCCGGTAATTGGGGTCGAAGGACAGCCGCGCCCCCGCGTCGCGACGGCGGGCGACCTCGGCCAAAAGTCGCTCCCGTCCATCGGGTGGCAGGATCGCCAGCGTAATGCCGGACAGGTGCAGCCAGTCGGCCGCGCCGATCGCGGCGGAAAGTTCGGCCCTGTCGCGCGCCAGCGTCCGCGCCGCCGACTGGCCGCGCCAGTAGGAAAATTGCCGGTCGCCCGCGACAAGGCGGATCAGGTACAGGCCGCAGGTCATGCCGCGTCGAGTCACCAGTCCTTCGGTCTCGATCCCCGCCTCTGCGACGAAGGCGGCAAGCTCGGCCGAGACAGGATCGTCGCCCACGGCGCTTGCGAAGGCCACCCGCCACGAGGATGGCAGGAGTCCCCGCAGATACCAGGCGGTATTCAGCGTGTCGCCGGCAAAACCCATGCGGTAGAGCCCGCCATCGACGGGCGCGAACTCAGCCATCGCCTCGCCGATGCAGACGATCCGTCCTCCTGTCATGCCGCGAACCAGTCGCGGGCGTTCTCATAGCAGATGGCGCGCACCAGCGCCTCCATCGGCTCGGCATCGGGCGGAATATGGCCGTCTTCCGCCCAACGGCCGACGATGCGGCAGAGAAGCCGGCGGAAATATTCGTGCCGGGGAAAGGAAAGGAAGGACCGGCTGTCGGTCAACATGCCGAGGAAGCTGCCGAAAAGCCCGGTATTGGCCAGCATGCGCATCTGCGCCTCCATGCCGTCGAGATGATCGTTGAACCACCAGGCGGTGCCTGCCTGCACCTTGCCGGCGCGGCTTCCGTCCTGGAAATTTCCCGCCGTGGTGGCGACGACGGCAATCCGCGCGGGGTCGAGCGCGTAGAGGATCGTGCGCGGCAACTCGTCCGAGCGGTCGAGTTTGTCGAGCAGCCGGTTGAGCGGCCGCGCCAGCGCCTCGTCACGGATCGAATCTCCTCCCGCATCGTGGCCCAGCCGGTCGAACAACCGGCTGCGGCTGTTGCGCAGAACGCCGACATGCAACTGCATGACCATGTCGCGGGCATGGTAGGCGCGTCCGAGTGCGGCCAGAAGGCTTGCCTGCCAATCGGCGATCTCCTCCGCCGTGGGCGTCTGCCCGGCAAGCCTGCGCGCGAGCATGTCGTCGAGCGCCGCGGCGCCCCGCTCCTCGCCCGCCAGCAGATCGCCGATGCCGTGATCGGCGGCGCGCGCGCCAAGCGTCACGAACATGTCGAGCCGCTGGACCAACGCGCCCAGCAGATCGTCGAAGCTGCGGACCGGCGGGCTGTTCGCGGCTGCGGCGAGCCGGTCGAGCCAAGCCGGAAAGCCCTCGTCGGCAAGCGCGAGCGCCCTGTCCGGCCGGAAGCTGGGGATCATGCGCAACCCTGTATCGCCCAGTGCGGCGAAGGCGCGGTGATGGGCGAGGTCATCGGCCGGATCGTCCGTGGTGGCGACCAGTTCCACTTTCATCCGTGCGAGCAGCCCGCGGGCCCGGAACCCGGGCCGGGCGAGACAGGCCGTCGCCGCCTCCCAGACCTGCCCGGCGGTCGCCGGCGACAGCACCGTGCCGTCGAGCCCGAAATAACGCCACAGCTCAAGATGCGCCCAATGGTGCACCGGATTGCCGTAGGCCTTGGGCATAACGGCGGCGAAGGCCTCGAAGCGCGCGCGCCAGTCGGCAGGGCCGGTGACGAGCCGCTCCTCGATCCCCGCCCAACGCATGAGCCGCCACTTGTAGTGATCATGCGCAAGCCAGGCCTCGCCCAGATTCTCCCAGCCGCGGTCGGCGGCGATGTCCTCGGGTGGCAGGTGATTGTGGAAGTCGATGATCGGCAGGCCGGTCGCGACCTCGTGGAAGAGCCGCCGGGCGGTGGCGGTGTCGAGCAGGAAGTCGCGGCCGAGAAAGGGTTGCATCCTGTGATCCTTGAACGTCAGGCAAGAATTTCGGCAAGGGTGGCCCGCACCCCCTTTTGCCTCAGCGAAAGATAGGCCGCCCGAACCGGAGCGGCAAAGCCCGGATCGGCTGCGAGCATCGGCGGAAAGATCGCCGAGAGGGACAGCATCGCCGCGACATGCGCCGCCCCGTCCGGCCCGGATGCGGCGGCACGGATCGCATCGGCCAGGGGATCGGACAGCGGCAGCGGCCGCCCGGATTCGTCCACCCCCCGCGCCCAAGCCATCCAGCCCGCGATCGCCAGCGCCATCACCGGCCAGTCGCCCCCGTGGTCCAGATGCCAGGTCACCGGCGCCAGGAGCCGCGGCGGCAGCTTCTGGCTGGTGTCGGTGGCAATCTGAGCGCAGCGGTGGCCGAGGCGCGGATTGGCGAAACGCGAGATCAGCGCCGCGGCATAGCCGGACAGGTCCGCGCCCGCCAACGTTGGCGCCGCCTCGTCCAGCATCAGCCGGCATGCAGCGCGACGAAGCAGCGGCTCGGCCATGCAGGCATCAATCGTGGCCAGCCCCATCAAACCGCCCAGATGCGCCAGCATCGTGTGGCTGGCATTCAGCATCCGCAGCTTCATCGCTTCCCAAGGGCGGATGTCATCGACGAATGTAGCTCCGCCCAGGTCGAGCGGCGGGCGCTCGGCTGCGAAACAATCCTCGATCACCCATTGCAGGAAAGGTTCGGTGACGATGCCGTTCACGTCCTCGACACCCTTGAGCCGCGCGATCAGCGCGCGCGATGCGGCATCGGGCGCGGGTGTGATCCGGTCTACCATCGAGGAGGGGAAGGCGCAGCTTCGCGCGATCCACTCGGCAAGCGCCGGGTCGCGGGCGCGGGCCATGTTCTCCACCGCACGGGCCAGGAGCCGACCGTTCTCGGACAGGTTGTCGCAGGACAGAAGCGTGATCCCGCCCCGGCCGGCGGCGCGGCGGCGCGCCAGCCCCTCGACCAGAAGCCCCGGCACGCTTTGCCAACCGGCGCCGTCCAGATCGGCGGCGATCTCGGGCCGTGTGCGGTCGAGCACCCGGTCCGCCACGCCGTAACCCTTCTCCGTCACGGTCAGTGTGACCAGCGCGAGGCCCGATGCGGCGATGGCGTCGGGCAGCGCCTCGGCCCCGTCGCGCGCGGGATGGAGCGTAGCCACGACGCTGCCGATGTCCAGAAGTCTCTCGCCCTCGGCATCGGCCTCGACCAGCGCATAATGCCCGCCCGCCGCGTCGAGCGCGTCGAGCGCCGCGCGCCCCGAATGCAGCCGCGCCGCGACGATGCCCCAGCCTGGTGCGCCCGGCGGCAGCGCAGCGTTCATCCGGTCGACGACCGCGGCGGTATGGGCGCGGGCGAACCCGCCGAAGCCCAGATGCAGGATGCGGGGGGTGAGCGGCAGACCTAGCCCGGCCATGCAATCGCCTCCCCTTGCCCTGCCGCGCGTCCGTTGACCGTCACGTCGCGCCCGGCGCCCCCGGGCAGGCGAAATCTGAGCGGCACCGTTGGCGGGGCCATGCGGCCCGTGCGGGACAGATCAAGCCTGAGGCCGGCCTCATCGCCCGAAAACCCGATCCGCGTCAGGCAGTGCGCATCTTCAAGCGCCGTGTCGCCGTCGTCGTCATAGCAGAGCGAAACTTCCGCAAACCGACCCGGCGCAGGATAGAGCGCGAGTTCGCGCTCGACTTCGGCCTCGGGCGTGGCCCGCTTTGCGCCGACCGAGAGCGGCAGGACCGCGCCCGCGCGCACGAAGAGCGGGATTGATGCAAGACCCACCGCGATCTCCGGTTCCGCCCCGGGCGGATGCCAGGCGCCGGTCCAGAAGTCGCACCATCCGGTCGCATTCCGGGGTAGCCGGACGCGGCGGGTGTGCGCGCCCGGCTCGATGACTGTCGCCACCAGAAGATCACGCCCCAGAAGGAAGCAGTCCTCGGCGGCGAAGGATTCGAGGTCGTCCTCGTGGTCGAGGAAGAGCGGGCGCAGCATCGGCTCGAGGTCATGCGCGGACCGCCACAGGCAGGTATAGAGATAGGGCAGCAGCCGGTAGCGCAGCCGGATCGCCGCGCTGATCAGGCCGGTCACCCCGGGGTGGGTCCAGGGCTCGGTCACCGAGCCGTCGGGATTCCAGGAATGGATCGTGAAGCGCGGATGAAAGATGCCGTTCTGTACCCAGCGCAGCAAGAGTTCGGCGTCTGGCTGCGGCCCGGCAAAGCCGCCCACGTCATGCCCGATGTTGAAGAACCCCGACAATGACAGGCCGAGGCCCATCGGGATGTTCCAGCGCAGGCTGTCCCATCCGGTGCGGTTGTCGCCGGTCCAGGTCTGGGCGTGGCGCTGGATGCCGCTCATCCCCGAACGGGTCACCAGGTAGGGCCGCCGCCCCGGCGCCTTGTCGCGTTGCGCTTCCTGCGAGGCGCGGGCCATCAGAAGGGCCTGCACCGGGCGGATCTGGTTCACCGCAATCGGGCGTCCGAAGCCCGCGCAGCGCGCCCGGCGGTCCCAGACCTCGAATTCGTTGTTGTCGTTCCAGGTGGCGGCGATGCCCTTGTCCAGAAGTGCGGTCTTCACCTTTCCCTGCCACCAGGCAACCGTCGCGGGGTTGGTGAAGTCGAGATGCGATCCTTCGGCATCCCAGAAGACCGAGGATTCCGGCCCGCCGGTCTCGCTGTCAGCGATGAACAGGCCCTGCGCCTCGGCCTCCGGGCGCAACGGATGATCGTTCAACAGGCACGGCTTGATATTGGCCACGATCCGCACCCCCGCCGCATCGAAACGCGCCGCGAGCCGCTCCGGCTGGGGGAACTTGTCGCGGTTCCAGTGGAAAACGTAGCGGCGCGACCCGATCGAGGTATAGCCTGACGACAGGTGGAAGCTGTCGCAGGGAATATCGTGCTCGGCCAGCCGGTCGAGGAAACCCGAAAGCCGCGCCTCGGCGTCGGGCGCATCGGTATAGGCCATCGTCGAGCCGGAATAGCCGAGCGACCAACGCGGCGGAAAGGCGGTGCCGCCGGTGAGCCGCACCTGTTCGCGCACCAGTGTCCGCAGGTCGGGCGCCCAGCGAAGGTAATAGACCAGATCGCCGTCGGCGGTGCGGAAGGACCGGTAGGGCGAGTGATAGTTGTCAAGCTCATTGCCGAGGTCGAACCAGCAGGGCGCCGCGGTGTCGTAGAAAAGGCTGAAGCTGCCAGCCTCCGGGGTCCGGGTCAGCACGAAAGGCACATGTTTGTAAAGCGGGTCGGTATGGGCTGCATCATATCCCAACGCGTCGAGATTGCGCATCTCGTAGCGCCGGCCCGAACGTTCGAGCGGCCCGGCCTTTTCGCCGAGACCGTAATGGCGCTCGCCAGGCTTGCGCAGCATGTAGTGTTCGGCGGCATGATCGCGCCGGCCGAGCAGATAGGCGCCGGTGGGTCGGTCGCCCGCGAAATCCGCCCAGCCGTCGCCCGTCCGCACCTGCCACCGCAGATGGAGCGGTGCGGCGATCGTGACGCGCATCTGCCCGGTATGCAGCGTCACGCCTTCTGGCCCCTCCTCGGTTCCGAAGGCCGGGCAGGCAAAGCCGGAGATATCGTCACGTGCCCGTCCTTCCCAGGGGATCTCGCCCGAGGGCGCAATGGCCCAGGTCCGGTCGCAGGCCCAGGCGCCGCGATTGAGGAACGAGACGCGAAAGAGTGTCTCCTCCAGCGCCTCGATCCGCATCAGGCCGCCACCCTCGACGCCGGTCTCGACACCGGCGGGTTTCGGCCTGACCCTGTCCCAGTTTTTCAGCCGTCGCATCCGGACACTCCCGTCAAGGGCCGAGGAAGTAGCCCGGCAGCGCCAGGCTCAACCAGGGTACGAAGGTAACGATGAGGCTTGTCACGATCATCGCCGCGAAGAAGGGCAGAAGCGGCCGGATCACCTGCGTGATCGGCACCCCTCCGACCGAACAGCCGACGAAGAGCGCAGAGCCCACCGGCGGGGTGCAGATGCCGATGCAGAGGTTGAAGGTCATGATGACACCGAAATGCACAGGGTCGATGCCGATGACCTTCACCACAGGCAGAAAGATTGGCGTGAAGATCAGCAGCGCCGGCGTCATGTCCATGAACGTGCCGACGATCAGGAGCACCGCCATGATGATCAGCAGGATCACTGTCGGACTGTCCGAGATCGTCAGCATCGTCTCGGCGATGCTTTGCGGGATCTGCGCGAAGGCCATGACCCGGCTCATAGCGATCGAGGCGCCGATCATCATCAGCACGATCGCCGTGGTTTGCGCCGATTCGATCAGGATGCGCGGCAGGTCGCGGATCCCGATCTCGCGATACCAGACCAGCGCGAGGAAGAGCGTGTAGAGCACCGCGATGCCCGAGGCCTCGGCCGCAGTGAAGGCCCCGCCGATGATGCCGCCCATGATGACCACGATCAGGCCGAGAGGCAGGATCGCGTTCACCGTCGCGCCGCGAATCGCGGCCAAGCTCGGGCGCACAGCGGCGGCATAGCCGCGTCGGCGCGCCAGGATGCCGGCCACCAGCATGATCCCGAGGCCCATCAGGATGCCGGGCAGGTAACCCGCAAGAAAGAGCGCCCCGATCGAAGTGCCGCCGGTAATCAGCGAATAGACGATGAAGGTGTTGGACGGCGGGATCAGCAGCCCCGTGGGGCAGGAGGTGATGTTGACCGCGGCCGAGAGCGCCGGGTCATAGCCTTCCTTTTTCTGGATCGGGGCCATGACCCCCCCGACCGCTGCCGCCGAGGCCACCGCCGAGCCGGAGAGCGAGCCGAAGAGCATGTTGGCGATGACGTTCACATGCAGGAGCGAGCCGGGCAACGGCCCGGCCAGGACGCGCGCGAAATCCACCAGCCGCCGCGCCAGCCCGCCCGAGTTCATGATGTTGCCGGCAAGGATGAAGAAGGGAATGGCCAGGAGCGTGAAGCTGTCGAGCCCCGACATCATCTGCTGGGCGACGATGAACAGCGACTGGCCGGGACTCATGATGGTCAGGAAAGCCAGCGCCGCCGCGCCGCCGATGGCGAAGGCGATCGGCACCCCGATCGCCATCAGAACGACGAAGCTGCCGAAAAGGATCAGTCCTGTCAAAAGCATCTTCGGCGACCCTCAGCTTGTGGTGTTGGCATCGGAATGGGGGATCATCCCGCCGCCCCTCCCCGAGAGCACGCCAAGCGCGAACCAGAGGCAATAGAACAGGATCGTCGCCCCCGACACCGGCAGCGCGAGATAGATCCAGCCCATCGGCAGTCCGAGGGTCGGGGTGATCTGACCGCTTTTCAGCGTGCGCAGCACGAGATCCGTTCCGCCCCCGACCATGACCAGCCCCGCAAAAGCCGCGACCACGGCCAGGATCAGCAGTTCCAGCCGCCTGCGCGCCCTGCCCTTCAGCGCCATGGGCAGAAAGTCGATGGCGAGATGCTTGCCCTGCCCGAAGGCATAGGCGCCGCCCAGCATCGCCATCCACATGAACAGGAGCCGGGCGATCTCGGCGGTCTGGGTGCTCGGCGTGCCGAGGATATATCGGGTTATGACTTGCCAGATCACCGATGCGGCGGTGACGGCCAGGATCAGGGCGCAGGCCGCGCCCAGCATACGGTCGATCACACGCTTCGCATCGTCGAGCGCAGCCAGCGTCGATGCCATTCGAACCCCTCCTCCTGTTGCGGTGATCCTTGCAGGCGCGCGCATACTGGTCAACCAATTTCTCATTTTTGGTTGACACCTGCGGAGATTGGTCATTCTCTATTTCAGGTCTCGCACTTGTTCGTCCTTGTCGAGACATCATTCTGGGAGGAATAATCCATGACCCGACATGCCCGCAGGCTATCGCTTGCCTTGGCCGCGCTTCTTGCCTCGACCGCCGTGGCGACGGCCGAAACCGTGCTCCGGCTCAGCCACAACAACCCGGCCGACCATCCGACCCACATCAGCATGGAACTGATGGGCAAGCGCCTGTCCGAGCTGACCAACGGCGAAGTGGCCATCCAGGTCTTCCCTAACGGCGAACTGGGCAACCAGCGCGAATCCATGGAACTGGTGCAGTCCTGCGCACTCGAGATGGCGCGTTCGAATGCCTCCGAGCTCGAAGCCTTCGAGCCGGCCTACAGCGCAATCAACCTGCCCTACATCTTCCAGAGCGAGGAGCATTTCAACAAGGTCGTCTCTGGCGAGGTCGGGCAGAAGATCCTGAATGCCTCGGCCGACAAGGGCTTTGTTGGCGTGGCCTACCTGACCGAAGGCGCGAGGTCGTTCTACGGCAATGCCCCGATCAACAGCCCGGCCGACCTCAACGGCAAGAAGGTTCGTGTGCAGCCCAGCCCCTCTGCCATCCGCATGGTCGAGCTTCTGGGCGGCAACCCGACGCCGATCGACTGGGGCGAGTTGTTCAGCGCGCTGCAGCAGGGCGTCGTGGACATGGCCGAAAACAACCCGACCGCGCTGACCACGGCCCGCCACGGCGAGGTTGCCAAGTTCTTTTCGCTGGACGAGCACACCATGATCCCCTCGGTCGTGGTGATCTCGAAATGCGCCTGGGACGCGCTGACGCCCGAACAGCAGGCGGCGATGCACACTGCCGCGCTCGAGGCGCAGGAATTCCACCGCCAGAACTGGAACAAGACCGCCGACGAGGCGCTGGCCACGGCGCAGGCCGACATGGGGGTCGCCGTCAACACCGTGGACAAGGCGCCCTTCATCGCCGCAGTCCAGCCGATGTATGCCGAGGTCGCGGCGAAGTCGCCGTTGGTGGCCGAGCTGATCGAAGAGATCAAGGCAGCGGCGAACTAGACCATGCTGGAACGCTCGGACCTGGCCGGGAACGCGCTTCAGGCGCTGCATGACGAGGGCTACGAGGCCCCGTTCGACCGGCGCGACCTGAATGCATCGACCTTGATCCAGACCCGCGGGCGGCAGGCCATGCCGCTCGACGGGGACTGGTTCTTTTGCGTCGATCTTCTCGACACAGGTCTGCGTCAACGCTGGTATGACATGAAACCGATGGCTCCGGAAGACCGCGACCTGCCCTGGGACTGGGATCCCTGCGCGGGCGAGACGGTGCCGGTGCCGTCCTGCTGGCAGATGCTGAAAGAGAAATGGTACTTCTTCGAAGGCTCGGCCTGGTATTCGCGCCCCTTCGATCTGACCCCGCGCCCCGGGCGGCGTTATGTCCTGCGGGTGGGGGCGGCGAATTACGACTGCAAGGTCTTCGTCAACAACCGCTTCCTCGGCAGCCATTCGGGCGGCTCCACGCCCTTTTGCGCCGACCTGAGCGCGGCGCTCCAGCCAGGGCGCAACTGGATCCTTCTTTGCGTGAACAACGCCCGCCGGCCCGACCGGGTGCCGATGCAGAACACCGACTGGTTCAACTATGGCGGCCTCTACCGGGAAGTGGCGATCTTCGATCTGCCGCAAGCGCATCTGACCGGCATCTTCGCCCATCTGGTGCCCGACGGATCCGACCGGCGCATCCGGGTGCGGGTCGAGGCGCGCGGGCTCGACCGCGCCCATGTCGCCCTACCCGAACTCGGTCTTTCGCGCGAGATCGTGCTCAAGGATGGCGAAGGCGAGGTTGTGTTCGACGCCGTGCCCGATCTCTGGTCGCCCGACAGCCCGCGCCTTTACGACCTGATCGTGACCGCAGGCGAGGACGAGTTGCGCGACCGCGTCGGCTTCCGTCGCATCGAGACGCGCGGAACCGAGATCCTTCTGAATGGCAAGCCGATCTGGCTGCGCGGCATTTCGGTGCACGAGGACGACGAGCGGATGGGCAAATGCACCTGCGAGGAGGATCTGCGCCGCCGTTTTGCCCATGCGAAGGAACTCGGTTGCAACTTCCTGCGGCTCGCCCACTATCCGCACCATGATCGCGCCGCCGAACTGGCCGACGAACTGGGCTTCCTGCTCTGGGAAGAAATCCCGGTCTACTGGGCGATCGACTTCGCCAATCCCGCCACGCTGGCGGATGCGAAGAACCAGCTGCGCGAGCTGATCCGCCGCGACCGCAACCGGGCCAGCGTGATCCTGTGGTCGGTGGGCAACGAGAATGCCGACACCGACGCGCGACTCGGCTTCATGGCGGCCCTGGCCGCGACCGCGCGCGCGGAAGACTCCACGCGCCTTGTCACCGCTGCCTGTCTCGTGAACCACGAAGATCGGCGGATCGAGGACCGGCTGGCCGCCCATCTCGACGTGATCGGGATCAACGAATACTACGGCTGGTATGAAAAGGACTTTGCTGATCTGGCCGCGATCGGCCGCAATTCGGACCCCGGCAAGCCGGTGGTGATTTCCGAGACCGGCGCGGATGCCGACATATCCCCGCAAGGGCCGAAAGCGGGGCTTTTCAGCGAGGCCTGGCAGACGGAGGTCTATCGCCGTCAGATCGCGACCTTGCGCGACATTCCCTGGATCGCCGGGATGTCACCCTGGATCCTCTATGATTTCCGGGTGGAACGGCGGCAGAACATCTTTCAGCGCGGCTTCAACCGCAAAGGCTTGATCGGCGCCGACAAGACAACGAAAAAGGCGGCCTTTGGCGTACTGGCCGGGTTCTACCGCGAAAAGGCCGCCGGGGAGGGAGAGACGCCATGACCGCAGAGCGGCGCTATATCGAGATCTCTCGGGCGATCCGCGAGGCGATAGCCGTGCGCGGCTATCGGCCCGGCAACCGGATCATGACCGAGCGCCAGATGGCCGAGGAATTCGCCGTGCCGCGCTCGGTCGTGCGCGAGGCGGTGATGGCGCTCGAACTCGACGGGCTCGTCGAGGTGCGCAAGGGTTCAGGCATCTACCTTATGCGCCAGGAGAATGACGCAGCGACTGCCGCCGCGGCCGAAATCGGGCCGTTCGAACTTCTCCAGGCACGGCAAGTGTTGGAAAGCGCTGTTGCGGCGCAGGCGGCGCGCATGGTCACAAAGGCCGACATCGTGAAGATGCGCGACGCGCTGGCATTGGAATCGCAAGGCATCGAGACCGACGAGGGCGACTATTCCGGCGACAGGTTGTTTCACCACCTGATCGCCGAGGCGACGCAGAATTCGGCGCTGGTCGATCTGGTGGACGAGTTGTGGGACAAGCGGGCGGCAAGCCCGATGTGGGCGCGCCTTCAGACCCGCATCTTCGACACCTCCTATCGCCGCCGCTGGCTGGGCGATCACCAGGCGATCCTCGCGGCGCTGCAGCAGAAGAACGCCGAAGCGGCCGAACAGGCGATGTGGCGCCACCTCGAGAACGTGCGCACCACACTCATGGAGCTTTCCGACGTGGATTCACCGGAGTTCGACGGGTTCATCTTTTCCGCCGCGGGCGGCTGACGGGCAGCGGGGGCGTAATGCGACAGGGCTGGAGATGGTTCGGGCCGGAGGATCCGGTAAGTCTTGCTGATATCCGGCAGGCCGGTGCCACCGAAGTCGTGACGGCGCTTCACCACATCGCCAATGGCGAGGTCTGGCCGCGCGAGGCCATCCGCAGCAGACGCGACGCGATCCGCGCCGCCGGGCTCGACTGGACCGTCGTCGAAAGCATCCCCGTGCACGAGGACATCAAGATCGGCGCTCCCGGCTGGGAGGCCAAGGCCGACGCCTGGGCCGAGACCGCCGGGAACCTCGCTGCCGAGGGCATCGACACCATCTGCTACAATTTCATGCCGGTGCTCGACTGGACGCGCACCGACCTCGCCCATGCGCTGCCCGACGGCGCGCTGTGCCTGCGCTTCGACGCGGCCGCCATCGCCGCCTTCGACATCCACATCCTCGGCCGCGAGGGCGCAGCCGGGGACCACGGAGCCGCGCTTGCCGCCCGGGCCGGAGCGCTGTTCGCGGCGATGGATGCCGGGGCGCGTGATGGGCTGATGCGGACCATCCTCGCCGGACTGCCCGGGGCCGAGGAGAGCTTCACGCTCGACACATTCCGCGCCCAGCTTGCCCGCTACGGCGGCATCGGCGCCGAAGGACTGCGCGCCTGTCTCGCCGCGTTCCTCGCCCGGATCATGCCGCGGATCGAGGCCGCGGGCGCCCGCATCGCCATCCACCCCGACGACCCGCCGCGGTCGCTCTTCGGCCTGCCGAGGGTGGTCTCGACTTCCGCCGACCTGCGCGCCATAGCCGCGATGTGGCCGGGGATCGCCAACGGCATCACCTTCTGCACCGGCTCGCTCGGGGTGCGCGCCGACAACGACCTGCCGGCGATGCTGGCGGAATTCGGCCCGCGTGTGCATTTCCTGCATCTCCGCGCGACCCGGCGCGAAGCGGACGACCTGAGCTTCCATGAGGCCCCGCATCTGGACGGCGACGTGGACATGGTTGCAGTGATCGCCGAGGCATTGCGGCTTGAGGAATTGCGCGGCGAGGCGCTGCCGATGCGCCCCGACCACGGCCAGGCGATCCTCAGCGACCAGCGCGGCCCCTTTCGCCCTGGCTATCCTGCGGTGGGACGGCTGCGCGGCCTGGCCGAACTGCGCGGCGTCGAACATGCACTGCGGCGGACCGGCAGCGGACGGGCCTGACCGGCGCCTGCGCGCGGATCCGTCGCTGCCCGGACCGTCGGCGTCGAGCACGAAGGGACATGCGGACGAAACCGCCTTCGGGTCGTTGCAGGGCCACGGCGTCATCCTCTCAGCGGACCTTCGCGCCCCAGGGAGGGGTATGGTTGTAGCGACCGGCTCTTTTGCACAAATCGGGTGACAGGTGGCCCTTCCCTTTCCCCGGACAGACTTGCCCTGCGGCTTCCGCGCCGCAGACGTCCGGTCGATCAAGGTCTGGCATGTGGAATACCGGCATTTCGAGAACCGCCATGGTGTCAAAAGACCTATATCGGGGAGGAGACGCCAGATCTCCTTGAGCGTCTCGATAATCTCAAGGATCTTCGTGACCGGATCGAGGAGCGCCGACGGCACCGCACCCGGCTTATCCGTATCCTGCGCGCCGAAGGCTATCTCAGCACTGACGCGACCACCGGCAGCCTGCTTTCGGCCATGGCCACCGCAGGCGTGTTCCGGCTTGGCGGAGCGATCGTCGGCACCAATGCCTTCCGGTTCTACGAAGGCGTACTCGGTGTACGTCTCGGCTTCGACCAGATGGCGCAGACTGGCGACATCGACATCGCGAGCTTCGAACGGCTGTCGCTGGCCTTGGAAGACACAGTCACACCGCCCTTGCAGAAGATCCTCGGCGAGTTCGAGTTCGACGAAGTCCCGGCTCTTCGCAATGAAGGTGTCTGGCGCTGGCGACAGACGCGGAACGACCTCCCGGTCGAGTTTCTGACTCCGTCCTTCGACGAGACGGAAGGGACGCGCCCGCTCGCAGCCCTCGGCACCTATGCCAAAGCCCTCAACCACCTGAACTACCTGATCGCCGAGCCCATCCCCGCTGTGGCGCTTTACCGCAGCGGAATCCTTGTGCAGGTGCCCCGGCCCGAGCGCTTTGCTATTCATAAACTCATCGTGGCGGACCGCCGACGCGACGGGCCGGACAGCCTGAAAGCGGTCAAGGACCGGATGCAGGCGGCGTTCCTCATCGAGGTTCTCGCCGAGGACCGGCCGGATGAACTGGCCGAGGCTTACGAAGATGCAAAGTCGATGGGGTCGAGGTGGCGTGAGCGGCTGACAAAATCTCTAGGACGCGTTCCAGAGGCTCGGGAACGTCTCGATCGGCTGTGAGCGGGCATTTGCGCTGATACTGGGCGCTGGATTGCATACCCTCTGGCGAAGGTGATGCGGCCGTCCGCGACATTCAATACGGTGGTGGACGGGGTGAAAGCCAAGTAAACCCGATCCGCATACGGGCGAGTGCGGGAGGCGCAGATCGGGAAACCGGAGGAATTGATCGGCATCGGCGGACGCTGGCGGACGGTTCCTCCTTCGCCGCCGCTGCGGCGCGGGCGCCGGCGATGCGCCGGATCGCGGTGCCGGGCGCTGCCCCGCGCCGATTCCGGACGGGCTGACGCATGAGGCTTCGCGACACCTCCCTCAAGGTCAGGCTCGGGCTCGGCGCCGGCCTGATCGCGCTCGTCGCCATCGCGGCAAGCGCGCTGATGGTCTACGGCATCGGCCGGACCGAGCGCCCCCTGGGCGCGGTGCTGGCGGCGGAGAAGCGGATCCAGCACTATTCCGCGCTCGCCGCGCAGGTCGGCACCTTCCTCGTCGTCGCCATCGAGGCCGGGCAGTCGGGCCTCGCCGCGCCCGAACGGCAGGAGCGGCTCGCCCCGCTCGCCGAGGCGACGCTGCAGACCTTCCGCCTGATGCGGTCGGATCTGGAAGCCGACGTGGCGGCCGCCGGGGATCTCGGCCTCGACCAGCAGTCCGAGCGCGCGTCCCGCAGCCTCGGCATCGCGCGGATGGAGGCGCTGTTCCGCTCGGCCGTCGCCCGCCTTTCGGACCCGGCGGTCGATGCGCGGCAGACGCCGGTCCGCGCCGTCGTCGACGATTTTTCCCGGCAGTTCGACCAGCTTCTGAACGCATCTGTCGGCGAAGAGCTGCGGGCGCGGAACGCGGTGCTTGCCGACATCGCCGCGCTGCGGGTCACGCTCACCGGCTGGGCCGTGGCGATGGGGGCGGCCGCGGTGCTGCTGATCCTGACCTATCATTTCGGGATCCTCCGGCCGCAGCTGCGCCGCCTCGACCAGCTTCGCGCGGCCTCAGAAGGGATCGGGCGCCAGGACTTCGCGGTATCGCTCCCGGAAGACAGCGATGACGAGATCGGCCGCCTGTTCCGGCAGACGAACGCCACCGCCGCCGCGCTTGCCGACCGCAAGGCCGAGGTCGAGCGGCAATGGGCGCACCTCAACGAGACGATCGCTGAGCAGACGAGGGAACTGACCGAGAAGAACCGCCGCCTGGCCGAGATCGACGCCGACCGCCGCCGGTTCTTCGCCGATATCGGCCACGAGTTGCGCACGCCGCTGACCGTCATCCTGATGGAATCGGAAATCGGCAAGCGCGGCGGATCGGGCCCCGAGGCCTTCGAGGCGATCCACAAGCGGGCGCTCGGCCTCAACCGGCGGATGGACGACCTCTTGAGGATCGCACGGTCGGAAAGCGGACAGTTGTCGCTGAGCGAGGAGGATTTCGACCTTTGCGCCGCCGTCGCCGAGGCGGCCGACGAGACGCGGGCGCAAGTGACGCATTCCGGCATGACGCTCGAAACCGCCCTGCCCGCGGCGATGCCCGTCCACGGCGACCCGAACTGGACCCGGCAGGTCGTCGCCGCGCTCATCGGCAACGCCTTACGTCACGCGGCGGGTGCCACCGCGATCCGCATCGTCGTTGACGAGGCCGGGGGCATGGCCCGGCTCCGCGTCCTCGACGACGGCGCCGGCATGGCGGCCGAGGACATACCGGACGCGTTTACACGCTTTGCCCAGGGTGCGGGAGATAGACGAAGGGAGGGCTTCGGAATCGGGCTTTCTCTGGTGAAATGGGTCATCGAACGGCAGGGCGGCCAGATCGACCTCCAAAGCCCGGTCCCGCGCGAGCGGGCTTTCGGACAGGGGCCGGGGGTGGAACTGACCCTGCTTCTGCCAAAGCAAGGGGACTAGAAAGGTATGGCCGAGGACCGGGGACCGATCCTCGTCGTCGAGGACGATGCCGACATCGCCTCCGCCCTGTCTCGGGGTCTGGCGCTGCATGGCTACGCCACGATCTGCGAGCCCCGGGTCGAGCGCGCGCTGGATCTCGTCCGCACCGCCCCGCTGCGCGCCGCCATCGTCGATGTCATGCTTGGACCCGACAGCGGCCTGACGCTGGTCCGTGACGCGCGCGCCGCGGGCTTTCGCAAGCCGATCCTGATGCTCAGCGCGCTTTCCGAAGTCGGCGACCGCAGCGAGGGACTCGGGGCCGGCGCCGACGACTACATCGTCAAGCCGTTCTCGTTCGAGGAGCTTCTTGCCCGGCTTCAGGTCCAGGAGCGCCGGGTGGAGGAGCGCGCCGCCATGCCGGGCTTCGACCCCGCCGCCCGGACCCTGCAAGGCCGTGGCGTCCGGGTGGAGCTGACCGAGCGAGAGGCGAACCTGCTCGCGATGCTCTACCGCAATGCCGGGCGCATCCTGCCGCGCGGCGTGATCTTCGACACGCTCTGGGCCGGCGAGGGGACGAGCTCGGACAACATCGTCGATGTCTATGTCGGCTATCTGCGCAAGAAGCTCAGCCCCGCCGAAGCCTTCGGCATCGACATCCAGACGGTGCGGAATCGTGGTTTCATGCTGGTGCGCCTCGACACCCGATCCGCCTAACCGACTGATTCCGTGACGTTCTTAATTTTTCTTAGAACATCGCGATTGATCGACTCGCCGCGCAGGCATTCCCTAGTCTCATTCGACCCGGAACCCAAAGGAGGAAACCATGGCCTGGACGAAACCCGTTCTTCGCGAAATTGCCTGCGGCATGGAAATCAACATGTACGGCCCGGACGGCGACGACGACGGCGTGCTGTTCTGAACCCGAGGCGCGGGGCACGATATGGCGCTCCGCGCGCGCATACTCGGGGCAGCGGCCGGGGGTGGCCTGCCTCAGTGGAATTGCGGTTGCGAGAATTGCACCCTGGCGCGGACCGGGGCGATTCCGTCTCGGACCCAGTCGTCGCTCGCCTGCACCGCCGACGGCCGCAACTGGGTGATCCTGAACGCCTCGCCCGACATTCGTGAGCAGATCGCGGGCGCGCCGCCCCTCCACCCGACGGGGCTGCGCGAAAGCCCGGTGAAGGCGGTGCTCTTGACCAATGGCGATATCGACCATGTCGCGGGGCTTCTGACACTGCGCGAGAAGCAGGCCTTCACGCTCTACGCCACGCGGGAGATCCACGCGGTGCTCGCTGCCAACCCGATCTTCGCGGCCCTCGACGCGGCGCTTGTCGATCGCGTCGCGGTGGAGCTTGGAACGCCGGTGGAGATCGTGCCGGGGCTCAGGGCCGAGCTTTTCGCGGTGCCGGGAAAGGTGCCGCTCTATCTCGAAGGGGATGAGGTGCAGACAGATCTCGAAGGCGAACAGACCGTCGGCGTCCATCTCCGGACGGCCGGCGAAAGTGCTTTCTACATCCCCGGCTGCGCGGCGCTGACCGGGACGCTCCGCCAGCGGCTCGACGGCGCCGATCTGGTCTTCTTCGACGGCACACTCTGGCAGGATGACGAGATGATCCGCGCCGGTCTCGGCCAGAAGACCGGCCAGCGCATGGGGCATATCTCGATGAGCGGGCCAGAGGGCTCCATCGCCGCCTTCGAGGGCCTCGGCGTCGGCCGCAAGGTCTTCATCCACATGAACAACACCAACCCGGTGCTGCGCCCCGACGCGCCCGAGCGGCGCGCGGCCGAAGCCGCCGGATGGACGATCGGAGAGGACGGAATGGAGGTGACGCCATGACCCAATCGCGGGACGCATTCGAAGCCCGGCTGCGCCAGATCGGCGCCGACCGCTATCACGACAAGCACCCCTTCCACCACCTGCTGCATGGCGGCGGCTGCACCCCCGACCAGGTCCGCGCCTGGGTGATCAACCGCTACTACTACCAGTCCCGCATTCCGCTGAAGGATGCCGCCTTCATGAGCCGGGTCGAGGACCCCGCGCTCCGCCGCGCCTGGCGAAGCCGGATCGAGGATCACGACGGCACGGCGGAGAACGAAGGCGGCATCCGTCGCTGGCTGCGGCTGGCCGAGGCGGTCGGCCTCGATCCCGATTATGTGGCGAGCACCGAAGGTGTCCTTCCCGCCACGCGCTTTGCGGTCGATGCCTATGTCCGCTTCGTCCGCGACAAGACCCTGCTGGAGGCCGTCGCGGCCTCGCTCACCGAGCTTTTCGCGCCGAAGATCCATGCCGAGCGGATCGAGGGGCTTTTGAAGAACTACGCCTTCGCCAACGATGCCAGCCTGTCCTATTTCCGCAACCGGCTGAAGGAGGCGCCGAAGGACGTGGCCTTTGGCCTCGCCTGGGTGCTCGACCACGCCGATACGGACGAAAAGCAGGACGCGGCGGCGGCGGCGCTGGAATTCAAGACCGACGTCCTCTGGGCGCAGCTCGACGCGCTCCATTCGGCCTATGTCGATCCCGCCCGCATCCCTCCCGGCGCCTGGCAGCCGGGCGAGGGGCTGGCTCTGCGCGCCGCGTCATGACGATCGGTCCCGCCTCTGTCCCGGTCCTGCCGCGCGGGGTGCGCCTGCACCACGACCGCGTCCGCGACACCTGGGTGCTTCTCGCGCCCGAGCGGGCGATCCGCCTCGACCCGATCGGCCATGCCGTCCTCTGCGAGGTCGACGGCACGCGCAGCTTCGGTGCCATCGTCGCCGCCCTTGCCGCGAAATACGACGCGCCACAGGACCGGATCGCCGAGGACAGCCGGGGGCTTCTCACCGGCCTTCTCAACCGCCGCATGCTGGAGCTGACAGAATGACCGTGCGCCCGCCCCTCGCGATGCTGGCGGAGCTGACCCATCGCTGTCCGCTGTCCTGCCCCTATTGCTCCAATCCTCTGGACCTCGCCCGGAAGGAAACCGAGCTTTCCACCGAGGAATGGGCCGGGGCGTTCCGCCAGGCGGCCGATCTCGGGGTGCTGCATCTTCATCTTTCGGGCGGCGAACCCGCCTCGCGCCGCGATCTGGAAGAGCTGGTGGCGACCGCGCGGGGGGCGGGGCTCTACACCAACCTCATCACGTCCGGAATCGGCCTGACCGAGCGGCGGCTGAGGGCGCTGGACGAAGCGGGGCTCGACCACGTTCAGCTTTCGCTGCAAGGCACCGATGCCGCGATGGCGGACCGGATCGGCGGCTACCGGGGCGGGTTCGACCGCAAGATGCAGGTCGCCGGGTGGATCGCCGAGATCGGCTTTCCGCTGACGCTGAATGCCGTCGTCCACCGCCAGAACCTGCACCAGTTGCCCGAGGCGCTCGACATGGCGGTTCGCATGGGGGCGCGGCGGATCGAGGTGGCGATCGTGCAGTTCCACGGCTGGGCGATGCAGAACCGCGCCGCGCTGATGCCGACGCGCGCGCAGGCCGAAGAAGCCAGGCGCATCGTCGAGGAGGCCCGCAAGCGTCTTCTCGGCACGCTCGTCATCGACTTCGTCCCGGCCGACTATCACGAGGACTTCCCGAAATCCTGCATGGGCGGCTGGGGCTCGACCGGGCTCAACATCGCGCCGGACGGCACGGTGCTGCCCTGCCACGCCGCCCAGACGATCCCGCATCTGAGCTTCGACTCGGTGCGCGACCGCCCGCTTCGCGAGATCTGGTACAACGGCGCAGCCTTCAACGCCTATCGCGGCTACGACTGGATGCCCGAGCCCTGCCGGTCCTGCGACCGCAAGCAGATCGACCACGGCGGATGCCGCTGCCAGGCGCTGGCGCTCGCGGGCGATGCCGGCGCGACCGACCCGGTCTGCGCAAGGTCGCCCCGGCACGCCGAGCTCCGCGCCAAGGCCGACGCCTTCGCCGCCGGATCGGACGAGACCCTGACCTATCGGTCCTTCGCGCCGGCAGAGCCTGCCTGACGCGACGGGGGCGAGCCCGGTTCCGGCGGCACAGGCGAAGGATCGGGGCCGCCCAGCATCGCGCGGAGCCGCCCGAGGTCGCCCGGCCGCCGGCCGGTGAAGATCTCGAACGCGTCGATCCCCTGATGGAAGAAGAGCTCCCACCCCGAGAGGAACCGTGCGCCCGCCGCAAGCGCCTGAGCACGGAACGGGGTATCTGTCGGGGTATAGACCGCGTCGAAGGCCCAGACGCCTTTCGGGAAAAGCCCCTCGGGCACCGGCGAGCCGGAATAGCCGTGCATCCCGAGCGGTGTGCAGTTGATCACGCCGTCCGCGCCCGTCAGCGCGGCGAGATCGCCGGCCTGTGCAACCGTCGCGCCCGGCCCGGACTCGCTTACCGCGCGGGCGAGTGCGGCGGCCCTGGCGTTGTCCGCGTCGATCACGGTGATCCGCGTCGCAGCGAGGGCGACGAGGCCGAAGGCAACCGCCTTGCCGACGCCGCCAGCGCCGATAATCACCGCATGGCCCGGTGCCAATGCGCCGAAGGCGGCGCGATAGGCGGCGATGAAGCCGGAATAGTCGGTATTGTAGCCGCGCGGCCCCTCCGGCCCGAAGACCACGGTGTTGACCGCGCCGATCCGGGCGACGGCCGGATCGTGCACCTGGACCTTCGGCACCACCCGCTCCTTGTAGGGCAGCGTCACGTTGATGCCGTCGCAGCTCCGCGCCGCCTCGGCGAAGACCGCGTCGAATTCCATCCCCAGGGCGGGCGGGATCAGCAGGTCGTAGCGCAGGTCGATCCCCGCGATCTTCGCGCAGGCGCGATGCAGGTCGGGCGAACGCGAGGCGCGGATGTTGTCGCCGATGAGTGCGAGGCGGATCAACCCTCGTACCCCATGAGGCGCGGCAGGAAGAGGACGATGCCGGGAAAGAGGATCATCGCGAGAAGGGCTGCGACAAGGACGACGAGGAACGGCCAGACCTCGGCGATGATCTCGCGAAGCGAGATTCCGGTCACCGCGTTGATGACGAAGAGAAGGATCCCGTAAGGCGGCGTGATCAGTCCGATCATGCAGTTGACGACCGCGACAACGCCGAAATGCACGAGGTCGATCCCAAGCCCTCGGCAGGTCGGCAGGAAGAGCGGGATGATGACGAGAATGATCGTGGTGGCATCCAGAAAGCAGCCAAGCACGAGGAAGATGAGGTTCACGGCCAGAAGGAAGGCAAGCGGCGATATGTCGATGGCGACGAGGCGGCCGGCGAGGAGCGCGGGGATGTTCTCGGACGCGACGATATAGTTGAGGATCAGCGCCCCACCGATGACGAGGCCGACGGCGGCGGAGGACCGGGCGCTTTCGACGAAGATGCGGTAGAGCGCGGAGAGGCTGAGCGCGCGGTAGAAGAGGCCGGCGAGGATCAGCGCGTAGAAGGCGGCGACGGCGGCGGCCTCGGTCGGCGTGGTGACGCCGCCGTAGATCCCGTAAAGCAGGATCGCCGGCATCAGGAGCGCGGGGAACGCATTGGCGGTCCGGCGCGGCAGATCGCGGAGCGGCACCGGCTCTTCCACCGCGAAGCCGCGCCGGTGCGACAACCAGGTGTTCATGCCCATCAGCACCGCCCCCATCAGGAGGCCCGGAAGGATGCCGCCAAGGAAGAGGTAGCCGATGGAGGCGTTCGAGACGAGCGCGTAGAGCACCATCGGGATCGAGGGCGGGATGATCGGGCCGATCGTGGCCGAAGCCGCGGTGATCGCGGCGGCATAGCCCGCAGGATAGCGCCCGTCCTTGCGCATCATGTCGATGATGATCCTGCCGATTCCGGCGGCATCCGCGACGGCCGACCCCGACATGCCGGAAAAGATCAGCGAGGCCATGACGTTCACATGGCCCATGCCGCCCTTGAACCGTCCCACGGTCGCCACGCAGAAACCCAGGAGCCGGTCGGTGATCGTGCCGGCATTCATGATGTTCGCGGCAACGATGAAGAGCGGCACGGCGAGCAGCAGGAAGCTTTGATAGATCCCGTCGAGAAGATTCTTGCCGACGATGCCGATGCCCTGGCCCGCCGCGCCGACATAGACCATCGAGGCGACGAGGATCGCATAGGCCACCGGCACACCGATCCCGGCGAGGAGGAACAGCGAACCGACGCAGAGGAGAAGCTCCACGCTCATTCGTCGGTCACGTCCAGATGGTGGTGGGGTTCCTCGGGCAGTCCGTTGCGCCAGACATCGGCGGCGCGAAAGAGGTAACGCAGCCCGACAACCGCAAGGAAGAGGAAGTAGACCGAGTAGATCGGCAGCATCTTCACCGGCAGCGTGGCCGAGGATTTGATCCTGAGGATGCGCATCTTCTCGTAACTCGGCCCGATCGACAGCAGGAGGGCTGCCGCGATGGCCGCCGCGCCGAGGATCGCGAACCATTTGCGGATGCCGGGCCGAACCCAGAAATAGATTATGTCGAAAGTCACGTGGTCACGGTCGCGGACGATGAAGGCATTGCCCCAGAAGACGATCCAGAGCCACAGGACGAGGCAGAATTCCAGCGTCCAGCCGAAGGGCGAGGCGTCGATGACATGGCCGAGCCGGGCGGCGAACCACTCCGATCCGACGACATAGCGGACCGCGATCTGCAGGATGAAGGTAGCGAACATGGCGGCCATCATCAGGGCCGCCACGCTTTCGGTGACGCGGGAGAGGGATTTCAGGATGCGCTCCATCGCCGCGCCCTCCCGCCGCCGGGTCAGTTGCCGAGCGCGTTGATCTTTTCGAGCACCCCGTCCGGCCAGTCCTTGGCGAAGTCAGAGCCGAGATAGGCCGACTGCACCGCCGTCCGGAAGGCCGCGACGTCGGGCTCGTATATCTCGAGCCCCTGCTCCTCGAGGAAGGAGACGAGTTCCTCTTCCTTCTGAAGCTGGTTCTGGCGGCCGAAATCGGCGGTTGCGTCGGCGGCGGCCTGGACCGTCGCCTGCTGTTCGGGCGTCATCGCGTCCCAGGCGGCCTTCGACAGCGCGATGTAGTTGAGATCGACGAGGTGCGAGGTCAGGATGATCTGCTTCGTCACCTCGTAGAACTTCGCGTCGACCACGGTCGGCAAGGGGTTGTCCTGCCCGTCCACCGCGCCGGTCTGCAGCGCGGTATAGACCTCGGTGAAGGCCATCGGCGTCGGATTGGCGCCGAGCGCCTTGCCGAGGAACTGCCAGGCATCGGTGCCGGGCATCCGCAGGTTCACCCCGGCCAGATCGGCGGGCGTCATC
Organism: Paracoccaceae bacterium; assembly: GCA_011620265.1. Lineage (GTDB taxonomy): Bacteria > Pseudomonadota > Alphaproteobacteria > Rhodobacterales > Rhodobacteraceae > Albidovulum. The sequence continues at coordinate 59,855 of WOZM01000079.1, forward strand.
ACGGTGCGTTCGGATTTCGGCATCCTCAGGTTCACCTGCCGCCGGCCGAGATACATGACCGAGAGGAGCTTGGCGCCCAGCTCGTCCTCGACCCTCCGCTTGAACGGGTCCATCAGCGGATCGTTGAAGACCGCGACCTGATGGGCGGCGTCCTGATGGACATAGCCGGCGGTGAAGATCGAGAATTCGGGTATGAAGGTCGCAAGCTCCTGCGCCGAGGTGATCGCCATTTCCAGATCGCCCGAGGCGATGGCCTCAAGCTCCGTCCCCTGCTGGAACAGCGTGCCGTTCCAGTGCGGCTCGAACTCGGCGAAGTCCGCGACCATCGGCGCGAACTTTTCCAGGATGGCGACGGAGCGCTGATCGGTCTCCGACTGCACCGCCGAGAGCCGGAGCTTGATCTTGTCCTGCGCCGCGGCAGGCCCGGCGCCGACGGCAATCACCGTCGCGGCCGCCATCGTCAGCGCCATCCGGCGCGTTAAGGATGCGAACATATATTCCTCCCATGAGCTCCGCCCGACCTCCGCGGGCGGTTGACCGGCGCCCAGAATACGGGGAATCGGATTCATCTCAACCAATGAATCCGCTTTTGTTGTTGATTGGGAGTTTCATCATACACTCCTATCTTAATCGATTATTTTCAGGCGCATGACCCGGAGACAGCCTCCACCCGCGCGGAAACGCTACTCCTCCGGCTGGCGCAGGCTTTCGGCGACGCCGCCCTCGATATGGGCGCGCAGGATCGCCTGCGCGCGGCCGGTGTCGCGGTCGAGCGCCGCGGCAAGAAGGCCGCGATGCTCCGCCGCCGCCGTTTCGCCGCGATAGGTCAACCGCCGCATCTGATAGCGCAGGTACTTGTCGAAGACCGTGCCGTGCGCCTCCAGCAGGGCCTTCGACCCGCAGGCGAGGATCAGCGCCTGGTGGAATTCCCAGTCATATTGCTTCCAGGTCTCGCGCGCCGAGGTATCGCCCGCCTCCATCCGTTCTTCCATCCGGTGCAACTTGTGATGGGCCGAGACGATCGCGCCTTCCCATTCGGTGTCGCCTGCCCCGATCGAGAGCGCGAGCGCATGGCTTTCCAGGAGGATCCGCAGATCGGCGATCTCGCGCAGGTTCTCGTCCGACATCGGCGCCACGGAGAAGCCGCGCTGACCCTCGGCCTCGACCAGGCCTTCGCTTGTCAGCCGGCTCAACGCCTCGCGGATTGTCGAGACGCTGGCGCCATAGTCGGCCTTCATCCGCTCCAGCCTGAGCCGCGACCCCGCTTCGAGGCGGCCGAAGATGATGTGGCGGCGGATCGCCTCGTAGACGTCGTGGCCGACGAGCCCGGTATCGCTCTGCCGATGCATGGTCTTCTCCGTTGTGGCGCCGATACTGCATGCTCCGCATGATCAAGTCCATCATGTCATAGCATCTTGCATAAAATCGATTAATGGCACTATCGTGTAACAAACGGAGATCACCCATGCCGCGGGCGGGATCAGAGACGAGGCCGGTGAAGGCGACGCGCGCAAGCCGCGTCGCCGAAGAGTTGCGCCTGTCGATCCTGCGCGGCGATCTGGCGCCCGGCGAGAAGGTCAATCTCGACCGGATGCGGGCGCATTTCGGCGTCTCGCTCAGCCCTCTGCGCGAGGCGATTTCGCGGCTGGCGACGGTCGGGCTGGTCGAATCCGAGGATCAGCGCGGCTTCCGGATCGCGCCGGTCTCGGCCGAGAACCTCGCCGAAGTGACGCGACTCAGGGCGGACCTGGAGGGCCTGGCACTCGGCTACGCGGTCGAACGGGCCGGGATCGACTGGGAAAGCGCCGTCCTGGGCGCGCTGCACCGGCTGAACCGCGTGACCCGCGATCCCGCGGCCACGGGCGATGTCCGGGAAGCGGCCCATTCGGCCTTTCACCTCGCCCTGATCGAAGGCTGCGGGATGCCGGTGCTGATCGGCTTTTGCCAAACCCTTCATGACCTCAACCTTCGCTACCTGCGGCTTCATGGCACCGGGCCCGGTGCGGACCGCGACATGGCGGCCGAACATGCGGCGATCGCCGAGGCCGCCGCGGTGCGCCGCGACGCCGATGCTGCCCGCGCGCTTCTGCGCGGCCATGCCGAACGCACCGGGCGCGACCTTTCCGCAAGAATCGGACAGCCGCCGGACCTGCCGGCATGACCGTCCACCCCAACCCGCTTTTCCGCCACTCCGAGGACCCGACATGACCAAGCTCATCTACATCCTGAACGGCCCCAATCTGAACCTCCTCGGCAAACGCCAGCCCGGGATTTACGGCCACGACACGCTCGCCGATGTCGAGGCGCGCTGCGCCGCCGTCGCGGCCGAGGGCGGTCTGACCTCGACGCTGATGCAATCGAACCACGAGGGCCAGATCGTCGACTGGATTCACGAGGCCCGCGATAAAGCCGCCGGGATCATCATCAACCCCGCCGCTTTGTCGCATACCTCCATCGCCGTCCTCGACGCGCTGAACGCCTTCGACGGCCCGGTGATCGAGGTCCATATCTCGAACATCCACAAGCGCGAGGCGTTCCGCCACCACTCCTATGTCTCGGCCCGCGCCGACGGCGTGATCGCCGGCTGCGGGGTCGAGGGCTATGTGCTGGCGATGCGGCGGATGGCGACGCTTCTGGCATGACGGCGCGGATCGCGCGCGCCGGTCCTGCCGGATCATAGCGTTTCGGGTTTGCCTTGTATCAGAATTCAAACCTTTTTCGTTCGAATTC
>WOZM01000133.1 GCA_011620265.1 Paracoccaceae bacterium
CTCTTATGTCGCTTTCCGGCTAGCCACCCCTCCCGCCGCCCGCTACAACCCTCCCCGAGCCCGTGGCGATGGCGTCGCCGCAGGGGCAGCAGCCCCGATGCTTGCGGACCCTTCGATCGGGCCGCCGCAGTCCTGTACGCCGGGACCTTTCGGGGTTCCGCTACGCAGGTCCGGACCCCAAGCGTGAGGTCTGAGACATGGAACGTCCGCAGCAGTACCGGTTTCATCAGGGCGAAAAGGTCCTTCCCTTCGCCGCGTCGGAATACGAGCAGCGGCTTGGCGGCCTGCGCACGATCATGGATGCGACGGGGGTGGAGGCGGTCGTCCTGACCTCGATGCACAACATCGCCTATTATTCGGGGTTTCTCTATTGCTCGTTCGGGCGGCCCTATGCGCTGGTCGTCACGGCCACCGAGGATGTGACGATCTCGGCCGGGATCGACGCGGGCCAGCCCTGGCGGCGGAGCCATGGTGACAACATCACCTATACCGACTGGCAGCGCGACAACTACTGGCGGGCGATCCTGTCGGTGACCGGGCCGGGCCGCGTCATCGGCTATGAGGGCGATCATCTGACGCTGATACAGTCCGGGAAGATGCAGAACTTCCTGACCCCCGCATCACTGGTCGACATTGCCCCCGCGACGATGAAGCAGCGGATGCACAAGTCGGCGGCCGAGATCGCGCTGATCACGCATGGCGCGAATGTCGCCGATGTTGGCGGCTATGCGATCCGCGAGGCGGTGAAGGCCGGCGTGCGCGAGATCGACGTGGCGATGGCGGGGCGCGACGCGATGGAACTGGAGATCGCCAGGCGCTTCCCTGAAGCCGAGTACCGCGACAGCTGGGTCTGGTTCCAGTCGGGGATCAACACCGACGGCGCCCACAACCCGGTGACGGCGCGCGAGTTGCAGGTGGGCGATATCCTCAGCCTCAACACCTTCCCGATGATCTCGGGCTACTATACCGCGCTGGAACGGACGATGTTCGTGCGCGAGGTCGACAAGGCGAGCCTTGAGATCTGGGAGGCGAACGTCGCCGCCCACGAATACGGGATGAGCCTTCTGAAGCCGGGCGCAAGCTGCGCCGAGGTCACGGCGAAGATCAACGATTTCTTCGAGGAGCGGCAGATCCTGCAGTACCGCACCTTCGGCTATGGCCATTCGTTCGGCGTCCTCTCGCATTACTACGGCCGCGAGGCGGGGCTGGAGCTGCGCGAGGATATCGACACGGTGCTGGAGCCCGGCATGGTGATCTCGATGGAGCCGATGCTGACGATCCCCGAGGGCCAGCCCGGCGCGGGAGGCTACCGCGAGCACGACATCCTCGTCATCACCGAGGCGGGCAACGAGGACATCACCAGGTATCCCTGCGGGCCGGAGTTCAACACCGTCGGCTGAGTGCGATCCGGCCCGTCCCGGCGGGGGCGGGCCATCCCGGCCGCGTCCCGGGGGGTCGTCCATGCGGTGTCGCGCATTGCCGGTGGTGACGAAACCGCCCGCCGCGCGGGCCCCGGGAACAACGTCGCCCAGACCGGCGCGGCCAGGGAAATGTGGCCGCCGCGCCCCGGCGCGGGGAAATTCGCCGTCCGGGCCTTGACGGTCGGTCCCGGAAGGGGTGGACATGGAGGGCGATGCCGCGCTTGCCCGCGTCCGGTGCGATTCCGGGCCGGTTTCCGTGCGGCGACAGGACAACAGGAAACGGACATACAAGCTGCCATGACAGTCATCCCAGGAGTTTTCCGGCGCCTCGGCGCGACGCATGTCTGCGCCCTTCTGGCGCTGGTTTCGCTCGCGGCCTGCGCCGCCCCCGGCCCGCAGTCGCGCGTCGATCCGGCGACCGGTGTCGCGCCGGTCGTGGTCCAGCCCGAAGTGGTGGCGCGCTACCAGGCCGTGCAGGATGCCGACGTGCTGATCCCCGCTGTCGCGGCGGGCTATCTGACCGGGCAGAACCCGCGCACCGAGGTCTACTATTTCGGCCCGGACGCGCCTGGCACCATCGTCGTCGATCCCTATGCGCGGGTCCTCTACCACATTCATGAGGGCGGCAGGGCGACGCGCTACGGCATCGCGGTCGGGCGCGAGGGCTACGGCTTTTCCGGCGACGCGGTCGTGGGGCGCAAGCAGGCCTGGCCGAGCTGGACGCCGACGAAGAACATGATCCGGCGCGAGCCCGACGTCTACGGACCCCTGGCCGGCGGCATGCCGGGCGGGCTCGACAATCCGCTCGGCGCGCGGGCGCTTTACCTCTACCGGGGCGGGCGCGATACCTACTACCGCATCCACGGCACCAACAACGCCTCGACCATCGGGCGCGCGACCTCGGCCGGCTGCATCCGGCTTTTCAACCAGGATATCCTCGACCTCTTCGAGAAGGTGCCGACGGGCACCCGCGTCCATGTCCGCGACGCCGCAGAATCGGCGATCGCCGAGGATCCGATGGTGGAGAACGCGCACGGGTTGATGGTGCCCATCGCCTCGCTGCCCGAGGACGTGCAGGCGCAGATCGCGGCAGGCAACATTCCCTGGCCGAAATTCGTGCCGGCGGTCGGTGTGACCGCGGCGGATTCGGCCGCCGCGACCGATCCCGCCACCGCGGCCGCGACCGACACGACGGGCGTCTTCGAGCAGATCAACTGAGCCTGAGGCCGGCTCAGAGGCGGATGACGTAGTCCTTCCGCGTCGTCTCGATCACCTCCCAGGTGCCGGAAAACCCCGGCCGCAGGATGAAACTGTCACCGGGGCCGAGCACGTGTTCGGCCCCGTTCGCGTCGGTGATGACCGAGCGGCCTTCGAGGATCCGGCAGTATTCCCATTCGTCGTAAGCGATCCGCCACTTGCCCGGGGTCGATTCCCATATGCCGCAATAGAGCCCGTCGTGCTCCTCGACGTTCCAGGTGGTATGGACCGGGTCGCCCGAGATCACCTTTTCGGGCGCGGGGCGGCCGGTTTCGGGGGTGGCGGCGGAGGGGGTGAGGTGGAGGAAATGGGGCATGTCGGGATCGTCCTCTCAGGGCCGGGGATGGTCATGCCCCGGAAAGGGTCTCGTCGGTTGATCGGTCGG
>WOZM01000085.1 GCA_011620265.1 Paracoccaceae bacterium
AGCATCCCGAGCCCGAGGTTGAAGACCTGCTCCATCTCGTCGTCGCTGATGTCGGCCAGGCTGGCGGCGGGCTTGGACGGATCCTCGAAATGGGCGATCTGGGTGGTGCGGTAATCCCACAGCTTGGATGGTGCGGTGGTATAGTGCCCGTGGCAGTCGATGATCATGGCTGGTTTCCTTCTGTTGGCGCGCTTACTGGTCTAGGTCGGCCTGGTCGACATAGCGCAGGCCGCGCTCGGCGAGCTTCGGGCGCATGTTGTTGATGTCGAGCCCCAGTTCGCCTGCGGCATAGCGCCTGCGGATTTCGGCCTCGCGGTCTTCGCGGGCCTGGGATTTCTCGATCACCTCGGCGGCCCGCAGGCGGGACACCACGACGACGCCGTCGTCGTCCGCCACGATCACGTCTCCCGGGTTGACCAGCGCGTCGCCGCAGGAGATGGGGATGTTCACGTCGCCGACAGTTTCCTTGACGGTGCCATGCGCCGAGATGCAGCGCGACCAGACCGGAAAGCCCATCGCCTGAAGGTCGGCGATGTCGCGGCAGCCGCCGTCGATGACAAGGCCGCGCACCCCGCGCGCCATCAGGAGTGTGCCCAGCAGGTCTCCAAAAAAGCCCGATTCCGACGGCGAGGTCGGGCTGACCACCAGGATGTCGCCGGGCTGGCACTGCTCGGCGGCCACGTGGATCATCCAGTTGTCGCCAGGCGTGGCCAGCGCAGTGACGGCGGTGCCGCCGATCCTGGCGCCGCGATAGATCGGGCGAATCCGGGGAGACATCAGGCCGGTGCGGCCCTGCGCCTCGTGGACGGTGGCGACGCCGTATTTTCCGAGCGCATCCGCGGCGTCCCGTTCGGCGCGTTTGATGTTTGTGACGACGATGCCCATAATTGTCTCCCGGTCAGGCCGCGCAGGCCGCGAATTGCGATTGAAGCTCGGCGGCATCCAGATGCCGTCCGATGAAGACCATCCGGCTGCGCCCGTCCGGTGCGCGGCCGCGCAGGTGCGCGAAATCGCCTTCGATGGTCATATTGACCCCGTGCAGGACGAAGGGGTCGGGATCCGTCGCAAGATGCAGGATCCCCTTGACGCGCAGAATGTCGGCGCCCCGGCTGGCCAGCAGATCCTCAAGCCAGGTCTCGACCCGGTCGCGGTCGAGCGGCTGCGCGCTATCGCAGAACACGCTGACAATGCCGGTGCCATGCGCATGACCGTGGTGATCGTGGTCGTGACGGTCGTGGCCGTGACCGTGCTCCGGTTCCAACTCGGACAAGGCGGTGAGTTCGCCCGCGATGGCGGCGGCCTCAAAATCGTCGCGCGACAAGATGTCGGCAACCGCGATCTCGCAGCGGTCGGTGCGGACCACGACAGCCTGCGGGTTGATCGCGGCGATCCGCGCCTCGGCCTCGGCGACGCGGCCCTCGACGCAGTCCGAGACTTTGTTGAGCAGCACCAGATTCGCGACAGCGATCTGGTCGGCGGTCTCGGGGCAGTCGGCAAGCCTGTCCTCGAGGCTTATGCAGTCGGTCACCGTTACCACGGTGTTGAGACGGCAGCGCCCCGCGATCACCGGATCGACAAGAAAGGTCTGAATCACCGGGCCCGGATGGGCGAGCCCGGTGGTCTCGACGAAGATGCCGCGCAACTCGGGGCGCGCGCGCAACAGCGCGCGAACGCTGCGGATGAGATCGCCACGCAGCACGCAGCACACGCAGCCGCTGTTCAGTTCGATCAGCTCTTCGTCGGTCTTCTCGATCAGCGCGCCGTCGATGCCGACGTCACCGAACTCGTTGACGATCACCGCGCATCCGTCAGCCTCGGGAGAAGACAGGAGCCGGTTGAGCAGCGTTGTCTTGCCCGCCCCGAGAAACCCCGTCAGCACCGTGACGGGGACACGGGCGGCGGTCCCGTCCTTCGCCGTCATCTCTCAGAGCCAAGGCATCAGCGAGACGTGGATCACGTCGCCGCTGCCGCCCACCGCCCTGATCGCCTTGTCGGTGTCCTGAAGGCCGAACCGGTGCGTGGTGATGATTTCGAGCGGGAAGCGGTCGGAATTCAGTTGCTTGAGCGCCAGTTCGCAGCTTTCGAAGTTGTGCCCGCGCGCGGCCTTAACGGTGATGTACTTGTTGGCCAGCTTGCCGAAGGGGAAGTTCGGGAACTCGGCCAGGCCTTCGCCCTGGATCAACAGCGTGCCGCCCTTGCGCTTGAGCGCCTCGATGCCCATCAGCGTCGGCACGGTGCCGGCACCGGCGGTGCAATCGAGCGCCACGTCGACGCCGTCGCCGCCGGTGATCTCGCGGATGCGCTCGACCGGGTCTTCCTCGTCGACGATAATGACGTGATCGGCGCCAAGCTTTTTGGCGGCGTCAAGCCGAGCGCTATCCTTGGAGGTGCCGGTCACGATGATGAGCGAGGCGCCGGCCTGACGGCAGGCCACAACCTGGCTGAGACCCTGCTGGCCCGGGCCCTGCACCAGCACGGTGCTGTCATAGCCGACGCCGCAGTCGAACAGCGCCCACTGGATGCCGTTGGCCATCGGCGTGACGACGCCGGCCAACTCGGGCGACAGCCCGTCGGGTACCTTGTGCAGCACCGCGTTCCAGGGAAGGTACATGTATTGCGCGAAGCCGCCGAACAGGTGCGGCGCCCGCTTGGCGCTGGTATAGCCGAAGCGCAGGCCCTCGGGGTTCTTGCGCCAGTCGGTGGCATAGCAGAGCCGGTAGTCGCCGCGATGGCAATGCTCGCAGTTCATGCAGCCGACGTAGTGCTCGGCAAAGACCAGGTCGCCTTCCTTCAGGCCGCGGCGTTTCTGGAACGTCTTCCCGGCCTTGGCGATGTAGCCTATGTTCTCGTGCCCCATGATGACCGGATCGCTGATCGGGGGCTTGTTGTAAAACTTGACATCCGTGCCGCAGATGCCGGCGACCTCGACTTTCAGAAGCGCCGCGTCATCCGGGATGTCGGGCATGTCGAATTCCTGGAACTCGGTGGTCAGGGGCGCCGTGCGGACGGCAGCAAGAACTTTTTCGGACACGACGGCCTCTCCATTTTGAC
>WOZM01000257.1 GCA_011620265.1 Paracoccaceae bacterium
GCTGACCGATGCCGAGGTGCCGCCCGACTGGTCGGGCCGGGTCGGCACGGTGCTGGGTGGGTCGGTGACGCCGCTGGCCCCTGTCTATGTCTCGATCCGCTCCGATGCGCATCCCATCCAGGAACTGATCCGGGTCGAGGGCGGAGCATATGAATGGGGCCCGATCACCGGCTATACCTACACGGTCACGGTCGAGATCAAGCCGGCGCCGGAAGACTTCGCCATTCTGAACAGCTGGCGTGTCGAATGGCGCATGAGCGGAGCGGCGCCGTGGAATTCCATCTCCGCATCTTCCGGCGCGGCCGTGGTGATCTCCAGCCCGGAGTTCGACGCCGGCGACACCGTCACCCTGCGCGCCCATGCCGTCGCCATCGACGGCACCGAGGGGCCGGCGGCCGGGGAGCGCAGCATCGGCATCGGCATGGACGAACTGCTTCCTGGCGCCATCCCGGACAGCGCCGTCGCCATCACGCCGGGGCCTGGCCATGTCCGGGTCATCCTCTCGGTCCCGAACGACGACAGGCTGGCGCAGGTCCAGCTCTACCGCGTGCCGGCAGGGGCAACACTGGACCGCGCCCTGCATCAGGCCGGCGAGCCATGGCCGGTGACCCCGCGGTCCTCGGCCGAGCATGTGGACGGCGATGCGACCCGGGTCAATCTGCTGGCGGAGCCGTCCTTCGGGATCGGCTCGCCATGGACAACCGGCGATGGCTGGACCATTGCGGCAGGCGTCGCCAGCCATGCGCCGGGCCTTGCCGGCGCGCTCTCGCAGGCTGCGGCGCTGACCGCCGGGACCTGGTATCGCTGGCAGGCGGTGGTGGCGGGCCGCAGCGCCGGCACCCTGACCCCGCGCCTTTCCGGCGGCAGCGATCAGGATGGCGCCGCCATCGCGGCGGGTGGCCTCGCATCGGGCCGCATCCAGGCCGCGGCAGGCAATGCCGCCTTCGCGCTGCTGGCGAGCACCGATTTCGACGGCAGCGTCGATGACGTCGTGCTCTTCGCCGAGACCGAGCGCTGCCTGCCGATCGGAACCTTCGAGTATCACCTCGAACCGCAGACCTCGGAGGGCTGGCCTGGCCAGATCTCGGGGCCCTTCACCGTCACCATCCCATAGGAGGCCGATTTGGAAGCCGGTATCAAGACCACGAACATTGCCTCGTCCGACCTCGTGGACGAGCTGCTTGGCAACTACCAGGGCAACACCGTCCGCATCGGCGCGTCCAGCCTGGCCGCGCTCCTGTCGTCGATGTCCGGTGCGGAAGTGGTGAGCGAGTTTTCCCCGCCGTGGGGCAAGACCGCGAGCAGCAGCATCGACGGCGCGCAATACAAGGCGGCGTCCTCCGGCATCGATCCGGTCATTGCCATCAGCTCGTCCTACGCCGCGACCGGGCCGCTGGCGCTCGACTTCGCTGGTGCGGCCGGCGGCTCTGCTCCGGTTGGACTCTACGTGCAGCATGAGCAGACCGGCGGCGCTCCGGACAACAATGCGTTCACGCATTCGATCATGGCCTACGCGCTGAACGCGGCATCCGGCGACAATGATGTGATCGCGGTGTCCGGGCGCGCCCGCAAGAAGAATGTGTCGGGCGGAATTGGGGACGCCGCCGGAATTTGGGGGTCGGCCTATCAGGAGAGCACCGAGAACGGCGGCGTGATGGGGGGCGAGGTCCACATCTACCAGAACGTCGCGGGCCAGTTGCCCAGCGACGAACTCGGCCCGAAATGGTCCACCGGCCTGCATGTCCGCTCGTCCAGCACCGGCAGCCCGGCGCATTCCGGGGTCAATATCGACGGGGCCGGCAAAATATCCGGACGCTTCGGCTACTGGAACGCGCTTGTCATCGAGGGGAACTGCTTTCACGGAGCGGGCATTGACGGGACGGTCGGCCTCAATTGTGGCTCGTGGGGTGTGAACCATCACCCGCAATACGGGATCAGGTTCGGAGAAGCCGGTCGCCACATTTACGGAACAGGCGACCTGCGCATCGGCGCGGCGGAAGGCTCCAGGGTGCAGGTCGTCCACGATCTCGATGGCGGCGCCGCGACTTTCCAGGTGCTTTCCTCGGCCGGATACAACGCAGCGATCGATCTGGTGAATGACGGAAGCCTCGTCGGACAGTTCTATTACGACCAGGTATCCGCCAATGTCAGGGTCGGGGCCGCCGGCGACAGGGATTTGCAATTCCGGACCGTTGAAACCTACAGGGGCGCCTTCACCCGTCTCGGAGAATTCCTCGTGGCGAAGTCCGCGTTCGGATCGGGCTTCGGCTTCGCGTTCAGCAAGGACGGCTATGCGAGGTGGGACAGAAACTCGGCCACTGCGAGCGCTGGCGTGCTGGATATCTTCTCGAATGTCGGCGGCACGAGCGTGAACGTGTTCCGTATCAGATCGGACGGATCCCTGTTCATGCCGAACATTCCGACATCCCCGGACGGACTGCCAGTCGGCACCGTCTATCGTAGCGGAACATCGTTGATGATCGTGTGATGGAAATGGACATGGAACAGCAGTTCAAGAATCATGTCGCGCTGCAAGTCGGCTCGATGGCCGTCCAGCTGATTGACGCAAGAACCTTCATCGACCTTCTCACGAGCCAGCTCGAGGCGTTGAAGAAGGAGAACGAGGAGCTTCGAAGCAGGATCGGCTCAGGCGGCTGAGCGGCGGTCGCACGCCGCACCGACTGACGAACCAGGCAGCCTGCCGCCCCACCCCCCGCCACCGCCCCGGGTGCGCAATGCCCGCCCGATGCCAATGCATGCGTGGCATTGCCGCGCGCGGGGCGGGTCTTGCATTTCCAGGAGAGAGACATGCCGACCACGACCTATGCCCATTTCCGTGACCTGCCCGAGAGCGCCTGGCGCTGGCCCAGCTTCTCGCCCGCCGAGATCGCCTGCCGCGGCACCGGCGCGATCAGGATCAACACCGAGGCGATGGACAGGCTGCAGTCCCTGCGCAACCGCCTCGGCAAGCCGCTGATCGTCCGCTCCGCCTATCGCAGCCCCGAGCACAACCGCGCCGTCGGCGGCGCCACCCGCTCCAGGCA
>WOZM01000161.1 GCA_011620265.1 Paracoccaceae bacterium
CTCACCGTGGTCGAGAAGAACGGCATCCAGGCCATCGCCTGAAAAGAACAAGAGCGAAACCGTAGGGCGGGTCTCGACGCGCCACTCGGATCTCGACCCGCCACCCACGCCGGACGGAAACGCGTCCCCGGCCGATCCCCACCACCCCTTCCACGCCCACATCCGCCACGGGAACGTGAGATATCCCCCATTGATATCGTAGGGCGGGTCTCGACCCGCCGCTCGTCTCGACCCGCCGCTCGTCTCGACCCGCCGCTCGTCTCGACCCGCCGCTCCGGTCTCGACCCGCCGCCCACGCCGGACGGAAATGCGTCCCCGGCCGATCCCCACCGCCCCTTCCACGCCCCACCGCACGGCCGCCGATGTCTTCGCGCGCGCGCGGGCGACCACGCCATCAAGGCATTTTCCGCTTGCTCTTCCGCCCCTCCCATGTCACGCTAAGTGTGACATGGCCTTGGTCCAGGGATGGCCGCATGAAAGTCTTCAAGAACGGTTGGTTCGAGCGATTCGCCCGCAAGCAACGGATTACGAACCGGGCGATGCTGGATGCCATCGACCGCGCCGAACGCGGGCGCATCGACGCCGACCTGGGCGGCGGCGTCATCAAGCAGCGCCTGGCAAGGCCGGGGCAAGGCAAGTCGGGCGGCTTTCGCACCATCGTCCTGTACCGCACGAGCGAACGCGCGTTCTTCGTCTATGGCTTCGCCAAGAGCGACCGTGCCGACATCGACGCTGACGAAGCAGCGATGTTCAAGAAGGCGGCGACCCACGTGCTTGGATTGTCAGATGCCCAACTGGCGGAGTTGATCGCCAAGGGCCAGTTCTCGGAGGTCAAAAGAAATGGTGAAGAAATATCGGAGTGAAGCCTTCGCCGCCATCCATGAAACGATGGAGGCGCTGCACGAGGCAGGCGCAGTGGACAAGCAGACCATGCGCGAATTCGACGAGGGGTGCCTGGCCCCCGTGCAACCCATGCCACCGGAACGCATCCGCGCCCTGCGCGAGCGCGAACACCTGTCACAGCCGGTTTTTGCCCGCTACATGAATGTCAGCAAAAATGTGGTTTCGGATTGGGAGCGCGGCGTCAAAAGGCCAGGTGGCCCGGCGCTGCGTCTGCTCACCGTGGTCGAGAAGAACGGCATCCAGGCCATCGCCTGAAAAGAACAAGAGCAAAAGCGTAGGGCGGGTCTCGACCCGCCGCTCAGACTCACCGGTCAAGCCCATCGCGCCCCAAGCCGCATAAACGCCGATCACCACGCAGGACGCTCAGACAACCCGGACCGGATGGTTCGCGTATTGCCCGATCGCAGCATCGTCGGTGAGCAGGACGATCCCCTCGACCGTGGCCTGGGCGATCTGGATCCGGTCAAACGGATCTGCGTGGTGCCCCGCCAGGCCACCGACCGCCGCGGCGTGCTCGCTGCTGATGGGCAGTTCCAGGTAACCGTTGTCCAGCAGCGCCCGCCGCAAGACGTTGGCATCCACGTTGAAATCCGGTTTTCCCAGCGCCGACTTCATGCAAACCTCCCAGATCGCGGCGGCACTGAAGAAAAGCGTGTTGTCCAGGTCCTCGATGACCGCGATCGCTTCCACCGTGAGGCCCGCACGGGACTTGCGGCTGCTTGTCTGGCCCACCGAAGCCCAGAGCAGCAGATGCGTATCGACCAGATATTTCATGGATCGCCGCCAAACATGGCCTCGATGTCCCCGGCTCCGATCTCATTGAACCTTTCCTGCGAGGGGATCCTGAAACCGGCCCCGCCCAGGAACCCGATCCGCCTTGTCGGCTTCGGCTCGGGTGCATCGAAGGGGACCACCTTGGCCACCGGCTTGCCCGCCTTGGCGATGACAAAGGCCGTCCCTTGCGAGGCCTGGGCGATCAGCGCGGAAAAATGCGTCTTGGCGTAATGGATGTTGAAGCTTTTCATGGCGACCGATCATGACTAAGTCCACCAACCCTAGTCCACCCGGACCACCAGCGCAATCCAGCCGCCAGCACCGCGCACCCCCGTAGGAGCGGCGCCCCCGCCGCGATCGCCCCAGATGCGACGCGGCGGGGACGCCCCTTCTCCCCCGCGTGCGGGGGAGAAGATGCCGTAGGGCGGGTCTCGACCCGCCGCTCGACCCCGCCCGACCCGCCGCTCGACCCACCGCCCGATGTGAACCTCCCTCGCCCCTTCTCCCCCGCGTGCGGGGGATTGAAGATGCCCGCAGGGCAGATGAGGGGGGCTTTTGGCTTGCGGCGGGGACCGCCCTGCCCGCCGCGAGGGCAGATGCAAGACCGGCCACCAACCCCAGCCTCCAGGCGACTTGACCGTATCTCTCATGAGATACATGATTGATCGAATCCAAGGATTTCGAGGAAACCCCTATGGCCGCCCGCACTTCGATGCTCCATGTCCGCATTGACGATCAACTCAAGACGCAGGCCACCGAGGCCTTGGCCAAGGTCGGCCTGACGGTGTCCGATGCGGTGCGCATCCTGCTCACGCGCGTGACCAGGGAAGGTGGCCTGCCCGCAGGCCTGGCCGTCGACCCGCAGGCGCACGATGCCTGGTTCCGCGCCAGGGTGCAGGAGGCTTTGATCGATCCCCGCCCTCCCGTTCCGCACCCGCAGGTCATGGACGAAGCCCAGGCCCTGATCGACAAAAAGCGTCGTGCCCGTTCTTGAATGGCGCCAAGGCGCACGCCTGGACCTCTTGACGATCATCGACTACATCTCCGACGACAACCCTGACGCGGCGCAACGACTGAAAGACGAGGTGGAAACCAAGGCTGCCACCTTGCCGCAGCACCCCCGGCTATATCGCGCCGGCCGCGTACCCGGCACGCGCGAGATGGTGGTGGGTTCGAACTACATCCTCGTCTATGCCGAGGATGCCCGCGCCGTGACCGTCCTGCGTGTATTGCACGCCGCCCAACAGTGGCCGCCGGCCTCGGGATGAGCTGCGGTCTGTAGCCCGCCGCGTCAGACCAATTGTCCCTTCTCCCCCGCGTGCAGCGGAGAAGATGCGTAGGGCGGGTCTCGACCCGCCGCTCGAC
>WOZM01000006.1 GCA_011620265.1 Paracoccaceae bacterium
TCTCCCCTCAGACCGTGATCGTCTTCGGCCGCTTCCGGCCGAACCAGGACACGACGAAGAGCCGTGTCACCCAGATCGCGGTGAAGACCGAGGTGACGAGGCCGACGACGAGCGTGACCGCGAAGCCCTTCACCGGGCCGGAGCCGAGGAAGAAGAGGATCGCGGCGGTGATGAATGTGGTGATGTTGGCGTCGATGATCGCCGACATCGCCTTTTCGTAGCCAAGCTCGATCGCACGCGCCGGGCCCTTCGCGGTCCGCAACTCCTCGCGGATCCGCTCGAAGACGAGGACATTGGCGTCCACGGCCATGCCGATCGTCAGCACGATCCCGGCGATGCCGGGCAGTGTCAGCGTCGCGCCGATGGACGAGAGGATGCCGAAGATCATGGCGATGTTGATGCCGAGCGCCACGCTCGCGAAGACCCCGAAAAGCCCGTAGCTCGCGATTATCAAGGCGACGACGGCGACAAGGCCGACGACGGCGGCGATCCGCCCGGCATCGATGCTGTCCTGGCCAAGCTCGGGCCCGATCGTGCGCTCCTCAAGGAAGTCCATCTTCGCCGGCAAGGCCCCGGCACGAAGCAGGACGGCGAGGTTGGTCGAGGTCTCGACGGTGAAGCTGCCGGTGATGATGCCCGATCCGCCGGGGATATGCTGGTTGATCCGCGGCGCCGAGATCACCTCGTTGTCGAGCACGATGGCGAAAAGCTGTCCGACATTGGCGCCGGTATAGTCGCCGAACTTGCGCGCGCCCGAAGGATTGAAGCGGAAGGCGACGGCGGGACGGCCGTTCTGGTCGAAGTCGGGCCGCGCATCGACGAGGTCCTCGCCGGTGACGACCGGCACGTCCTCGAGCGTGTAGAAGACCCCCGGCTCGTCGATCGAGGGCAGGATCACGGTGCCCGGCTGGGCGATCGCGTTGCCGTCGGTGCCGCGCCCGACGACCGGGTGGAAGGTGAGTTGCGCGGTGGTGCCGATCAGGTTTTTCAGCTCGGTCGCCGAGCCGATGCCCGGCACCTGGATCAGGATCCGGTTCGTGCCCTGGCGCTGGATCGTCGGCTCGCGGGTGCCGACCTCGTCGACGCGCCGCCGGATGATCTCCAGCGACTGCTGCATCGTCCGGTCGTCGGTGGCGGCCCGCTCCGCCTCGCTCAGCCGCACGATGAGCTGGTTGCCCTCGGCCGTCACCTCGAGATCGCTCTGGCCGACGCCGGTCAGCGTCACCACCGGGCTCGCGAGCCCCTTCGCGATCTCGACCGCCTTCGCCATCGCCTCGGGCTTCTCGATCTGGATGCGCAGTTCCGACGGATCGGACGGCGCCCGGCGGATGCCGCCCAGTTCGGCCCGCGCATCCGCGAGCGCCCGGCGCATCTCGGGCCAGAGCCCGTCCATCCGCGCCTTGTAGACATCGGCCACCCGCACTTCCGCCAGAAGATGCGCGCCGCCGCGCAGGTCGAGGCCGAGATTGACCACGTTGGAGGGCAGGAACGAGGGCCAGAGCGCCCGGTCGGCCGCCTGTTCCGGCGTCTCGAACCCCGCCTTCTCGGCGGCGGCGAGCGCGTCGTTATGCCGCTCGGCGCGGGTGTAGAAGACGTTCGGCAGCGCCGTCAGCAGGCCGAGGGCGCATAGCCCCCAGATGACGATTCGCTTCCAGAGGGGAATGTTCAGCATGTCTCAGCGCTCGGGGCTTCGGCCGGACCGGCCAGGATGACGGGGCGCGGCCGGGTTTACTTGGAGGCGGCCGCCGGCTCGGTCTTCGACAGGACCGTGGCGATGGTGGAGCGCACGACGCGCACCTTCACGCCCTCGGCGATCTCGACCTCGAGCTCGCCGTCCTCCTTGACCCTGGAGACCTTGCCGATGATGCCGCCTTGGGTGATCACCTGGTCGCCGCGCCGAAGCGCCTCGACCATCGCCTTGTGCTCCTTCACCTTCTTCTGCTGCGGCCGGATCAAGAGGAAATACATGATCGCGAAGATCAGGATCAGCGGCAGGAACTGCCCGAGCGCACCGATACCGCCGGCGCCCGCGGCCTGTGCATAGGCGGGAGTGATGAACATGGATCAGGTCCTCTTCGGGTCCGTGGGGCAGCGACCGCCCGTTTGTCGGCGGGAACCTATAGTCGGCGCGGGGGCTTTGCAAGGCGGGGCGGCGAGGGGCAAGGCTGCGGCCCCGCGAAACCGAACAGAACGCCCCCGCCCCGGCACCGCCCGGCGGCAAAACCGGGCAGCGCCCTCATTTCTCCGCATGACGGAACCGCCGCTTCGGTCGGATGCCTGCCGGATGCCTGCTTGCCTTCACGCCCCCCCCTATATACTCTCGGCCATACACCCCGGAGCTACCATATGTTGCATTCCCGCCTCCCGAATTTCGTCCGAGACAGCTACGAATGCCACGAATGGAAACATGCGAGCCATCCTCTCGCAGGACTTCCCGTCCGAGTGGAACGACCTTCTCGATCTCCTGACCGCATTCCGGCTGCGGAAATCCTGGATCGTCACCGGCGGCGGCAACAAGACGAAACTCTCGGGCTTCATCGACGGTTTTCTGGCCGAGCGCGGCTGGATCGAAAAGCAGTTCCGGACAGCCATCGAAGTCGATGACAGCCGGCTCGACTCCCCGACCCACAAGATCGACTGCTTCAAGAATTCCGTTGCCCTCGAAATCGAATGGAACAACAAGGATCCGTTCTACGACCGCGATCTGAACAACTTCCGCCTGCTCTTCGACCTGCGCGCCGTTTCCGTCGGAATCATCATCACGCGCGCGGACGAATTACAGGACATATTCAACCAACTCGGGCGAGGATCGTCCTACGGCAATTCGACGACACATATGTCGAAGCTTCTGCCCAGAATCGAAGGCGGCGGCGGCGCGGGATGCCCGTTGCTGGTTTTCGGGATAACAAAGGCGCTCTATGTGGAGGACGACGAATGATCCCGGCCGCAGACGATCTTCTCGCCAAAGCCGGCAAGACGAAATTCAAGCCCGTCCTTGCCGATCCGCCGCCGTTTGCCTTGCCCGCCGTCGCTCATCTCGC
>WOZM01000050.1 GCA_011620265.1 Paracoccaceae bacterium
ACAGAAAAAGAACAGGCTCTACTTACGAGTGGCCCTCAAAAAGGGGGCAGGTCACTTCTTCGCTCATGATCGCGAAGAAACCAGAAAAAGATACGTAATAAACCCATTCGTTAGCCGAAGTTGATGACTTAAATTTCCTTCTCCCAATTTTGGCTATACCGGATTTGGGGCCATTTTGGGACGCTGGAGGGAACTTTCCTGTGGCGGGCGCCACGGAGTCAGTCTTGTCTAGCGCCGAAGGCGGGAATCCACTATGCCGCCGGAACAATTGCAAAAGGATGCCGCATGACCACACGTGCTGGGTTCGTCGCGCTGATCGGGGAACCGAACGCGGGCAAGTCGACGCTGCTCAATCGCATGGTCGGGGCCAAGGTCTCGATCGTCACCCACAAGGTGCAGACCACCCGCGCCCGCATTCGCGGCATCGCGATGGAAGGCGCGGCACAGATCGTCTTCGTCGACACGCCCGGCCTTTTCCGGCCCCGCCGCCGGCTCGACCGGGCGATGGTCGCGGCGGCCTGGGGCGGGGCGGCGGATGCCGATATCGTCGTGCTGCTCGTCGAGGCGCATCGCGGCCTGACGCCGGGGGTGGAGGCGATCCTCGCCGCGCTCAAGGATCGGGTCGGCGAAGGCCAGCGCGTGGCGCTCGCCATCAACAAGATCGACCGGGTGAAGGCCGAGGTGCTGCTGGCGCTGTCGCAAAGGCTGAACGAAGCCTATCCGTTCGAGCGGACCTTCATGATCTCGGCCGAGCGTGGCCACGGGGTGGCGGACCTCAAGGCCTGGCTCGGGGCGGAACTGCCGCAAGGCCCGTGGTTCTACCCCGAGGACCAGATTGCCGACCTGCCCTTGCGCATGATCGCCGCCGAGATCACCCGCGAGAAACTGACGCTCCGGCTGCACGAGGAACTGCCCTACCAGCTCACGGTGGAGACCGAGCGCTGGGAGGACAAGCCCGACGGCTCGGTGCGCATCGACCAGCTCGTCTATGTCGCGCGCGACGGCCACAAGGGCATCTTGCTTGGCCACAAGGGCGAGACGATCAAGGCCGTCGGGCAGGCGGCGCGGGCCGAGCTGATGGAATTCCTCGGCCGGCCGGTACACCTCTTCCTGCAGGTGAAGGTGCGTCCGAACTGGCTCGAGGAGAAGGAGCGCTATTCCGAGATGGGGCTCGACTTCAAGGATGGCGACTGAGCCGGCTCCCGTCCCGGACGTAGCGCGGAGGGAGAGTGCGGGAGCCTCCGGCGGAGGTATTTTCCGCCACAATGAAAGGGCAGGGAGATGAGTGCGCGCCTGACCGCCGATTTCTGGGTCCGCGCCTATCTCGCCCGGCTGCAGGCCGCGCATATCCCGGCCTATGTGACCGCGAAGGGCGATCCGACCGCGGGGGCGGTCCTGGTGAAGCTCGCCACGCTTGACGGCCGGGCGCGGCTCTTTCAGCGCAGCTTCGATCTGGTGACCGGCGCCCGCGCCTGGGTGGTGCTGTCCGAGGGGCCGGAGGACGAGGTCGACGCCGCGATCCTCCGCCAGCGCCGGACCGATCCCGACCTCTGGGTGATCGAACTCGAGAGCCGCGAGGGCCGGACGCTTCTCGACGAGGAGGGTCTGGCCGACTGATCCCGCTTTCAGTGTGGCGGAAATACCTCGGGGGAGGGCGTCGGGCTCCGCCCGACGACCGGGGGCAGCGCCCCCGCCCGCGATGGACAATCGCGCCGCCGCCGGGGATAGTTCTCCGACCACGGGGGGGCAGGGTCCATGGACTGGCGGGACGAAGGCGCGCTTCTGGCGGTGCGGCAGCATGGCGAGACCTCGGCGATCGTCGAGGTCTTCACGGCCGCGCATGGCCGCCATGCCGGCGTCGTCCGCGGCGGCGCATCGCGCAAGCTCGCACCTCTCCTGCAGCCGGGTGCGCAGCTCGACCTCAGCTGGCGGGCGCGGCTCGAGGATCATATCGGCACCTTCACGGTGGAGCCCTTGCGCTCCCGTGCCGGGCTCCTGTCCGACCGGCTGGCGCTCGCCGCGCTGAACTCGGTCTGTGCGCTCCTGCACGCGACGCTCCCCGAACGCGAGCCGCATCCCGACCTCTATGCCAGCTCGATCGTTCTTCTCGACACGCTCGGCGCGGGGCCGGCCTGGGTCCTCGCCTATCTCCGCTGGGAGCTGATGCTGCTGGAGGAGCTTGGTTACGGTCTCGACCTCACCTCCTGCGCCCGCACCGGCAGCCGCGAGGATCTGGTCTATGTCAGCCCGAAATCCGGCCGCGCGGTGGCGCGGGACGCGGCGGGCGACTGGGCCGACCGGCTCCTGCCGTTGCCGCCCTGTCTTCTCGGACAGGGCCCGGCCGAGCCGACCGAACTCGCCGCGGGGCTTGCGGTAACCGGTCATTTCCTCGAGCACCGGCTCTTTCCCGATCTCGGCACGAGGCCGCTCCCGGAGGCGCGCCGCCGCTTTGCCGCGATGATCGCCCGTCAGGGCTGACGCGCGAAGACCATCACCGGCCCGTCCGGGCTGGAGAGGATCAGGACCTCGCCCTGCACCTGCGCGAGCGTCACCCGGCCGAGCGCGGCGAAGAAGGCCTGCTCGGCTGCGAGCTCGGCGCAGGCGCGCTTGGTCGAGAGGATCCGTTCGGCGCGGAACCACGGATAGGGTGCGGCCTGATTGCCGCTGTAGCGGTTGCAGGGCGCGTCGCCGGCGATCTTGCCGGGGGCGGGAAAGCTGATCGTCGCCCGCGCGCCGAAGGCGGCGCCGTCGATCTCGCCCAAGGCCCAGACCGATCCCTCGGGCACATGGCCGCGCAAAGTCTCGTCGCCCGCGCAGGCGCCGAGCGCGGCGGTCGTGGAGAGGGCGGCGGCGAGGGGGGCGATGCGGCGCATGGCCCGCATCCGACCATGCCGTCCCCCCGGTTTCAAGGTGAAAACCCGCGCCGCCGTCCCGTTGCGACAACCGGCGTCGGAAACCGTCGCGACGCGGGGCGCCCCGCCGGCATTCCTCGGGACCGGAGGCCCGATGCTCAGTCGCAACATTCCCGAATTCCTGCGCCACGCGCCGACGCCGGGCGTCCGGGGCTTCGCCATCCTCGCCGGGATCGAGGCCTCGCTCCGCGGCATCCTCATCTCGGTCTGGCCGCTCGTCATCTACCGGGCGCTTGGTGAAAACGCGGCCCATGTCAGCCTGCTCTACTTCATCACCGGCATCGCCTCGCTGAGCTGGGGGCTGATGGTGCCGTGGATCAGCCGCTTCGTGCCGCGCCGCTGGGTCTACACGCTCGGCGCCGGCTTCTACATCGCGGGCTCGCTTCTCGCGATCCGCGGCGGGCCGGTCCTCACGCCGGTGGGGATGACCATGAACAGCCTCGCCACGGTGACGGTCTTCATCTGCACCAACGCCTACATCATGGACTACATCGCCCGGCACGAACTCGGCAAGAACGAGACGCTGAAGCTTCTCTACAGCGCGATCTCATGGGCGGTCGGGCCGATGCTCGGGGTCTTCCTCTGGAAATACTGGGCGCCGCTGCCGTTCCTCCTCGCGATGGGTTTCGCGCTGCTGCTGCTCGCCACCTTCTGGGCGCTGAGGCTCGGCAACGGCAAGCTGATCACGCGGGCGCGGGCGCCGGCGCCGAACCCGCTCGCCTATCTCGGCCGTTTCTTCCGCCAGCCCCGGCTCATCGCCGGCTGGCTCTTCGCGGTGCTGCGCTCCTCGGGCTGGTGGGTCTATGTCGTCTACCTGCCGATCTTCTGCATCGAGGCGGGGCTCGGCGACCGGGTCGCCTCCGTCGCTTTCTCGTCTTCGAACGCGCTGCTGCTTCTCGCGCCCTTCATGCTCAGGTGGATGCAAAGGCGGGGCTTGCGGCGCGCGGTGCAGATTTCCTTCGCCGCCTGCGCGGCCTGCTTCCTCGTCGCCGGCCTCGGCCAGTTCTGGCCGCCGGCGGCGGTGATCGCCCTGCTCGCGGGCTCGGTCTTCCTCGTCATGCTCGACACGTTCGGCGGCCTGCCGTTCCTGATGTCGGTCCGCCCGGCGGAGCGGACCGAGATGTCGGCGGTCTATTCCAGCTTCCGCGATGTCTCGGGCATCCTCACCCCCGGCGTCGCCTGGCTGGTGCTGCTCGTCGCGCCGATATCGGGCGTGTTCCTCGCCTGCGCCGCGGGCCTCGCCACGATGACCGCAGTAGCGGGCCTCATGCATCCCCGCACTGGCGAAAAGCGCGGGCCGCGAACCGACCAGCCGGCCTGAACCCGCTACGCCGCCCCGGCGCCGCAGCCTCCGGCGCCGCGAGGAAGGCCATCAGGCGTTCGGCGGTCCAGGTCATCTCCTGCGCCGGCATCCAGTCTGAATAGCTGGCGTAATGCGCGTGGGTCAGTTGGCGCTGTCCAGAAGCCGCCGCGCGATGACCTGCGCCTGGATCTCTGCCGCGCCCTCGAAGATGTTGAGGATGCGCGCGTCGCAGAGGATCCGGCTGATCTGGTATTCGAGCGCGAAGCCGTTGCCGCCGTGGATCTGCAGCGCGTTGTCCGCCGCCGCCCAGGCGACACGGGCGCCGAGAAGCTTCGCCATCCCCGCCTCGAGATCGCAGCGCTTGTCGTGGTCCTTCTGCCAGGCCGAGTGATAGGTCAGTTGCCGCGCGATCATGATCTCGACCGCCATCATCGCAAGCTTGCCCGAGACGCGCGGGAACTCGATGAGGGATTTGCCGAACTGCTTGCGGTCCTCGGCGTATTTCATGCCCGCTTCCAGCGCCGACTGCGCGACGCCGATGGCCCGCGCGGCGGTCTGGATGCGGGCGCTCTCGAAGGTCTGCATGAGCTGCTTGAAGCCCTGTCCCTCGACGCCGCCGAGCAGGTTCCCGGCCTTCACCCTGAACCCGTCGAAGCCGAGCTCGTATTCCTTCATCCCCCGGTAGCCCAGCACCTCGATCTCGCCGCCGGTCATGCCCGGGGTGGGGAAGGGGGCTTCATCCGTGCCGGGGGTCTTCTCCGCGAGGAACATCGAAAGGCCGCGATAATCCGTCGTCTCCGGATCGGTCCGCGCCAGAAGCGTCATCACATGGGTCCGCGCGGCATGGGTGATCCAGGTCTTGTTGCCGGTCACGACCCAGTCGTCCCCGTCCTTGACTGCCCTTGTCCGAAGGCTCCCCAGATCGGAGCCGGTATTCGGCTCGGTGAAGACCGCCGTCGGCAGGATTTCTCCCGAGGCCAGCTTCGGCAGCCAGTGCGCCTTCTGCTCCGGCGTGCCACCGCAGAGGATCAGCTCGGCCGCGATCTCGCTGCGGGTTCCGAGGGAGCCCACGCCGATATAGCCGCGCGACAATTCCTCGCTGACGACGACCATCGACGCCTTCGACAGGCCGAGCCCGCCGAACTCCTCCGGGATCGTCAGGCCGAAGACGCCAAGCTCCGCCAGTTCCTCGATCACCGCCATCGGAATGAGCTCGTCCCTCAGGTGCCAGCCATGGGCATGGGGCACCACCCGCTCCTCGGCATAGCGGCGGAACTGGTCGCGGATCATCTCCAGCTCCTCGTCGAGCCCGCTCGCGCCGAAGGTCGCCCGCCCGTGGTTCTCCCGCATCAGCGCGACAAGGCGGGTGCGCGCCGCCGGGCTGTTGCCGCCGGCGATCAGCGTCGCCGCCGCGCCCTCGGGCGCCCAGGCAAGGCCGAGGTCGGACAGCCGCGCCACCTCGCCCTGGCTCATCGGCATCCCGCCGGCGATCTGCGCGAGGTATTCGCCGAAGCCGATCTGCAGGATCAGCCGTTCCATCTCGCCGAACCCGCCCGCCTCGGCGATCCGGCCGGCCCAGCCGCGCAGTTGGCGGAGCGATTCCACGTAGGTCGCGAGCCACGACAGCGCATGGGCCTCGAACTGCCGCGCCTCCAGCGCCGCGCCCGATACCTTGCCGACCGCATCGACGGCCGCGCGCAGCGACGACCGCGCCTCGGCCAGCAGCGCCTCGACCGGCGGCAGCGCCGCCCCGGTCAGTGCGAGAAGGTCGGAAAGGATCACGGAATTCGGCATATCGGCCTCGTCATGCGCCATGGTGCTTCTCCTGTTCTGCAGCCGCATTGTCCTAGCCATTTTGCAGTTGCAGCGCAATATTAATTCGCGACCGCATCGCCTTTGGCACGAAAATGTCGCGCCGAGATTCCGGATGCGGCGCCGTGGCCCAGCCGCTATAGCGGGCCGCAAGGAGCCGCGCCTCATGTTCGGATACGACCTCGCCACGATCCTCCTGGCCGTCGCGGTCACGGTCTTTGCCAGCGTGGTGAAGGGCGCGGTCGGCTTCGCGATGCCGATGATCATGATCTCCGGCCTCGCCTCGTTCCTGCCCGCCGAGGCGGCTCTGGCCGCGCTCATCGTGCCGACACTCGCCACCAACCTCACCCAGGCGCTGCGGCAGGGGCTCGGCGCGGCGCTGGGGACGCTGCGGGAATACCGGCGCCTCCTCGTCACGCTCTGCCTCGTCATCCTCGCCGCCGCCCAGGCGGTGCCGTTCATTCCGCAGGCGCTCCTGCTCCTGACCCTCGGCCTGCCCATCGTCGCCTTCGCGCTCAGCCAACTCGCCGGCTGGCAACTCCGCTTCGACGCCCACAATCGCGGCCGGGCGGAGGTGCTGACCGGCCTCGTCGCCGGGTTCTTCGGCGGCATCTCCGGGGTCTGGGGGCCGCCGACCATCGCGCTCCTGATCTCGCTCGACGTCGACAAGCGCGAAAACGTGCGGGTGCAGGGCGTGGTCTACCTGATCGGCGCCGCGATGCTGGCCGCCGCCCATCTCGGCTCGGGCGTCCTGAACCGGGAGACGCTGCCCCTGTCGCTGGTGCTGACAGTTCCGGCGATGGCCGGGCTCCTCCTCGGTTTCGCGATCCACGACCGGCTCGACGCCGCCCGCTTCCGGCGCTGGACGCTCGTCGTCCTCGCGCTGACGGGTCTCAACCTCGTCCGCCGCGCGCTGACGCTCTGATCTTCTTCTGTTCGGAAATACCTCGGGGGTGTGGGGGCAGCGCCCCCACTCCGACCCCTCAGCCGATCGCCGCGGCCCGCACGTCGTCGTCGATATGGGGCACGTATTGCGCGAAGTTGTCGGCGAACATGTCGACGAGCTTCCTGGCCTGCACGTCATAGGCCGCCTCGTCCTCCCAGGTCCGGCGCGGATCGAGAAGCACATCGGCCACATCCGGAACCGAGACCGGCACGTCGAAGCCGAAATTCGGGTCCTTGCGGAACGTGGCATTGGCGAGCGATCCGTCGAGTGCGGCGGTCAGCAGGATCCGGGTCGAGCGGATCGGCATCCGCGATCCCGTCCCGTAGGCGCCGCCGGTCCAGCCGGTATTGACGAGCCAGCAGGTCGCGCCGTGGTCGCGGATCTTCTTTTGCAGAAGCTTGCCGTAGACTTCCGGCCGGCGCGGCATGAACGGCGCGCCGAAGCAGGTCGAGAAGGTCGGCATCGGCTCGGTCACGCCGACCTCGGTCCCCGGCGTCTTCGAGGTGAAGCCCGACAGGAAGTGATACATCGCCTGCGCCGGCGTCAGCCGCGCGATCGGCGGCAGCACGCCGTAGGCGTCGCAGGTCAGCATGATCACGTTCTTCGGATGCCCGCCGAGCGAGGTCGCCGACGCGTTCGAGATCGCCTCGAGCGGGTAGGCGCAGCGCATGTTGTCGGTGATCGAGTTGTCGTGGAAGTCGAGCTCCAGGGTCTCGGGGTCATGCACCATGTTCTCGACCACGGTGCCGAACATCGAGCAGGTCGCGTAGATCTCCGGCTCCGCCTCGGCCGAGAGGTTGATGGTCTTGGCGTAGCAGCCGCCCTCGAAGTTGAAGGTGCCCTTCTCCGACCAGCCATGCTCGTCGTCGCCGATCAGCGTCCGCGACGGGTCGGCCGAAAGCGTCGTCTTGCCGGTGCCCGAAAGCCCGAAGAAGACCGCCGCGTCGTCGGGATCGCCGACGGCGTGGTTGGCCGAGCAGTGCATCGCCATCACGCCCTTGCCGGGCAGGATGTAGTTCAGCAGCGTGAAGACCGATTTCTTGTTCTCGCCGGCATAGGCGGTATTGCCGATCAGGATCAGCTTCTTGTCGAAGTTGAGCGCGATCACCGTTTCCGAGCGGCAGCCATGCTTCGCGGGGTCCGCCTTGAAGGACGGGCAGTTGATGATGGTGAATTCGGGGATGAAATCGTCAAGCTCCGACCGTTCCGGCCGGCGCAGCAGGTGCCGGATGAAGAGGCCGTGCCAGGCCAGTTCCGTCACCACCCGCACGTCGAGGCGGTGCTCTGGATCGGCGCCGGCATAAAGATCCTGCACGAAATAGTCGCGGCCCCGCATGTGCGCCAGCATGTCCGCGTGCAGCCGGTCGAAGGCCTCGGGCGTCATCGGCGCGTTGTTGTCCCACCAGATCGTGTCTTCGACCGAGGGGGTGCGGACGACGAACTTGTCCTTGGGCGACCGGCCCGTGTGCCTGCCCGTCGACACGAGGAACGCGCCGCCCTGGCCGAGCGTGCCCTCGCCGCGCCGGATGGCGGCTTCCACCAGCGCCGGCTCGTTGAGGTTGTAAAAGACGTGAGCCGGCCCCGCGATCCCCTGATCTTCCAAAAGCTGCGAAGGGTTCACCCGTCCATTCGTCATAGTCATGCTCCCGATGCCGCGATCCGCGGCTTCTCAAGGGTTCAAAGGCACCGCCCCGACCGAAAGGGGCGCCGTCCGCGCCCCCGCACCGAGGCCGGCACGGCCCCTATAGCATGACGCTAGAATCTTGGAATAGAAGGCTTTGTTTCGGTTAGCGCCACCATCGGCCGTTTAGCGCAATCATGCCGGCAAACCTGGCGGCGAAACGGCAACGATTGCGGGAAGTGAGGCAAATTAGTCAAACCTTCGCGAATTTCGATGCCTCTGATTCGCGATGGCCGGGCGATTCGCACTTATCAGTTGCTTATGACGCCCGGAAATTGGACAATGTGTGGAAAATCAAGACAAACGAGAGCAGAACGAGGAAGCCACACATGTCGAGGATCGCACTCGTGGACGACGACAGGAATATCCTGACGTCCGTCGCCATGACGCTGGAAGCCGAAGGGTTCGAGGTCGAAACCTACAACGACGGACAATCCGCCCTGGACGCGTTCAACAAGCGTCTGCCGGACATGGCCGTGCTGGATATCAAGATGCCGCGCATGGACGGGATGGATCTGCTGCAACGGCTCAGGCAGAAGACCTCGATGCCGGTCATTTTCCTGACCTCGAAGGATGACGAGATCGACGAGGTGCTCGGCCTGCGGATGGGCGCGGACGACTACGTGAAGAAGCCCTTCTCGCAGCGGCTCCTGGTCGAGCGTATCCGCGCGCTCCTGCGCCGGCAGGAGGCGATCGCGACGGGCGAGGTCGCGACGACCGAGGAAACCAAGATCATGACGCGGGGGTCGCTGACGATGGACCCCTTGCGCCATTCGGTGACCTGGAAGGGCAAGGATGTCGCGCTGACCGTGACGGAGTTCCTGCTCCTGCAGGCCCTCGCACAGCGCCCGGGCTTCGTGAAAAGCCGCGATCAGCTCATGGATGTCGCCTATGATGATCAGGTCTATGTCGACGACCGCACGATCGACAGCCACATCAAGCGGCTTCGGAAAAAGATGCGGACGGTCGACGACGACTTCACCGCCATCGAGACGCTTTATGGAATCGGGTATCGTTACAACGAAGAATGACACTGGCGTCGAGGATCGATTTGCGCGACCAAACTGAGTCCCGCCGCGCGGATGTCGTCCTCGGCGAGGACTGGACCGCGCCCGACGGGTTCGTGGAATCCGAGCTGAAGGCCGGACGCGAACGGCGGGGTTTCATATCGCTCAACCGCTCGCCATTGGCGAGAAAGATCATCACTTTCAACCTGATGGCGATGATCTTGCTCGTCGCCGGGGTGCTCTATCTCAACCCGTTCCGCGACAGCCTCGTGCTGCAGCGCGAAAGCGGGCTCGTCGCCGAGGCGCAGCTTGTCGCCGACATATTCGAGGCGCAGCTTCCGCAAGGCAGCCCGGTCAACCTCGCCACCGGCGACGGGATCGACGTGCTCAGCACCGCCCGGGGGATCGAGCTGCCGGACGGCGCGGAACTTTTCGTCTTCGACACCCGCGAAAACCTCGTCGTCTCGACCGTCGGCATGGAGCGGCCCGAGCGCGAGACGGTAGCCGGCCTGCAGCGCGACCGCCGCTCGACCCTGATCACCGATATCCTCAATTCGGTCTGGGAGGGCATCGCCGGCCTTCTCGCGCCGGAGAACGCCCGGGACCCGATCTATGGCGGTGAGGAGTTGGCGCGCGACCTCGTGCCCGCCGCCCTGGCGGGCGAGACCCAGATCCGCACCGGCCGCGATGTCGCGGGCGAGGCGCTGTTCACCGTCGTCACGCCGATCCGCCATGAAGGCGAGGTGATCGGCGTCGCCGCCATCACCTCGGTCGCCGGAGAGATCGACCAGTTGGTGCGGGTCGAGCGCGAGCAGGTGCTGCAGATGTTCGTCATCGCGATCATCGTCTCCATCGGTCTCAGCCTCGTCCTCGCCTCGACCATCGCCAACCCCCTGTCCGACCTCGCCGCCGCCGCCGAGCTTGGCCGCGACAAGAACGCGCGCAAGATGTCGCCCTCGCGCGTCCGCATCCCCGACCTCACCGCCCGGCCGGACGAGATCGGCCGGCTATCCGGCGCGATGCGCGGCATGGTGGCCGCCCTTTACGAGCGCATCGAGTCGAACGAACAGTTCGCGGCCGATGTCGCGCACGAGATCAAGAACCCGCTCGCCTCCCTGCGCTCCGCCGTCGGCACGCTGCGCGTCGCCAAGCGCGACGACCAGCGCGAGAAGCTTCTGAACGTCATCGACCACGACGTGCGCCGGCTCGACCGGCTGGTGAGCGACATCTCCAACGCCTCGCGGCTCGACAGCGAACTGGTGAAGGAGGAGGAGGAGACCTTCAACCTCCTGAAGATGCTCGCCAACATCACCGAATATCTCGGCGGCGAGGCGAAGTCGAAAGGCGTCGATTTCATCTCCGACCTGCCGGCCGAACCGATCGTCATTACCGGGCTCGAAGGCCGGCTGGCGCAGGTCTTCGTCAACCTCATCACCAACGCGGTCTCGTTCTGCCAGGACGGCGACGCGGTCCGGGTCTGGGCGCGCAAGCGCGAGAACCGGGTGCTGGTGGTGGTCGAGGATACCGGGCCGGGCATCCCCGACCAGGCGCTGACGAAGATCTTCAAGCGCTTCTATTCCGAACGGCCGGAAGGCCAGTTCGGCGAGCATTCCGGCCTCGGCCTCGCCATTTCCAAGCAGATCGTCGAGGCGCATGGCGGCGTGATCTGGGCCGAGAACATCCGGCCCACCGATGCCGACATCACCTCCGAACCCCTCGGCGCCCGCTTCGTCGTGGGCCTGCCGGTGTGAGCGCGGGCGGCGCGAAGGGCATGATCCTTCACGCCGGATGCGTCTGTCTGTCCGGCCGGGGGGTGCTGATCCTCGGGCCGTCGGGCAGCGGCAAGTCGGGGCTCGCGCTGCAACTCATGGCGCTCGGCTGCGATCTCGTCAGCGACGACCGTACCGCCATCGCGGCGCGCGACGGCGTGCTCGTCGCGACCGCCCCCGCCGCGATCCGCGGCCGGATCGAGGCGCGCGGCGTCGGGCTTCTGGCGGCCGAGCCGGTGCGGGCCGCGCGGGTCGTCCTCGCCGTCGATCTCGCCCGTCTCGAGGCGGACCGTCTGCCGCCCTGGCGCGTCCACACCGTGCTCGGCGTCGACCTGCCCCTGCTTCACAGGGTCGAGAGCGCCCATTTCCCCGCCGCAATCGTGCAATATCTAAAGGCGGGGCGGGCGGCATGACGGAGAGGGACGTGGATCTGGGCGAAAGCCGCGTTCAAGGCGGCCAGCGGGTGGTGCTGGTGACGGGACCGTCAGGTGCCGGGCGCTCCACCGCGATCCATGCGCTCGAGGATCTCGGCTACGAGGTCATCGACAACCTTCCGTTCAGTCTGATCCCGCGTCTCCTCGACGGCCCGCCGCTGTCGCGGCCCATGGCGCTCGGCATCGACGTGCGCAACCGCGACTTCTCGGCCACGGCACTGATCGAGCTCATCGACCGGCTGACGCGGCTTCCGGAAGTGGCGCCCGAGGTCCTCTATCTCGATTGCCGGCCCGAGGAGCTTGTCCGCCGCTTCGGCGAGACCCGGCGCCGCCATCCCCTGACCGGCGCCGACACGCCCGCCGAGGGCGTGGCGAGCGAGATCGACCTCCTGGTGCCGATCCGGGCGCGGGCCGAGGTGCTGATCGACACCAGCGATCTGTCGCCGCACGACCTCAAGGCCGAGATCGGCCGCTGGTTCGGCCAGGGGCCGGCGCAGCGCCTCGCCGTCTCGGTCCACAGCTTTTCCTACAAGCGCGGGGTGCCGCGCGGGCTCGACATGATGTTCGACTGCCGCTTCCTCCGGAATCCGCACTGGGAACCGGGCTTGCGCGCCCTCGACGGCCGCGCGCCGGCGGTGATGGATTTCGTCGCGGGCGATCCGCGCTACGAGGAATTCTTCACCCGCGCCCGCGATCTCCTGCTGATGCTGCTCCCCGCCCATGTCGAGGAGGGCAAGAGCCATCTGGCCATCGGATTCGGGTGTACCGGAGGGCAACACCGGTCGGTTGCCGTTGCGGAAAAGATGGCCAAGGCGCTTGCGGCGGCCGGTTGGCAGGTGTCTAAGAGGCACCGGGAACTGGAACGACGGGCAGGTGGGGCGCCCGGCACTTTGCAAGGTGACAGGGCGTGATCGGGATCGTGATCGTCGCACATGGTGGGCTGGCGCGGGAATATCTTTTCGCCGTCGAACACGTTGTGGGCAAACAGGAAGGCATCCGCGCGATCGCGATCGAGGAAGATCACGACCGCGCCGCCAAACAGGCCGAGATCCGCGCCGCGGCCGACGCCGTCGACACCGGCGACGGCGTCGTCGTCGTCACCGACATGTTCGGCGGCTCGCCCTCCAACCTGTCGCTCTGCGCCTGCGAAAGCGAGGACCGCCAGATCCTCTACGGCGCCAATCTGCCGATGCTGATCAAGCTCGCCAAGTCGCGGCACCTCCCGGTGCCCGAGGCCGCGTGCTCCGCGCTCGATGCCGGGCGCAAGTACATCAATTCCTATGTGGGTTCGGGACAGGGTAGCCAATGACGGCGCGATCCTTCAAGATCATCAACGAAAAAGGCCTCCACGCCCGCGCCGCCGCGAAATTCGTCGAAGTGGTCGAAGCGCACGATGCCTCGGCCGAGGTCAGCCGCGACGGGATGAGCGTTTCGGGCGACTCGATCATGGGCCTCCTGATGCTCGCCGCGTCGAAGGGCACCACGATTGACGTGGCGACAAGCGGGAACGAGGCGGAGAAACTCGCCGACGCATTGGCGGCGCTGGTTGCCAAGCGGTTCGGGGAAGACTACTGAGCCAGCCGGGACCGTGATGGGAGGGCGCCCGGATTTTGCACGACGCAACCGAGACTGACAGGACCGATCCCGTATCGAGACCCTACAGGATGCGGCGGTTGTCCTATGCCGGCACCTTCAAGAATCCGGTGAAGGCCGGTGCTATCCGGACGATCGAGTGGATGACCGGCAAGCTCAAGCTCCTGCGCCTCATCCGCCAGTTCGAGCGGACCGGCGTGCCGGAGGGCCAGCGCTTCTTCACCAAGGCCGTGGCGACGATGGGGATCGACATCCTGACGCCGGACGAACAGGTCGCGCGCATTCCGAAGGAAGGCCCGCTCGTCGTCGTGGCGAATCACCCGCACGGGCTGGTGGACGGGCTGGTGATGGGCGAGTTGATCGGCCGTGTGCGGACCGACTACAAGATCCTGACCCGCTCGCTCCTGACCGGCATCCCCGAGATCGAGGAGCACATGTTGCCCGTGCCCTTCCCGCACGAGGACAATGCCCGTGCACTGAGCCTGGAGATGCGCAACATCTGCATGGCGCATCTGAAGGCGGGTGGCGTGATCATTCTCTTTCCCGCCGGCAGGGTCGCGACGACGAAGGGGTTTTTCGGCACCGCGATTGAGCCGGAGTGGAATCCCTTCACCGCGAAGATGGTCATGCGCTCGGGTGCGACCGTGCTGCCGATCTTCTTTCCCGGCCAGAACACGCGGCTTTATCATGTCGCCGACAAGCTTTCGGCAACGTTCCGGCAGGGCCTGTTGCTGCACGAGATATACCGGGCGCTCAACAAGCCCCAGTCGCCGGTGATCGGCCACCCGATCCGGCCGGAGGCGATGGCCCGCTGGTCCGCCGATCCGCGCGGACTTCTGGCCTGGCTCCGGCAGACGACACTGGAACTGACCGATTGAAGCGATTCGGGTTTATGTCGGGATGGCAAGTATCGGAATTCGAACGGAAAAGGTTCGAATTCCAGTTCAAGGTAGACCTGAAACGCTCCAGATCGGTCACCGGAAAAATCCTGCTACAGGATTGTCCCGCGACACCGGCGCCGACAGGTCAGGTCCTCAGCGCGTCGGGACCGGCGTGCCACTGCGATAGTCGTAAAAACCGCGCCCGGTCTTGCGGCCGAGCCAGCCGGCCTCGACATATTTGGTCAGGAGCGGGCAGGGGCGGTACTTGGTGTCCGCGAGCC
>WOZM01000303.1 GCA_011620265.1 Paracoccaceae bacterium
CGCATCCCGGACAGCGTCTTCCGGATCATGCGCCACAAGGGCGGGCTGGGTGCCGCCGGATCGCACCCCGCCGTGTTCCCCGTGGCGCTGGTGGAGGCTGTGCTGGAAGCATTCACAAGCGCGGGCGACGTGGTGTTCGAGCCGTTCTGCGGCTCCGGCACCCAACTGATCGCCACGGAACGCACCGGACGGCGGTGTTACGCAGTGGAACTGGACCCGGTCTATTGCGACGTCGCAGTGCGGCGGTGGGAGCTGGCGACGGGGCGGACGGCCAGCCGGGTCAAGGAAGCCGAGACGGAGACAAAGCCTGCGCGCCGGTCAAGAAAGCGCGCATGACCCAGTCCCGCCGCATGTCTCTGGTCGAGGCCGCAACCAACGTGATCGTCGGCTATGCCCTCGCAGTCGGAATGCAGATCGTGGTGTTTCCGGTCTTCGGCATCCACATCGCGCTGGGCGATCAGCTGGCCATCGGCCTGGCGTTCACCGGCGTGTCGCTGGTGCGCGGCTATGTCTTGCGGAGGCTGTTCGAACGCTGGCGGCAGGTCTGACCGGATCGCTGGCGCGCCGGGCGCGCGACTGGTAGCTTTGGCGCATGTCCGAAGGCTGGCAGCACATCGAAATCAGCGATCACGGGACCATCGTCGTCCTGCGTCCGATCTCGGACGAGGGTAGGGCGTGGTTCGAGGACAATGTGGGCGAGCCGGAACCGGGCGGGATCTACACCTGCGAGCCGCGGATGGCGCAGGACATCCTGCAAGCGGCGGCCCGCGATCTGCTGTCGTTGCAATGAAGGACCGCCGCCCGGGTGGGGCGGCGGCATTGGGCAGGGGACGGTCAGGCGGGCAGCTTGTAGACTGTCCCCCTGCCCTCGACCTTCTCCGCTGCGATGGGCAGCCCTAGCTTCTTCTTGAGCGCTCCGGAAATGGCCCCCCTCGCGGTGTGGGCTTGCCACGACGTCGCCGCGACGATCTCGGCGATGGACGCCCCCTCGGGGCGCTGGAGCATGGCGATAATCTGCGCCTGTTTGGTGCCAGCGCGGATGGCGACGGGTTCCGCGGTGCCGGTGTCGTCGGGCTTCCGCACCGGTTCCGGCTTCGGCTTCGCCTTCCGCGCGCTGGCGACAGCACTGGCCACCACCGGTTCGATCCCGATGGCCTCCAGCCCGGCCTCGGTAGCGACCAAAGTTGTGCCGTGGCCATCGCCGGTCTCGCGCCACATCGGTTCGCTGCGGTGCAGGTTCGCCTCGACCTCTTCGAGCCACCCGCGGGCGATCATCTTGCCGACCACCATCTTGGCAGCGGCGCCGACCAGCCCCTCGGGCAGAGGCAGGGCGAGATTGCCGGGCCGGGTCGCGGCGCGGGAGAGGATCAGGGATTGGGTGTCGGACGGGGTTGTCATGGGGGCCTCCGGGCGCTGCGGCGCGCGATGTGCACGCCTTCTACGGAGGCAAGCCCCGTCGTCGGACGGGGCGTCCGTTGCGCCGTGTGGGCGCGTCAGGCGGCGTGTTCGCCTTCCTTGAAGGCGCTGTCGGTGATCTGGCGCAGCAGGCCCGCGTAGTGCTTCAGCGTGCCGACGTGCCCCCAATGGATCTCGTCGGGGTGGGTCTCGAAGTGATCGTCGCTGAGGGCCTTCAGGCGCTCCAGCATGGTGTCGATCTCGGCCTTGGCGGCGATGAAGGCGTCGAGGGCCTTGTCGTTCGGGGCAGCGCGGCGGGTGGTCATGGCGGGGCGTCCTTCGGTGAGTTGCATCGTTCTGGTGCGAACACCATCGCTCTGCCGGGCGAATGATCGTAGGCAAATCGGAGCAATATCAGTGCTTTCTGATCATTCCGGTCAGATCAGCCGCATCTCGGCCAGCGTGCGGCTGGCGGCACCAAGCTGGGCGGTCGGCAGTTCGATCTTGATGTGCGACAGGACGTCGGACGCCTCGGCCGGGATCCCGCTCTCGCGCAACGCCTGCTCGATGACCTCGGCGATGGCGTCCGGGCGGCTCAGGTCGAAGCCCTCGGGAAGGGTGGAATAGTCGATGCGGATGGTGGTCGTGGTCATGGTGAAACCCTCCTGGGATCGGCGCGATGCGGCCTGTTGATGGACAACAGAATCGCTCCGGAGGGGGAGACAATCAACGGGAATGATTGTCTTTTCCTGTTTATTTTCAGTATCTTGATAGGCTTCACGGCGCCATGAAAGGCATGAGCGAACGCGAGTATGCGGCCCATTCCGGGCTGTCGCGCGGCGGGGTGCAGAAGGCGCGCAAGAATGGGCGGCTGGTGGTCCACGACGACGGGTCGATCAATGCTGCGGCCTCTGATGTGCGGCGGGCGGAGATGACGGACCCCGACCAGAAGCGCCGGTCACTTGGTGGTGACGGGCTGGCCAGCGGCCCCGGCGACACGACTTCGTATATCAAGGCGCGCACGGCGCTGACGGTCTACGCGGCGCAGGAACGCCAGCTGGCCGTGCAGAAGAAGAAGGGCACGCTGGTCGACCGCGCGCGGGCGGAAACGCTGGTGTTTCGCCTGGCGCGGCAGGAACGGGATGTCTGGGTCACCTGGCCCGGACGGGTGGCCGCGCTGATGGCGGCGCAGATCATGGCGGAGGTGGAACGGCAATCCGGGGCATCGGTGACGATCGAGACCGCGATCATGCAAAGGGTTCTGGAAGCCCATGTCCGCGAACAGCTCGACGCCCTCGCCGACCTCCGGGTCTCGCTTGCATGATGAAGACGATGACAACGACCTGACGGCCGACCTCGACCTCGGCTTCGACGGCGCTGAAGACCTGCTTCGAGTCTGGCGACAGGGCCTGCGCCCAGACCCGAACCTGACCGTGTCGGAATGGGCGGATCAGCATCGCTGGCTGTCCTCGCGCGGCGCGGCCGAACCGGGGCGGTATCGCACCGCTCGCGCGCCGTACCTGCGGGAGATCATGGATGCGCTGTCGCCCGGCCATCCGGCCCAGCGCATCACCTTCATGAAGGCGGCGCAGGTCGGAGCGACGGAAGCGGGCAACAACTGGATCGGC
>WOZM01000022.1 GCA_011620265.1 Paracoccaceae bacterium
GTGCCGGCGTTCGAACAGCGCGGCTGGTACAAGCTGGATGCTGGTCAGCGCGATGTCGCCAGCCTGCTGGGACAGGGATGCAGAGCACAGCGCGATGGCGAGGTCGAACTGCGCGGTGGAGAGCAGGGGCCAGGCCTCGATCGGAAAGAATCCTGGAAGCTCCCCCGCCCCAGACAAGGTGAAGCCATTGTCGCGTGGATGGTTCTTCGCGAATGTGCGGTAGCCTGCGGTGGCGAGCCGGTCGGAGATGCCCTGGTACAGCCTGACCTTTTCGGCCGGGCTGCAAAAACCCTGGCGGTCTAGGGGCTGCGTCAGGATCAGGGCCGTCGGTCCCGAACCGCCGATATGAGGCAGGTCCGTGCAGAATGCGCGTGCCAGACGGCCAGCCGCGGCTGGCGGGGCCGCGGCGCGCAAGTTGGCGAAGGAGAGTGCGCGGGCCTTTTGCCGAACCGTTGGCGGAAGCCGGTCGGGATGTTCGACCTCGATGGCATCGACCCAGCGTTCTTCACCCCAGACCTGGCGCAACGGCGGAAGCCCGGAAAGGAGTCTGAGCAACGCCTTGAGCACGGGAACCCTTATCGTCGTGTAGTTGTTCAGCCCGGATTCCCGCAGGATTACCCGATCGCAAAGGCCGGCCGCAACCTTTGCCATGAAGAAACCCGAATGGTAGAGGTACCCCGTGGTGAACCTCTCGGTACCAAGCGTCGAGCCGCGCCAGGAGGCCGGCCTGATTGGCCTCACCGGCTGCCCCGATTGACCGGGCCGCAGGTTGCGCCGGATCACTTCCGGGACCCATCGCGGCAAGCCGGCGAACCGCGCCATTTCCGCCCGGTCCGTCGTGAAGGTGATCTCCGCAGCCGGGCAGGCCGCGCGGAGCGCCGCACGGGTTTCTGCGGGCACCGGCAAGTCGTCTTCAAGATAGAGAATGCGGGCCTTTCCCGCCGCGCCAAGGCTGTCGAGCAACGCGAAAAGCAGGTGACGCGGGTTGTTGCAGAGATGAAGCGTCTCACTCATGGCGATCGGTTCCCGGCGGCAGAACAGCGCTGCCCCCCTCGCGTCGCCGATGGTTGCGGGCAAGGGAGCGTTTGCGCGGCCGCGTAGGTCTACTCCTTCAGGCCCATGTTGCGGTGGTGGGAGGCTATGGCCTCCTCGAGATTGTCGTAGTAGAGCAACCGTCCATCTTCGAGCACGGCGCCCGCGTTGCACATCTTGCGCAGCGTCGGCATCGAATGCGACACGACAATCGCGTTGCTCTGCTTCATCCGGGCATGCAGGATCTCGTCGCATTTCTGGCGGAAGGCGGCATCGCCGACCGAGGTGACCTCGTCGATCAGATAGGTGCCGAATCGGATGCCCATCGACACGCCGAATGCCAATCGCGACCGCATGCCAGAGGAGTAGGTGCGGAACGGCAGGTTGAAATGCTGTCCCAGATCGGCGAAATCCTGCACGAAATCGAGAAGGGCATCGGTGTCGACGCCGTAGATGCGCCCGACGAAACGCGCGTTTTGCGCGCCGGAAAGATCGGGGTGAAAACTTCCGGCGAATCCGACGGGCCAGGAAATCGATCCGTCGGACCAGACCGCGCCCCTGTCGGGCCGCATCGTTCCGGCGATCATCCGCAAGAGCGAAGACTTGCCCGCGCCGTTGCGGCCGAGAAGGGCCACGCAGGTACGGTCGGGAAAGACGGTGTTGATGCTTCTCGCGATCACCTTGCTCCGGCCTTTCATCCGGTAGGTCTTCGAAAGATCGAGCAGTCGGATCATGGAACTTCAGCGCCGGTCCCAGACGCTGTAAAGAACGAGGCTGCCGATCGCCCAGGCCAACCCGAGAAACAGGGCCGAGAGCGCGATGATGGTCAGCCGCCGCGGATATTCCGACGTCTCGGCATGGGTCGGCTCGATATAGGTGGCCAGATAGCGACTTTGCCGGTTGGCCTCGGCGAGCGCTCCGTCATAAGTTGCCAGGGCCGTTACATAGGCTTGCTCCGCAAATTGCTGGTCGACCGTCAGGCGTTCGAAATCCGCGAGGATCTCGGAGAAGGCCTCGCTGCCGTCCGCGCTGGTCACGCCGATCTTGCCGCGTTCGGCATCGATCCGGTTCTGAATGACCTTGACCCGCTGCTCGACCTGCTGGATGCGCGGATCGTCCGTCCGGGTGGCGAGCTTCAGCATGTCGAGTTCGATCATCGACTCGGCGAGCTGGGTCTGCATCGTGCTGATCAGACCCATTTGCACCTGGATGTCGGCCTTGGGATCGACGATCCGGTTGCGGCTGCGGAATTCGGTCATCGCCTGGCGCGCGGTCTTGAGCGTGGCCACGGTCTTTTCAAGATCCTCTCGGGCATAGCGCGTGGCGTCATCGCGGGCGATGGCGCTCAACTGGTTGATCTTGATGCTCGACTGACTTACGATCTCTTCCGCGATCCGGGTCGCGTCCTCGGGCGTGAAGGCCAGAACGCGCAGTTCCAGCAGTCCCGTCGCGCTGTCGAAATGTGTGCGCACCATGCGGGTCCAGTATCGCTGGAGAGCCTCGATCGAACCGCCGGGGTCGAAGGCGAAGACCGGGTCGAACCCGGGGCGTGAGTACATTGCGTGGAGGTCAAGCGCCTGATCCACGAGTTCGACCATCCGCTGGCTCTGGATGAATTCATGCAGGATGTTGGAATCGGCCGAGCTTGCATTGGTCAGCCCGCCGAGCCCACCAAGGAAATCGAGCGGAGAGCCGGTGTTCTTGTCAGACTGGCGGACGACGAAACCGGTTGTCGAGGCATACTGATCATCTGCGACGACGAAGAGATAGAGGGTGATCAACACGAGCGGCAGGACGAGAACGAGGAGTCCCGATAGGATGATCGCCCGGTGCCGGCGCTGGCCGCGCGAGATCTGCTTTCGGGCCGCGGCCGCGCGGGGTTGTCCACCGGAATCGGCTCGCAGGGACCGGAAGGGCAGCGTCGTGGCTGTCTTGTCGCTCATTGATTCTCGCGGGATTGGATGTTGTCCCTCATCGGCCTGT
>WOZM01000119.1 GCA_011620265.1 Paracoccaceae bacterium
CTCAGGATACACTTCCAGATTCAGAACCCGTGACAACTACCCTGACGGAGGGGGGCTGGCAGAAATCCAGATTCAGCCACAATGCGGCCTGATTGGTGCGATTGTCTGGAAAACGGCCGAGGCGGCGTTTTGCCTGCTGGCGTTCGCCGCTAAGGAGCGGTTTTCGAGGAGACAAAACCCATGAGGGAATTGGCTGTTGTTGTGTCGCTGGTGCTGCTTTCGGCATGCGTCAGCACCGAATCCGAGATCGCCTCTGGCACCACGGAGGAACCGGCAGTGAGCAGGCAAAGAACGATCGACACCGGATATTGTCGGAAGCAGGCCGAGGTCGCCGCGCCCATGCCGCGCGAAGTCATGCTTGGCGCGCCGGCCGGATATACCGTGTCCGGGACCTACAATCAGCCGGGGTACCTTCCGTCAACCTTTCAAGCGAATGTGCGGCCCGGCGGATCGATGATGGGTGCTGCCGCTTACCAAGGACAGATGTCTGCGGCTGCCGACGAAGATCGGTATCAGGCCCGGCGGGCACGAAATGAGATATTTGCCGGTTGCATGGCGGCGCGGGGGTGGTAACTCCGGTATGGTGCGCAAGAGTGGGCATCCCACGGCTCGCTGATCGGAGGCACGTATGAAACGGGCGCTACTGATCTTGGTTGGGCTGGTTGCGGCGGGGTGGTATCTATTGGCGAACCCTGTTGCACGCACTGTATATTCGTGCGAAGGCGAGCTTACGTCGGCTGGAATATCCGAATCTAGAACTATCTATTTGATCCTCGAGCAGTACCGCTGGTGGATTACTTGGGCAAACGATGACGGAGATTATGTCATAGCGGAAGAGAATGGAGACGAACATCGGTATGTTAGCCTTTTAAAATCAGGTTACACTTGGTATTTATACAAAGGATTGACTACGCGCGGAATACCAGACGGGAGATTCTCCACATTGAGTAATTATCTTCGTTTTAGGCACGGTAAGGATATATTTTTTGACGGAACGTGCACGGAAAAGGTCTGAGTCACCCCCGCCGCCTCTTCCCGCCCCGCATCCCGCCGCGCCCTCCGGTTGACCTCCCGCGCGCCTTCACCGCGTCGCCGACCGCCTCCTCGATCACCGACTGCCGCGCCAGGGGATCGTCGGACAGCACCAGATCGACGGCCTCCAGCCGCTTGACCTCGTCCCGTATCCGCGCGGCTTCCTCGAATTCGAGGTTCTCGGCCGCTTTCCGCATCGCGGTGCGCAGCCCGTCGAGATGCGCCTCGAGGTTGGCGCCGTGCATCGGGCGGTCGACCTTGGCGGTGACGCGGTTCATGTCGACGTCGCCCTTGTAGAGGCCGGAGAGGATATCCTCGACGTTCTTGCGGATCGTCGCGGGGGTGATGTTGTGTTCGACGTTATAGGCGACCTGCTTCTCGCGCCGGCGGTTGGTCTCGGCCAGCGCGCGTTCCATGCTGCCCGTGATCCGGTCGGCATACATGATGACGCGGCCTTCGGCGTTGCGCGCGGCCCGCCCGATGGTCTGGATCAGCGAGGTTTCCGAGCGCAGGAAGCCCTCCTTGTCGGCATCCAATATCGCCACCAGCCCGCATTCGGGGATGTCGAGCCCCTCGCGCAAAAGGTTGATGCCGATCAGCACGTCGAAGGCTCCCAAACGGAGGTCGCGCAGGATCTCGATCCGTTCGATCGTGTCGATGTCGGAATGCATGTAGCGCACCCGGATACCCTGTTCGTGCATGTATTCGGTGAGATCCTCGGCCATGCGCTTGGTCAGCGTCGTCACCAGCGTGCGGAAACCCTTGGCGGCGACTTTCCTGACCTCGTCGAGAAGGTCGTCGACCTGCATCTCGACCGGCCTGATCTCGATCTCGGGGTCGACGAGGCCGGTCGGGCGGATGACCTGTTCGGTGAAGACGCCGCCCGCCTGTTCCAGTTCCCACGCGGCGGGGGTGGCGGAGACGAAGACGGATTGAGGGCGCATCGCGTCCCATTCCTCGAACTTCAGGGGCCGGTTGTCCATGCAGGACGGCAGGCGGAAGCCGTGTTCGGCAAGGGTGAACTTGCGCCGGTAGTCGCCCTTGTACATGCCGCCGATCTGGGGGATGGAAACATGGCTTTCGTCCGCGAAGACGATGGCGTTGTCAGGGATGAATTCGAAGAGCGTGGGGGGCGGCTCACCGGGGGCGCGGCCGGTAAGGTAGCGCGAATAGTTCTCGATCCCGGCGCAGGAGCCGGTGGCCTCCAGCATCTCCAGGTCGAAGTTGCAGCGTTGCTCAAGCCGCTGGGCTTCGAGGAGCTTGCCTTCGTCCTGAAGCTGCTTGAGCCGCAGGATCAGTTCCTTGCGGATACCGGTGATCGCCTGTTGCAGGGTCGGGCGTGGGGTGACGTAGTGCGAGTTTGCGTAAATTCTGATTTTTGTGAAAGTGTCGTTTTTCTGGCCGGTTAGAGGATCGAATTCGGTGATGCTTTCCAGCTCCTCGCCGAAGAAGCTGAACTTCCACGCGCGGTCCTCGAGGTGGGCGGGCCAGACATCGACGGTGTCGCCCTTGACCCGGAAAGCGCCGCGCTGGAAGGCGGCGTCGGCGCGGCGGTATTGCTGGGCGACCAGTTCTGACAGGAACTTGCGCTGCTCGTAGAGCCTGCCCACCTCCATGTCCTGGGTCATCGCCGAATAGGTCTCGACCGAGCCGATGCCGTAGATGCAGGAGACCGAGGCCACGATGATCACGTCGTCGCGTTCCAGAAGCGCCCTTGTGGCCGAGTGGCGCATCCGGTCGATCTGCTCGTTGATCTGGGATTCCTTCTCGATATAGGTGTCGGAGCGGGCGACATAGGCTTCGGGCTGGTAGTAGTCGTAGTAGCTGACGAAGTATTCGACCGCGTTCTCCGGGAAGAAGCCCTTGAACTCCCCGTAAAGCTGGGCGGCGAGGGTCTTGTTGGGGGCGAGGATGATCGCCGGGCGCTGGGTTTCCTCGATCACCTTGGCCATGGTGAAGGTCTTGCCGGTGC
>WOZM01000014.1 GCA_011620265.1 Paracoccaceae bacterium
GCGCTTTTCGTCGGAGCCCGCCAACGGCCTGACAAGCCTCAAGGAATTCGAGAGCGCCCGGGCGAAATACAACGCCTCGGTCCAGCGCGCGGTCGATTTTGGCGATACGGTCAAGCGGATCGACGGCACCGAGGTGCCGCTTCTGACCCCGTGGCTCGGCAAGGCCGCGCCGGCGACGCCCGCGAAGGGCCGCGCGGCGGAGCCGAAACCGGCCAGAGGCAAACCGGCCGACGCGACCGGCGTCACGGTGCAGGAGGCGCGGGCCGTCTCCAAGGCGAAGCCCGCGAGGGCGGAACCGGCGCCGGCCGAAACCGTCGCGAAACCGAAGAAGCCCCGCGCGCTCAAGGCGCCGCGCAAGGGCGGGGCGGACGATCTGAAGATGATCAAGGGCGTCGGGCCGAAGCTCGAGGCGCTGCTCCACAGCCTCGGCTTTTTCCATTTCGACCAGGTCGCGGCCTGGACGGCGGCGGAACTGGCCTGGGTCGACGACAATCTCGAAGGTTTCAAGGGCCGGGCCAGCCGCGACGGCTGGATAGATCAAGCAAAGCTCCTCGCCGGAGGCGGCGAGACGGAGTTCTCCAGGCGAGTGAAGAAAGGCGACGTGTACTGAGAGCAGGTAACAGGGAGTAAGGGGAATGTCTGAGACTTCACAGGCGGAATGCCGCCGGAATTCGTGGCTTGTCGCACTGGCCGGGGGCGCACTCGTGGCGCTGATGCTGACGATGATCGCCCATTACGGAATTCCGAAGGCGCTGTTCATCGGGCTGATCTTCTTCGTGGCGCTCGGCGCCTTCCTCGTCTGGGCCTTCTGTTCGCGGACCGGAGAGGCGGTGTCCCGGCCGGACGTGGCCGCGGCGCCGAAGCCGGCCGAGCCCGCGCCGCGCCCGGCGGCCCCTGCCGCCCCGGCGGCGAGTGCCGCGCCCGCCGCGGTGGCGCGCGCCGCCGAACCTGTCGCGGAAACGGTCGCCGAGCCTGCTGCCGAGCCTGCCAAGGTCGTGTCCGCCGCTCCCGCGCCTGAGGCCGCTGCACCGAAGGCGCCGGCCAAGCCGCCCGCGACCAAACCGGCCGCCAAGCCGGCGGCGAAGAAATCCGTCGCCGCAAAGGCCAAGGGCGCGACGGCGCAGGGCCTCGACGCGGCGCTGGCGAAATCGAAGGACGAGCCGAAGGCGGGCGAACCCGAAATGCTTGCCGCCCCGCGCGGCGGCAAGGCCGACGATCTGAAGATGATCAAGGGCGTCGGCCCGAAGCTCGAGGCGCTTCTGAACGAGGTCGGTGTCTGGCATTTCGACCAGATCGCCTCGTGGAAGGCCAAGGACATCGCCTTCGTCGACGAGAAGATGGTGGGCTTCCACGGCCGCATCACCCGCGACGAGTGGGTCCGGCAGGCCAAGGTGCTGGCCAAGGGCGACAAGACCGAATTCGCGGCGCGCGTCGCCAAGGGGGACGTGTACTGAGGCGTGAATGACAAGACCCGAGCCCGAAGACAGAAGCCTCGCCCGCGAGGCGCGGATGGTGGCGGTGGTGATCGCCGCGACGATGCTCCTGTGGCTCGGGGCGCAATGGCTGGGTGGGAAGGAAGGCTGGGATGCCCGCTATGTCTTCCTTTTCGACCTCGCCGCACTGGCCGCGTTCTTCTGGGCGCTGGTCGTAACCTGGCGGATCTGGCAGCGGCAAAAGCGCCAGGGGAAATGAGGACCAAGGAATGCTGAAAGATCAGGACCGGATCTTTACCAACCTCTACGGGATGCACGACCGCTCGCTCGCCGGCGCGAAGAAGCGCGGGCAGTGGGACGGGACGGCGGGTATCCTCGCCAACGGGCGGGACTGGATCATCGACCAGGTGAAGGCCTCCGGCCTGCGCGGCCGTGGGGGCGCGGGCTTTCCGACCGGGCTCAAGTGGTCGTTCATGCCGAAGCAGTCGGACGGGCGCCCGTCCTATCTGGTGGTGAACGCCGACGAATCCGAGCCCGCGACCTGCAAGGACCGCGAGATCATGCGCCACGATCCGCATACGCTGATCGAAGGCTGCCTGATCGCCAGTTTCGCGATGGGGGCGAATGCCTGCTACATCTACATCCGCGGCGAATACATCCGCGAGCGCGAGGCGTTGCAGGCGGCGATCGACGAGGCCTATGAGGCCGGGCTGATCGGCAAGAACGCCTGCAAGTCGGGCTTCGATTTCGACCTCTACCTCCATCACGGCGCCGGCGCCTATATCTGCGGCGAGGAGACGGCGCTTCTGGAAAGCCTCGAAGGCCGCAAGGGGATGCCGCGCATGAAGCCGCCGTTCCCGGCGGGCGCGGGCCTTTACGGCTGCCCGACCACGGTCAACAACGTCGAGAGCATCGCCGTCGTCCCGGCGATCCTGCGGCGGGGGGCGGAGTGGTATGCGGGCTTCGGGCGGCCGAACAATACCGGCGTGAAGCTCTTCGCGATGTCGGGCCATGTGAACACGCCCTGCGTGATCGAGGAGTCCATGTCGATCTCCATGAAGGAGCTGATCGAGAAACATGGCGGCGGGGTGCGCGGCGGCTGGAAGAACCTCAAGGCGGTGATCCCCGGCGGGGCGTCCTGTCCGGTCCTGCCGGCGGCGCTCTGCGAGGACGCGATCATGGACTATGACGGGATGCGCGAGCTGAAAAGCTCGTTCGGCACCGCCTGCATGATCGTGATGGACCAGCAGACCGATGTCATCGCGGCGA
This sequence comes from Paracoccaceae bacterium, assembly GCA_011620265.1. GTDB lineage: Bacteria > Pseudomonadota > Alphaproteobacteria > Rhodobacterales > Rhodobacteraceae > Albidovulum. Next base: position 2,703 of record WOZM01000014.1, read on the forward strand.
TCTGGCGGCTGTCGAAGTTCTTCAAGCACGAAAGCTGTGGCCAGTGCACGCCCTGCCGCGAAGGCACCGGCTGGATGATGCGGGTGATGGAGCGGCTGGTGACCGGCGCGGCGGAGGTCGAGGAGATCGACATGCTGCTGACGGTGACGAAACAGGTCGAGGGCCACACGATCTGCGCCCTTGGCGACGCCGCCGCCTGGCCGATCCAGGGCCTCATCCGTCACTACCGCGAAGAGATCGAGGACCGGATCAAGGCGAAGAAGACCGGCCGCATGGGCGCGATGGCGGCGGA
>WOZM01000175.1:0-11184 GCA_011620265.1 Paracoccaceae bacterium
GCTTGCCGTCTTCACCCCGGAGAACCCGAAGGTGAAGATGCTGCAATTGCAGATCAATCAGCTCGAAGAGGTGGTGAAGGCGCAACTGCCGCCGGACGCGACCGGCAACCCGGCCGCGACCATGCTCGACGTGCAGATCGCCGACCTCGACACCCGGATCGAGATCGCCGAGGAGCAGCGGGTGCAGCTGATCGAACAGCTTGCCGCCCTGAAGGACTCGATCGACCGGACGCCGGCGAACCAGGTGGCGCTCGATGCGCTGAACCGCGATTATTCGAACATCCAGCAGCAATACAACACCGCCGTCGCGCGCCAGTCGCAGGCCGCTGCCGGTGAGAGGATCGAGGTCCTGTCGAAGGGCGAGCGCATCTCCGTCGTGGACGCGGCGACCGTGCCCGACCGGCCGTCCAGCCCGAACCGGCTCCTGATTGCAGGTGGCGGCATCTTCTCGGGCGCGGCGCTCGGGATCGCGGTGATCATCCTGCTGGAGCTTCTGAACCGGGCGGTGCGGCGGCCGAAGGACCTGATCAACAGCTTCGGCATCACCCCGATCGCGACAATCCCCTACATGCGCACGCCGTCCGAGACGATGATGCGGCGGTCGGGCTTCGCCGCGCTTCTTCTGGTCGCGGTCGTCGGCATTCCGGCGATCATCTACGCCGTCCATGTCTTCTACCTGCCGCTCGACATGATCGTCGGCAAGGTGGCGGCGAAGCTTGGCATCCGGCTGTGACGGCAGGGTCTTTCAAGGGTATGCGCAGGGGTAACGGGACCGATGGAAAAGCTTGAAGCCGCATTGTCCAAGGCACGCGAGATGCGCAAGGCAGCCCTCGGGGCGCCGGAAACCGTGCGCGAGAACATCGTTCAGAAGGACGGACGGGGGCCCGCATCCTGGGAAGGTCTGCGCGAGATCACGGTCTCGCCGGGCACGGCTTTGCGCCACCGCATCGTGGCGCTTTCCGGCGGCAAGGACGCGGCGCCCTACGACATGCTCCGCTCCCGCACGATCCGGCATATGAAGGAGAAGGGCTGGAGCCGTCTCGCCATCACCTCGCCGGGGGCGGCTTGCGGCAAGACCACGATCGCGATCAACCTGGCACTCAGCCTGTCGCGGCAGAAGGATCTCAAGGTCATGCTGATCGACCTCGACCTGCGGCGTCCGGCGCTCCACAAGGCGCTGGGGCAGAACCCGTCGGCGTCGTTCCACGACGCGCTCGACGGCAATTCCTCCTTCGACGATCTGGCGGTTCGGATGGGTCCGAACCTGATTGTCGGCATGAACGCGACGGCGTGCCGGCATCCGGCCGAGCTTCTGCACAGCGCCGGAACCCGCGAGAAGCTCGACGAGATCGAGCGGCGCTGGCAGCCGGACATCATGATCTTCGACATGTCGCCGATGCTGGCGAGCGACGACAATGTCGGCTTCCTCGGCAATGTCGATTGCGCGCTTCTGGTAGCGGCGGCGGAAAGCACGACCTTGCCGAACATCGACATCTGCGAGAAGGAACTGGCGCAGTTGACGAATGTTCTCGGCGTGGTGCTGAACAAGTGCCGCTATGCCGACGATTCCGTCGGCTACAGCTACGGCACCTACGGCTGACCGTTACGCGCCGGGTTCCGGACGCAGCGAAGCAGGGAACAACGAAAAAGGCCGGGCGACTGCCCGGCCTTTTCGAATTCTGGTCGCTGGCTCAGTTGGCCTTGCGACGGCGGCGGCGCAGAGCCGCGAGGCCACCGAGACCGCCGAGGAGCATGACGCCCGCGGCCGGAACCGGGATCGGGGCGATGCCCACCCCCGCCAGCGCGCCATCGGCGTAGCCGAAGCTGTCGTTGGAACTGAGCACAGTGAAGCGGATCACCGAAGCATAGATCGGCGCGAAGGTCGAACCGACGAAGCCCGGCGCGCCCGATCCGGCGATATCGGTCGCCGTCAGCGTCAGGAGCGGGTTGCCGCCGTTGACCGAAGCCTGACCCACCTCGACCGACGACCGGTCCGGGGCGACGAAGAGATCGAGGAAGTAGATCGCGTCGATCAGTACCGGAGCGCTGAACGTGATCTGGATCCATTCCTGCCGCATCGGCGAGGTCGTGATCTCGTCGTCATGGACACCGACGCCGTAGCCGTCGGTTTCGAACGACAGGCCGGTGCCGGACGGCGTCGAGTTGCCATCGTAGCTTTGCGAGTTGTTCAGCGTTCCGCTGGAGGTCAATTGCCACGACACCGCGCCCTGGAAGAGGCTGCCGGTCGTTCCGGTCGACGAATCCGTGAAATCGATAACGTAGGCGTTCGCCACCGAGGCGCTCACCGCAAGTGCCAGACCGGCGAGGCCCCCCGCACACCATTTCATCCCAAGCATTTCCACCCCTTCACGTTCAAATTCAGCGTTACACACTACCCTGAGTGCATTTGTATCACGTATTACCTCCTTTGGAACATATGGCCGCCTCTTTTTTTCCTTTTTTCCCAATATTCAACCTTTAGTTGATTCGGTTTCGGTCCCGAGCGATTGGCGACCAGAAACCCGGCGATCGTTGCCAAATTGAATACGATCATTGTTGGTAATTCGTGCAACTGTCGGTCCGTGAAACGATCATCGTTTCGCCGCGATGGAATTGGGGTTCTGTCCCGCCCCGCCGGCGTGGCAGAACGGGCCGCCGGCAGGAGAATCAAACCGCGCATGACCGCCGATCACGTCGTCATCATTCCGCACTACAACGACGCCCTGCGTCTGCGCCGTTGCCTTGCGGCCCTGACCGCAACCGACACCTCCGGTGTCGAGATCCTCGTCGTCGACAACGGATCGACCGAACCGCTCGCCGAGGTGACGGCCGAGTTCCCCGGGGTCCGCTTCGTCACGGAGGCCGGCAAGGGCGCGGCGCTGGCGCGGAACCGGGGTGTGCTCGAAAGCCGTGCGGAGGGTCTGATCTTCCTCGATGCCGACTGCGTTCCGGCGCCCGACTGGCTCGCCGCCGCGAAACGCGCATGCGGCCGGGCCGATATTGTCGGGGGCGCGATCGACGTCTTCGACGAAACCCCGGCGCCCCGCTCCGGCGCCGAGGCGTTCGAGACGGTATTTGCCTTCAACTACAGGGAATACATCGAGAAAAAGGGCTTCTCGGTGACCGCGAACCTGGTGACGACACGCGCTGTCTTCGACACGGTCGGACCCTTCGTCAACGGTCTCTCCGAAGACGCCGAATGGTGCCAGCGCGCCCGGCTGAAGGGCTTCGGCCTCGTGCTCGACGAAACGCTCAGGGTGGCGCATCCGACGCGCTCCGACTGGCCCGCGCTCAAGCGCAAGTGGCGCCGTATCGCGCGCGAGATGCATGCCCTGCACCAGGCCGCGCATGGCGGCACCGGCGGGCGCGTGCGCTGGGCGCTCCGGGCGGTCGCGATGGCCGCGAGCGCGCCGGCGCACCTGCCGAAACTGCTGTTCAGCCCGAAGCTCGACGGCGCCGGAGAACGGCTTCGCGGGGCGGCCGTGCTGATCCGGCTGCGGCTTTTGCGGAGCGCCTGGATGCTGCGCCAGTCCTTCGGCGGCACGATCTGATCCCGCAAACGGAGAGCCCCGCCGGCAGGGCCGGCGGGGCGGAGCGATAGCGGCCGGAGAGACCGGTCAGAAGTTTTCGTAGGCGCCCGCGTCCGGAGCCTTGCCTTTCGGCCGCGGCGCGCCGGCGATGTCCTTGTTCGGCGCATAGGTCGGCTTTCCCGCATCGACGCCCTTCGAGGTGGATTTGAGGGTGAAGTCACGATTTGTGACCGAGTTGAACTCGTTCGAGGCATTGGTCACGATGATGTTGTTGGTTTCGAGCACATTGTTCGTCGTGTTGTTGTAGACATACAGAGCCATCGTCATATTGTTGGCGAACACCACGTTCTTCGGCGACCTGCCATCCTTGTGAGGCGCAATCCGTATCCACGGATACCGGCTAGTGGTGGCGGGATTGGGATTGATCACCGTGTTATTGGAGACGATCGAGTTCAGCGGGCCGGCAAGTGCGATTCCGTGGCCGGCCGAAACGGCGATCACGTTGTTGCGGATCGTCACCCCGTCATACATACCGTCGAACATCCCGATCCCCTGAAGCTTGCAGCGCAACGGGTTGGAGGTCGGCAGCGTCCACTCGAAGAACTTGTTGTCCTCGACCGTCAGGTTGTGGACCGTTCCGGTTCCCGGCTTGCCCCCCGCCCCGCGAGACCACGACTGGAAAGCATCGGCATGGTTGCCATTGATCTGGTGGCAGTTCTGCACCTTGTTGCGACGCACGATCGAATTGTCCCCGAGCGCGCGCATCCCGTCGCCGGAAAAGCCATCGACGATGTTCTCTTCGACCAGCGCATTCGAACCAGCGGACTGAACGCCATGATAGATACCCGTCACCCGGTTCCTGGCGACGGTAATCCCGTTGCCGTCGGCAAGAATACCGTCCCGCTGGTTGTTGGTCCAGTCGGTCAGGGTCCACTGTGCGTAGTTGCCAGAGGTGGCAACGGCGCGAATGTCGAGGTCAGTGAAAGCGATGTCGCTCGTGTCGGAATAGGAACGCACCAGCGCTCCGTTGCCGGCGTTGGTCGAGCGGGCCCAGACCTTCAGACCCTGGACATAGACGTTGCGGGAATTGCTGATCAGGATCGAGTCGGCATGCGCCACCGAACCCGTCACCGGAGCGATCACCACCGGAGAGGAGAAGTTCTGGTCACGGATCGTCAGCGGCCCGTGATAGCCGTCCATGAGGAAGATCCGATCACCACCGGCCACTTTCCCCGACTTCATCAGGATATCGAAACTCTGATACGTCGTCCCCGACGTGTTCGTGGGCGAGGTCGGCGTGGTGGGCGAGGTCGTCGGCGTGGTGGGCGATGTGGTCGACCCTGTCGTCGTGCCCGTCGTCGGCGTTGTGGCCGGCGGCGTCGTGGGAGTGGTCGGCGTGGTCGTGCCCGTTTCCGTCCCGGTTCCCGTGGTCGCCTCGCCGCTGGTATTCGTCGCCGTCTCGGTTCCTCCCGTCGTCCCGGCCGAGGCGCCTTCGCCGCTGACGAACCCGGTCGAGCTTCCGCTCGTGCTCGTCTCGCCGCCCACCGAGGCCTCGCCGGCGGAACTTTCGGTGCCGCCGCGCTTGATCCTACCCGGTGCGCTGACCCACTTCCCGGCCCGTTCGGTGACGGTCGCCTCCTTGCCGGTCTTCAGGCGCACCGATCTTTCGACCTTTCTGGTATCGCGGGTCGTGAGCAGGGTCGGATCCTCCGACGTCTCGCCGGATTGCAGCGTGACGATCGCCAGCGGAGTGCCGCTGACCGGACCGGGAGTGACGGCCTTGACGTAGAAATCGGTTGCACTGACCTCTGACGCAGACAGAGCCGTGCTCAGCCCGAGCAGGATAAGTGAGCGAGCAAGTTTCATAACAGCTTTCCTTCGCATCGCGAGTGTATCGACATCCCGAACAATGCGGGACAACGTGGCAAAGTTTGGGCGCAATTGCAGTTGGTCTGTGTCCTGGACGGTCAATTCGGCGGGTTCCGTAAGTGTATTGTTAAGCTAAACGGCACGATTCCGCCGAAACTGGTGAATCTCGGCGAAGAACCGCGAAACAATGCTCAGCGTACGGTTGTTTGCTCCGATCTTAACGCCGGCGCGCCATAAATCGGTATTTGGGCAATGGCCGCGACGGCCGTCCGCCCGCACATGGCCACGCAACACCCATGCCTCGCGGGGTCGCGGAACCTGGCCGGATTGCCCGGCCACCGCGAACCCTGGGGCAGAGCGATCAGGATGAGAGAAATGGACAAGTTTTCCGACTACCCGACGAGCCTCACGGCACCGGCGCGCGACGCCCAGGCGGTCACGCCGAACGATGCGACCGATCTGCCGGTCCTGCCGCGCGCGCTCTTCGTCGGTCAGACAGGTGACGTCTCGGCCCGTCTGGCGGGCGGGCAGAGCGTGCTTTTCCAGAACGTTCAGGCCGGCAGCGTCCTGCCGATCCGCGCCAGGGGCGTCAATGCGACCGGCACCTCCGCGACCGGGATTGTTGCGCTCTGGTAAGACAAAGGCGCCGCCGGCGTTAACGCATGGCGGCGGCATCTTTCGGGGGCGTGACGGAGCGGCAAGAAGAAAGGGGCCTCGCGGCCCCTTCTTTTTTTGCCCGCGCACCGCCCCTCAGGTGGCGTTGGTGCCAAGCTTCCAGGCATCGACATTGGCCACCGCCGCCGGCCCGAGGATCTCCTTGAAGGGCGCCGTCGCGGGCGCCGCGCCGGTCCCGGTGGCGCTGTGCCAGGCGCGCAGGTATTCGACATCGCCGAGATACTGCAACGACCCGTTGTTGCGCCCCAGAAAGCCGATCGCCCGGCTGCTCTGAAAGAGGCCGTTGCCGGTCGCGGTGAAGGGCACGGTGGCGACGAGCGCGCCGTTGACCGCCACCTGCAGCACCTTCGCGACCTGATCCGCCGCGCAGACGATATCGTACCAGACGCCCGAAACGAGCGCGGTCGGGACGAGGCTCGCCGACAGCATCTTGGCACCAGTCCCGTCCTCGATCGTGACCCGCAGATTTCCGGTGTTCATCAGCTCGACATCGAAACCGGTGCTGGCCTGGGCGAAGAGGATGTAGGTTCCGCTGCTCGGCAGGGTGAAGCGGAATCGGCCGGCGAAGGTGATGGCCGAGACGCCTGAGGGCACGTTGGCCGGGTTGAGGTAGTAGGGGCCTGTTGCGGTGGTGGTGAAGCTCGGCGCCCCGGCGGGAAGGGTGCTGGCCAGCACCGCCGGATCGGCGAGCGGCCGCACCGGCACACCGTCGAGGCCCGCGGCGCCGACATCGACGATCGGCAGGTTCTTCCATGTCTCGGCGAAGAAGTCGTCGGGGAAGGCGATCATCCCGGTCCCGCCGCCCTCGCCGAACTGGATGGCGTCGGCATGGCTGAAGCTGCCGCTGTTGGGGAAGATCCGCACCCGGCCGGCAACGATCTGGGTGTTCCCGGCCGGCAGCCCGTTGATCTGGAAGCCCATCACCTCGGTCCAGTGCGGCTGTCCCGTCCCGATCGGCGCCTCGGTCCGCGCGAGCCGCGTCGTCGTCACCGGCCCGGCCGAGGACCAGACCTCGATCCAGGCGCCCGAAGGCTCCCAAAGGCAATTGTCGAATTCCGGCGCGGTCCAGCCCGAGAGCCCCGCCGACTGCAGCACCGCATGCCCGGTCAGCCGCGCCCAGGCCGAGGTGCCGTCGGGCGAATTGCCGGCGGGATGGGCGAAATCGGCCCAGCCGCCCGCGCCATCGTCATAGCCGTTGATATAGGTGATGGGCTCGATCGACAGTGGCAGGAACATCGTGGCGGCGGGCAGGGCCAGCATCTCGCGCCAGCTCTGGCGGACCAGCTCCTTGTTGATGAGGTTGAACTGCTGGCTGCCGTCGGCGTAGTGGGTCGCGTCGCGCATGTCGGCATCGATGTCGAAGCGGTGCGGCCCGTAGGGCACCCACCGCGTCTTGCCATAGTCGTAGAGCTCGCCGAACCAGTGATCGGCCTGATAGCTGAGGCCCGTGCCGTAGCTGATCGTGGTCGGGAAGGTGATCGGCGTGCCGGTCGTCGTCATGCCGGCGAACAGCGGGAACATCGCCTCGCCGTAGCTCTGGCCGAAGCTGCCGGGCGACGCGAACCACGACATCGCGACAAGGCCGACATGCTGGCCGTCGGCCGTCGCGAAATCATGCAGCGCCTTGTCGCCGGCCCAGTTCCGGGTCGGGTCGCTGTCATTGACGAGGCCACGCGGGTCGGTGCCGGGGACGGTGTGGAAGATGACGGCGAATTTCTCGCCCGGCCGCTCGGCGATGAACGTGCCGGCCATCGCCGCGACGGCGGCGGTCAGCGGCTGCGCGGTGGTGATGAAATGCCGGGCCGGCGTTGCCGCCGCGCCGTCGAAGACCTGCACCGCTTCGGGATCGGCGACGGCGGGGGCGGGCGTGTTGTCGTAGAAGGCGGAGAGGATGCGGTCCGGCTCCGACTGGCCCCAGATTGCGATCACGTGGCCGACGCCGAAGCGATTTGCCCCCTGCGCGGTGACGCCGGGCCGGGTCTTCAGCCGCACTTCGGGGCGGAACCACGAGGCGCTCCTCGGCGCCGTCATCGTTCCGGCCCAGTTGCCTGCGCCGTCCACCGTCGCGACATCCGCCCAGGTCGTGGTCGTGGCCCCGCCATCGTCGAGCGAGACCGCCCGCGCCTGCACCACCTCGCCGGCCGTTCCGGTGCCCGACAGCGGGATGTCCGCCAGGGCGAGGCCAAAGCCCGCGCCGCTGTCGAAGATCGTCCGGTCGCGGCTGAACGCGGCGACAGAGACGGTGCCGAGGAGCGGCCCGGGGCCGGACGCGCCCGCGGGCCTCAGGTTGAGTGTCACGGCAGAAAGCGAAATCATGGCGTATTCCCGTCTTGCGGGACGGTGCCGCCGGTCCGACCGATCTTTACCGGAGTTGCGGGCGGCGCTCGTCCGGTGGCTTGAACCGTCCCGGCGCCGGGCCCGCCTCCGCCGCAGCGGCGGAAGTCCCGTCCACGCCCGTGCCGGCAAATTGCCCCCGAGGAATACCACCGAGGGCGCGGGCGTTGCTTCTGATCGGGTTCGGGCGCGCGCGGGGGAATGAAACGGTCAAGGTTCCTTGCAGTCACGACCGAGCGTTCCGGCGATCAGATCGCGGATCGGAACCGTATAGAGATCGGCCTCCACGGCGGGAACCGGATGCAGGCCGTCAGGCACGGCTTCCGGCCCCGGATCGGCGGCGATCCAGCGGGCGGTTCCGTCGAAGAAGCCGGTGTCCGCCTCCTCCGCCAGCAAGGAATAGTCGTCGTAATAGGCCATCAGTTTGGGCCGCTTCAGCTTCTGCACGCCCGATACCGGATTGGTTGCGATCAGGATGATGGCGACCTCCGGATCGCGCGACCGCAGCGCGGAGATCATCCTGCGGTGATTGCTTCTGCTGACAGCACGCGGGACGCCATCAATCAGGTCGGCGTCATTGATCGCGAATTCAAGCAAGACGACGTCGAAGGGGCCAGGCGCGGTCCCGATCAAGTCGGCCCCCTCCGGCGATCCCGCGCCCGCCTGCGCGATGACGATGGCCGGCGCAGCACCGATGCCGCACGCGGCCAGGGCGTCTTTCAACCGCCCGGGCCAGAGCGCCCGGCGTGTCAGGCTGGAACCGAAGGCGGCGATCGTGAGCGTGCGTTCAGGTTCAACCGGCACAGTTGCCACGCGGTCGCGCAGGGTCGATGGCGCTGCCGCGGGCCAGAAGATGCTGCCGATCGCCAAGGCGAGAAGAACGAGCGCGATCCCGGCGGGCCGCCACACCGCTCAGGTCAGTCCCTGTTCGGCCAGCGCGCTCTCGGTCGCGTCGGCATCGAGGAACCGGCCATATTCGCCCACCTCGATCCCCGACCGGATGACCTTGGCCGGGTTGCCCGCGACGATGGAGCGGGGCGGAACCGATTTTGTTACGACCGAACCTGCGCCGACGACGCAATTGTCGCCGATCTCGACCCCCGGCAGGATCAGGCTGCAGCCTCCGATGAAGCAGTTGGCGCCGATACGGGTATGAAGGTACAGCCCGCGCGTGCGGTCATGGGTCAGGAAGCGGACGTTGAAGGCAATGTAGCTGTAGGGGCCGACATGGACGCCGATCGGGAACGTGCGGTCGAACTTGGCCGAAAGCGAGAACTGCGCGGTCGGATGGATGTCCATCCCCCAGATCCTCCGGTACCAGAGCCGCTTGGCCGAGACGAGAAGGTTCCGAAGTCCGCCGAGCCGGTTCAGTCCGCGCTTGCGGGCCTTCTTCAGATCCGATGTGCTCATGCTTTAGGGCCTCCTGCCGCGACCGCGCGCGGATTCCACTGTGCCTCCAGCCGCCGGCCGAAAGCCATCAGCGGCGCCTCGAACCAGGTGAAGGAGATCCAGGCCGCGACATAGGTCGCGACCATGCAGAGAAGCCCCATGATCCAGAACGAGGGCAATCCGAGGCCGAGTTTTCCGGCCACCATGAAGAGCGCGTAGAGGAAGAAGAAGTGGAAGAGGTAGATGAAGTAGGAGTAAAGCCCGACCCGCGCCGCCGCGTCGAGGACCCGCCCGCGCAGGCCGCTGAGCACCGTCTCGCAAGCCGCGATGGTGGTGCAGGTCACCAGCGTCACCGTGGTGAAGAGGGCCGCCGACCCGACCGGCCCGCCCGCCTTCCACACGAGCGCCGACAGAACCACCCCGGCCGCCAGCATCGCCCAGAGATGCCGGATCCGCCCGATCAGCACCGCGACAAGCCCGCCGCTCGCGATACTGTCGAGCCGGGCGAGCGGGAAGTAGTAGATGTTCTCGTAGCCCCCGGCATAGAGATAGACCCTGAGCACGAAGGGCGCGACGGCGAGGAAGACGAGGATCGCCGGAAACGACCGCCGCAGGAGGAAGGCCGAGAGGCCGAAGAGGATATAGGCAAACTCCTCGACCGACAGCGACCAGGTGATCGTGTAGGGCACGCTGTCCGGGCCGGTGAAGAAGGCGAACCAGCCGGTGAGGAAAAGGTAGGTCACCCAGATCTTGTCGAGCGTCTCAGCCTCGTATCGCGTCACCGTCGCGGCGACGAAGAAGATCGTCACCGCGAAGACGTAGAGCGGCACGATCCTGAACACCCGGCGCAGGAAGAACGCCTTGATCGAGCCGCGCTCGCTGTGGCCAAGGAGGAACCGGGTGATGAGAAAGCCGCTCAATGGATAGAAGATGTCGACGCCGAGAAAGCCGTAGCGCAGGAACTGCCGGGCGACCACGTCGAGATCCTCGACCGGATAGCGGGTGGCGACATGGAAGAGGACGACCATCGTCACCGCAATGGCCCGGATAGTGTCGAGAAGGTTCGACCGGTTGGCGAATAGCGCGGGTTTCATCGGCGTCCTTTTTCAGCGCCCGGCCCGGCGGCCGGGACGGTATCCTTGCGCGACACCTCTGGCGCGAAGCGCGAATAGGCCGGCCCGTCGCGCCGGTTGGCCTCAGACGGCGCCGGATCTTCGCCTTCGACCGCCTCCTGTGCACTGAGCAGGAAGACACCGCTCCCGATCATGAACATCGTGAGCGAGGCGACCTCGCTCCAGACATAGACGGTGGCGAGTGTCAGGGTCAGGCTGACCAGCATGATCCCCCAACCCAGGCGGGCATTCGACAGCGGTCCGCCGGGCTTGAA
>WOZM01000175.1:11284-14314 GCA_011620265.1 Paracoccaceae bacterium
CCATCGCCGACAGGAACGGGCCGCTCGACACCGACATGAAGCAGCAGGCGACGATGATGAGCATCCCGATCCAGCGCCAGAATCCGGAAATCACGCCCCGAAGCGCGACGAAATAGACCGAAAGGGCAAGCGAACAGAAAAGTCCGTAGTGAATCGGGTGCACGAAGACGAACTGAACCCGGTCCATCCCCATCCGGCGCTGGTAGTTCACGTCCTTGACGCTGTCGACGCCGGGGATCTGCTCGAAGAGGTTCGGGATCACGAACTGTCCGGTGATGGTTTCATATATCGCGAAGGGAAAGCTGAAGATGACAAAGGCGGCGAGCACCTTGGCCATCCACTGGAAATCCTCGGCCGAGCGGATCGAGGCGCGCGCGGCCAGATAGCCGCCGAGGAAGATGACCGAATTCGACCCGGCATATTGCAGCGCAACCTGGGGATTGTGAATGAAGGGCACGAAGGTCCGCCAGGCCATGTAGCCGAGGACCAGCCAGTCGATATAGGTGATCTTGCCGTATTGTCCGCGCATCAGGTTGAAAAGCTGGATCGGCAGCAGGACGAGGAACAGCGCCCGCGATGGCGACATCGTCCATGTGCCCATCATGAAGGTCACCGGCAGCATCAGCGAGATCAGCGCGATGGTGGCGAGGACCGGCCGGCCCGATCCGGCGGTTGCCGGTCGGCTGGCGCGCATCTCGCGCGCCGGAAGTCTGGCGGTCGTGTCGCTCAAGCCGGCGGACCCTCTTCCATGCGCGCCCCAATGACTAGATGAGGGCGTCGCGGCTGTCCATCGCGGCGCCCCGCGCGGCGCTTTCCCGCCTCGATCCGCCCGGCTTGTCGAGAAATCCGTGACAATCCGGCCGCGATGCCGCGATCGGCACCGCACCGGAACCGCCGGTCCGGTTCCGGCCGCACCGCCGCTTTCCATTTGCGCGGCAGGGCGTTAGAGGGGATCAGACCTCGTGAGGAACACCCCGAAGATGATCGCTGCCCGTCACGTCCGGGTCTCGCCCACGGAGGAATAGGCGGCCGATGCCGGAGTTCCCGTTTCCCGGCCGCGCGGTCCGGACCCTGATGACGATGCCGTGCGAGGATGTGGGCGTCGGCCGCACCTGCCGGTCGATTCTCTCCGCCTCCCGCGCCGCGGGCCTTGCCTGCGACCTGTTCACATCGGCCCTGCGGGGCGACCGGCCTGCCGGTCTGTCCGTCCACAGCGTGATGCCCCCGGGCCTCGCGCGCCTGCCCTTCGGGCTCGTCCGGCGGTTTGCCGAACCGGCGCTGCACCGGCGTTTCCTCGCGTCTCTCGGCGAGGGCGACATCGCCTATCTCTGGCCCTCGGTGCCGGTTGCCGTCTACGAAAGCCTCGCCCGGCGCGGCATCCCGATCATCGCGGAATCGGTGAACACGCGGATGGAAGCGGCAAAGCCGGTCCTCGACGCCGCCTACGCCTCCCTCGGCCTGCCGCCGGCGCATGACATCACCGAGGCGCGCATCGCCGAGCAGAACCGCCGGCAGGCGCTCTGCACCGCGATCTTCGCACCGAGCCCGGCGACCGAACGGGCTTTCGCCGGAACCGAGGTCGCCGACCGGATCGTGCCGGCGAGCTACGGGACATGGGTGCCGAAGACCCTGCCGGCGCGCCCGCCGAGGGAACCGGGCGCGCCGGTGGTCTTCGTCTTCGTCGGCGCGGTCTGCGTCCGCAAGGGCGCCCACCGCCTGCTGGAGGCCTGGCGGCGCCCGCCCGAAGGCGCCGTCCTGCGGCTCGTCGGCGATATCGAGCCGGTGATCCGTGCCCGCTTCGCCGATGTCCTCGCCAGCGACGGCGTCTCCTCCATCGGCTTCAGCCGCAATGTCGTGGCCGAACTTCTGCGCGCCGACGTGGCGCTTCTGCCCTCGCTCGAGGAAGGCGACCCGATCGCCACCTACGAGGCCGCCGCACACGGCCTGCCGGTCATTGCGTCCGAGGCCGGCGCCGGCCGGATCGGGGCCGAAACCGGGGCGATCACCGTCGTCGATCCCGACGATATCGAGGCGTTGCGCGGCGTCCTCGCCTGCTTCGCCGGATCCGAGGAGTTGCGACGCGATCGCGGCGCCGCCGCGCGTCAGGCGGCGCTCGGTTACGACTGGTCCCGCGTCGGCCCCCTCCGCTTCGTCCGCCTCTTCGAAAAGCTCGGCAGATCGTTAGGGGCGCGCGCACCGGCCCCGGGGCTCTAGACGCCCGGATCCTGCGGGCCGATATGGCGCTCTCCCCGCGCCGCGGCGAGGTCCACCTGCCGCTGCCGCTCGCGGAACCGCGCGCGGTCGGCGTCGGAATGATCGCGGATGCAGGCGGGGCAGGACACGCCCTCTTCATAGTCCCGATGACCGAGATCCTCCGGCGCCAGCGGCCGGCGGCAGGCATGGCACATCCGGTGACCGCTCACGGCCAGCCCGTGGCCGACGCCGACCCGCTGGTCGAAGACGAAGCAGGCGCCGTGCCAGAGGCTCTCCTCCGCCGGCACCTCCTCGAGGTATTTCAGGATGCCGCCCCTGAGGTGATAGACCTCGTCCACACCCTCCTTCAGAAGGAAGTTGGTGGATTTCTCGCAGCGGATGCCGCCGGTGCAGAACATCGCCACCCGCTTGTTGCCGAACCGCCCGGCATTCTCGCGCCACCAGGCGGGAAACTCGCGGAAGCTCCCGGTGCCGGGGTCGATGGCGCCCCGGAACGTGCCGATGGCGACCTCGTAGGCGTTCCTCGTGTCGATGACGACGACATCCTCGGCCGCGATCAGCGCGTTCCAGTCGGCCGCCGCCACATAGCGCCCGACCGCCCCCGTCGGATCAACCTCCGGCTCGCCCATCGTCACGATCTCGCGCTTCAGCCGCACCTTGATCCGCCCGAACGGCATCTCTGCCGCCGGGCTTTCCTTCCAGTCGAGATCGGCGCAGCCGGGAAGCGCCCGGATACGGGCGATCACCGCGTCGATGCCGGCGCGGGTTCCGGCGATGGTGCCGTTGATCCCCTCGCGCGCAAGCAGAAGTGTGCCC
>WOZM01000172.1:0-8762 GCA_011620265.1 Paracoccaceae bacterium
CTGATGATGGGCGCGCCGTCCGAGCCGATGAACGAGCAGTTGCGCGAGCTGCGGCTGCGGGTCATCCCGAAGGAGTGATCCTTCGGCGCCCCGAGGGCGTCCGGACATGAAAAAGCCGCGCTGGAACGCTCCGGCGCGGCTTCGGTCGGATCGGACGCGTCTGGCCGGCTCAGAGCGCCGAGGCGGCGGTCGCGGCGATCGAGAAGGTCAGCGACAGCAGGCCGATCGAGAACACCGTCCAGTGCGCGGCACGGGTCAGCTTCTCGTTGGTCGCGATGCGAATGATGTTCTTTGCCATGTTCTCATCCCCTTCAGCAGCGGTAACTCTTGAACTTCTGACCCTGAATCTTGTCCCGGATTGCGGCAGGAATGCGGAAAGGCCGGGTCCGCCCCGCGGCATTTCCGGACCCATTTGGCGACGCCCCGGCCCTTGTCGCCGCCGTGCCCGGTCCTATGATGCCGGCGGGCCGAAACGGGGAGGCAGGCGTGAGCGACGAGGATCAGAGACTGGGTGCGCCGGTTCCCGGATGGGTGCCGCCGGCGCGGCCGGACTGGGCGCGGCGGGAGGGGCGCCATGTGCGGCTCGAACGGCTCGATCCCGCGCGTCATGCCGCCGATCTTCACGCGGCCAACCGCGAGAGCGATGCGATCTGGGATTTTCTGCCCTATGGCCCGTTTGCCACCTTGCCCCGGTATCGCGACTGGGCCGACGGCATGGCGGGGCGCGACGATCCGTGGTTCGTGGCGCTTATCGACGCCGGGACCGGCCGTGCCGGCGGTGTCGCGAGCTACCTGCGCATCGACCCCGCCGCGGGGTCGATCGAGGTCGGGCATATCAACCTCTCCCCCCGGCTCCAGCGCAGCCGCGCGGCGACCGAGGCGATGTTCCTGATGATGGGCTGGGTCTTCGAAGCGGGCTACCGCCGCTATGAATGGAAGTGCAACGCGCTCAACCTCGGGTCGCGGCGGGCCGCCGAGCGGTTCGGCTTCAGCCATGAGGGCACGTTCCGGCAGGCCGCCGTCGTCAAGGGACGCAACCGCGACACGACCTGGTTCGCGGCGATCGACCGCGACTGGCCGGCGCTGAAGGCGGCCTACGAGACCTGGCTCGACCCGGCGAACTTCGACGCGGACGGGCGGCAGCGGCAACGCCTTGCCGACCTCACCCGGCCGCTTCTCGTCGCGCGCGATCCGGCGCTGGTCTAGGGCGTGGTCTCCCGGTCCTCCGACGCGGCCCGAAGGGCCGCGCGGGTCGGCCGCGGCCGCGGCCGAAACCGGGGCGCCGGGCGCCGCCATCAGAAGATCGCGCCGGAGGCCAGACGGTCGCGCACCAGCCCGCTGATCCGCGACACCGGCATCCCCGTGCCGCGCCCGGCGAGCCGTTCGCGCGCCAAGGCCTCCGCCGCCGCCTGCAAGGGGGCGTCATGGGCCGAGCGCGCCACCCCCGAGAGGAACTGCGCGAGATAGTCGAGCTTCTCCCCGACCGGGCGGTGGCCGAGCATGTCGGCGGCATGGGCGAGGTCGTCGCGGAGCGCCAGCGGATCGGGCGTCACCCGATCCTCCGTCTCTCCGGCGCCGGCCGAGATCGGGCGCGGGGTCGCGGGCAGGGCGGCGAGCACCGCGGTCTGGAAGGCCGAGAGGCTTTCGATCGGCTTCGCCAGGAATCCGTCGGCGCCGGCCGCGAGTGCCGCCCCCTCGGCCCCGCTGTCGCCGCTGGTGCCGAGAAGCGCCGGCACCCTGGGGCTGCGACCCGCGATCTCGCGGATGAGGTCGAGCCCGGAGCCGTCGGGCAGGCCGAGATCGACGATCACCACCGTCGGCCGGTAGGCCATGAGGTGGCGCCGCGCCGAGGCGAGGCAGTCGGCCCGCCGGATCCGGGCACCGGAGCGCAGGCAAAGGAGCCGCATCGCCTCGCAGGCGAAGCGGCTGTCTTCGACCACGAGCACCGTCAGCCCCAGAAGCGGGCGCTGGGCGCTGGGTTCGCGGGTCGCGAGGAAGTCGGTCAGGTCGTCGGCCATCTCATCGTCTCCTGTCGTTCGGGGCCGGATCAGTCGGGGCCGAGTAAGACAGGCATTAGCTAACGGAGCGTAAAGCCGCCTGCGGCCAAGCGCGCGCTTGCACGGCCGCCGCCGCCGCCGCATAACCGCACCGAGCGCAACCACCGAGCGCAACCACCGGGGGAAACCATGATCGGACGCCTGAACCATGTCGCCATCGCGGTGCCGGATCTCGACGCCGCCGCCGCGCAGTACCGCGACACGCTCGGCGCCAGGGTCGGGGCGCCGCAGGACGAGCCCGAGCATGGCGTCACGGTCGTCTTCATCGAGCTGCCGAACACCAAGATCGAGCTGCTCCACCCCTTGGGCGAGGCCTCCCCGATCCGCGGCTTTCTCGACAAGAACCCGGCCGGCGGCATCCATCACATCTGCTACGAGGTCGAGGACATCCTCGCCGCCCGCGACCGGCTCAAGGCGGCGGGGGCGCGGGTTCTCGGCACCGGAGAGCCGAAGATCGGCGCGCATGGCAAGCCCGTCCTCTTCCTCCATCCGAAGGATTTCAACGGCTGCCTCGTGGAACTGGAGCAGGTCTGATGAACTTGACCGGCGGTATCGTCCTTTTCGCGGTGATCTGGTTCCTGACCTTCTTCGTCGCCCTGCAGATCCGGCCGGACAGCCAGGCCGATGCCGGCGAGATCGTGCCGGGCACCCCGGCCGGGGCGCCGGCGAACATCAAGCTGAAGCGCAAGGTCGTGGCGACCACGATGATCGCGGTCATCCTCTGGTCGGTGATCGCGAGCGTGCTTCTTTCGGGCGCCTTGACGCTGCGCGACATCGACTGGTTCGGCCGCCTTCCCCCCGAAGCGCCCGCCGACCAGTAAGCCCGGCTATTCCGCCGCGGTCTTGTCGGCGTCCGGCTTGTCCTTGTCCCGCGGCGGCGAGAACTGGCTGACAAGCGCCGCCTCCAGCTCGCGGTTGAGCGCGCGGGCGCGGGCGATGTAGGCGGCGTTCTTCTCGGTCGGGATCTCGGGGTTCCAGAGGTCGGCGAGGTCGCGCACCGCCGCCCGGTCGAGCTTGAAGAAGGTCTTTTCCAGCTCCGCCGCCTCGTATTCCGAAAGGCCGACATTCTCGAGGACATAGCGCCCGGCCCGAAGGCTCGCGTCGAAATATTCGCGCACGATGTCGTCGGCCCCGGCGCGGTAAAGCTCGAACACATGCTCGCGGTCGCGGGCGCGGGCGACGATATGCAGGTCCTCGCGCTGGCGGCGGGCATAGGTGACGAGCCGCGTCGCCGCCGCCCGATCGTCGAGGCAGACGACGAGCACCCGCGCCTCGGCCAGTCCCGCCGCGCGCAGAAGCTCGGGCCGGGTCGGGTCGCCGACATAGCCCTTGAAGCCGAACCTCCTGAGAAGCTGGATCACCTTGAGGTCGTGGTCGAGCACGGTGGTGCGGAAGCCCGACATCGTCACCATCCGGTTCACCACCTGCCCGAAGCGGCCGACCCCGGCGATGATGATCGGCTGCTGTTCGTCGATCTCGTCGGCCTCGGTCGCCTCGCCTTCCTCCTTCATCCGTTTCGCCAGAAAGTCGTGCAGGATGAAGAACAACGGCGTGAGGAACATCGAGAGCGCGATCACCAGAAGGAGCGACTGCGCCAGCGCATCGGGCAGGATGCGCTGCTTGAGCGAGAACGAGGTCAGGACGAAGCCGAATTCGCCCGCCTGGGCGAGGCCGAGGGTGAAGAGCCACTGGTTGCGGCCCCTGAGCTTGAAAAGGAGCCCGAGCCCGTAGAGGACGCCGCCCTTCGCGACCATCAGCCCGAGCGTCAGCCCGAGAAGGGTGAAGGGCTGGCGCAGGAAGACCTCGACGTCGATGCCGGCGCCGACGGTGATGAAGAAGAGGCCGAGGAGGAGGCCCTTGAAGGGGGCGATGTCGGATTCGATCTCGTGCTTGAACTCGGAGTTGGCGAGGACGACGCCGGCAAGGAAGGCCCCGAGCGCGGGCGAGAGGCCGACGAGCAGCATCAGCGAGGCGATGGTGACGACGATCATCAGCGCCAGCGCGGTGTTCACCTCGCGCAGCCGCGCCCGGTGGACATAGGTATAGAGCGGCCGGACGAGGTATTGCCCGGCCAGCGCGACGGCGGCGACGGCGGCGAGGGTGACGAGGGTCACGCCCCAGGGCGGCAGCTCCTGCAGGAAGCTCATCGTTGCATGGGTCTCGGCCGCCTGCGCCTTGGCGAGCGCCCGCGCACCGGGCAGCGCCAGAAGCGGCAGGAAGGCGAGGATCGGGATGACCGCGATGTCCTGCATGAGAAGGACCGAGAACGCGCTGCGCCCCCCCGCCGTCGGCATCAGCCGCTTTTCCGACAGCGTCTGCAGCACGATCGCGGTCGACGAGAGCGACAGGATCACCCCGAGCGTCAGCGCGATGCGCCAGGTGAAGCCGAGCGCCAGCACGCCGAGCGTCACCACGAGCGTCGTCACCAGGATTTGCAGCCCGCCGAGCCCCAGAAGCCGGTCGCGCATCGCCCAGAGCGCCTTCGGCTCCAGCTCCAGCCCGATGAGAAAGAGCATCATCACCACCCCGAACTCGGCGAAGTGCTGGAGGTCCTGGGTCTCCGACCCGACGAGGCCGAAGACCGGGCCGATCAGGATCCCCGCGACCAGATAGCCAAGGACCGAGCCGAGCCCGAGCCGCGTGGCGATCGGCACCGCGAGAACCACGGCGATGAGGTAGAGGGAGGCCTGATAAAGGAAACTTTCCATCTATGCTTTCATGTCGGCAAAGGGGCGTCGGGCTTGAACTGGTCCATCACGACCCGGCTGTGCACCCGCGCCACGGCGGGATGCGCGGGAAGCACCTGGTGGATCAGTCTGTTCAGGCTTGCGAGGTCTTCGCAAGTGACCCCACGGAGGTAATCGGCGTCGAACCGCTGCGGTCACCGCTTGGTCCGGCAGTGCGAGAGGGTGAGCGCCGGGTCAATGTCCCGCGCGGTCAGGTGCGCATCACATGGATGCGCCGCCAGAAGCCACGCGACGGTTTCGTCGAAAGGGCGGGGAGATGAATCGTGCATATGTTTCAAAAGTAACGCGGGCGGCGCGCATATGCATCTCAAATCCCTGTTTCAATCACGCAACATTCGCGCGACCCGGGCGCGGGTTTCGGTTTCCGCGCATGGACGGCCCGTCTTCCGCGCATGGGCGGCCCGTCGGAGTCTAGCCCTTCTGGACGATCTTCAGCGTGTAGCTGCGGCCGTTCTTCACATAGGTGAGCTCGCTGTCGCCGATCGCCGCGACCTTGCCGCCGTCGAGCCGGTCGCCGATCTTGACCTTGATCAGGCGGCCCGTCGGCATCCGCACCAGCGCGCGGCGGCTGGCGGAGGAGCCGTAGACGCCGATGAGGTTGATCTTGCCGAGGTCGATGGCGTTCTTCACGGTCGCCTGCTTGGCCACCGTCACCGTGGTCGGAATGTCCGGCACCGACTGCACCGGTTCGGGTTCGTCGATCTCCTCCGGTTCGGCCGCCGCCGGCGGCGCGGCGGCGGGTGCGGGCGTGGTCACGGCCTCGGTCACGGCGGCGGTGACCGCATCGGACACCGCGGCCTCGACCGCCTTGGCGAGGCTCGACGGCCGTTCCACCGGCCGGCGAGAGGAGGCGACGGCCCGGGCGGTGGCGGAGGCGAGCGCCTCGGCCTCGGCCCGCGCGGCGGCCTCGGCGGCGGCCGCGATGGCGGCGGCCTGGTCGCGGGCGGCCGCGGCGCGTTCGACGACGGCGGCGGGACGCGCGCGCGGCTTTTTCGCCGCATGGGCGGGGTCGGCCGGATCGGGCAGCGCCGCCATCGCCTCGGCCACCGCGCCGGCGGCGGCATCGGCGGCGAGACCGGCGGTCGCGGCAACGGGGGCAGGCGGGATGGCGCCCGACTGGTCCCCGGGCGCCTGCGCCTCGGGCTCGGGGGTGGCGGCCGGGGCCGGGTCGGGGCGCGGCGCCGGTGCCGGGACCACCGGAGGCCGGCCGGAGATCAGCGTGAACCCGTCGGGCGTCACGACGCCGTCGGGAGTGGCGCGGATCAGCCCGTCGGGGCCGAACTCGATCTCGGTCCCGTAGGGCGGCGGCAGCGGCTGCGGTTGCGGCTGGTCGTCGGCGGCGAGCGCTGCCGGCGCCGGCAGGGGCGTGATCCCGGTATCGGGCATGGCCGGGCCGGGCGCGGCCGCGGCGACGGCGGGGGCGCCGGGGGCATCGGCCTCGGGCCCGGCCGCCGCGGCGGGGGCCGCGGCCCAGAGCGTGGCGGGGTCCGGCGTGGCGGGACCGGGATCGGGCAGCGGTTCGACCGGGGCGGCAGCAAGTTCCGGCGCCGGGTCGATTGCGGCCGGGGCGGGCGCCTTGGGTTCGGCGGCCCGAGAGGTGGAGACCGCGACATCCTCCGGGGCCGGATCGGGCGCGGGCGCCTCTGCGGCCGCGATGGAGGCCGGGGCCGCGATGTCCGCCGGCGCCTCGGCGCGGGGGGCGGGGTCGGCGGCGAACCAGACCGACCAGAGGGCCACGGCGGCCATCATCAGGAGCAGGACCGCGACGAGGATCAGCCCGAGCCGCATCCGCGCCGGCGGCGAGGTGCGGGCCGGACGCGGCGCGCCGAAGATGCCCGGTGCCGCGACGTCCGCCTCGCCGCTCCGCCGCGCCTTCTGCTGGGCCTGGGTGCCGTGCTTCGCCTCGGGCAGTGTGTTCAGAAGCGCCCGGCCGAGGCTGGATCGCGGCCGCCGCCTGTCGCCTGCGAGGGTGTCCTCGTGCCGCTCCTGGCTGAGCGGAATCTTCAGGACCGGCGCGGTGATCCCGGCCTCCTCGAGCTCGATCGCCGGGCCGTGGAGCGGTGCGGCAGGCGGCGCGATCGGGTCGGCGACGAGATGCAGGCGGCTTTCGGCGAGGCCGGGGCTGTCGTCGGTGCGGATATTCGCAGGGGCGGTCCGGTCGGCGGGCGCGGGCTGCGACGGCCGGCGCGACGAGAAGGCGGCGGCGGGGCCGGAGGGCACCTCCTCCGGGTCGGGATCGGGGATGTCGTCGAGGGCGATGAAGGGCGCCTCGAAATCCTCCGCGAGCGTGGCGGCGGCGGGCGGCAGAGGCGCGGATTCGGTCGCGTGCCGCAGGGCCGGCTCCGCCTCGGGCCTGGGGGCCGGATTGTTCGATATTCCGGCGTTCTCGGGCCAGTCGTTCCCGATCTCGGCCAGGGGAGGTTCGATTTCCGCAGGTTCGGCGGGAGACGAGTCCTTCCCTGATGCCGCCGGTTCCGGCGCTTTCTCAGGTGCGGGTTCGGGTGCGTCGGGGTGGACCGGGGCTGCCGGCGCCACGGCGACGATCCGCACCGGGTCCTGGTCACGGGTGAGTTGTTGGCCCGCCGGCAGGCGGCCCTCGCCCTTGCGGGTCATGCCGAAGAACGGCTCACCGGCGAACTGGTTCGCGTCGGGGATCGCCACGAACGAGACCGGGTTGAAACCGCGGGTTTCCGCGAATTCCTCGGCCTCGTCGAGGGTCAGTTTGGCGACGACGGCGACCCGCACGTCGCCACCGCTGCGCGACCAGTCGAAGACGAGGTCGTCCACCGCATAGGGCGTGCGCCCCTTGAGCGCCGCGGCGATCTGCGCGCGCCGGCTGGCGCGGTCCGGGCCGGGGGCGTCGACCTCGCAATAGAGGATCTGCGAGGCGGGCAGGATCAGTTTGGTCGCGAACCCGTTCGGCGCAAGCCCGGCGGCGCGCGCCCTCAGCCCGGCGAGACGGGATTCGAATTCGGGATCGTCGAAATCGGCACGGCCAAGCTCCGCCCAGCCTTCGGCCACACGGTGCAGAAGGCCGATGCCGTCCAGTGACAGGTTGAGCGCGAAACCAGGTTTCATTCCGGGGCAGGTAGCATGTTCGCGGCCCTCACCATAGCCGCCAGGGTGTCGCTGACCGTCCTAAAGCAGATTTTCGCGCATGGAAAGGCGCGGCGCCAAGGAATGGCTTGCGGATGGCGTCAAAGCCCCGATGATCAGCGCCACCAGATGGAGGGTTTCATGCGCGTTCTCGGTCTTTTCGCGACGGTTCTTCTGCTCGCGGGGCCAGCCGTCGCGGCCGATGCGCCCGCGACGATCTCGGTAACCGGCGAGGGCCGGGTGGAGGCGGCGCCGGACATGGCGACGATCTCGCTCGGCGTGACCACCGAAGCCAGGACGGCGGGCGCCGCGATGGCGGCGAATTCCGACGGCGTGCGCGCGGTGATCGAGCGGCTGAAGACGGCCGGGATCGAGGATCGCGATGTCCAGACCTCGGGCCTCTCGCTCGGCCCGCGCTACGATTACGGCAGCTCGGACGGCACACCGCCGACGATCGTCGGGTATGCGGCATCGAACATGGTCACGGTCCGGGTGCGGGCGCTCGACACGCTCGGATCGGTCCTCGACGGCGCGGTCTCGGACGGGGCGAATACGCTCAACGGGCTGAGCTTCGGCATCGCCGAGGACGACGAGGCGCTCGACGAGGCGCGCCGGCGCGCGGTCGCCGAGGCGCGGCGCAAGGCCGAGCTTTATGCCGACGCGGCCGGGGTCTCGCTCGGCCGGGTGCTGTCGATCAGCGAAGCGGGCGGCTATGCGCCGCCGATGCCGATGGCGATGGCCGAGGCGAGCTTTGCCAAGGGCGCCGACGTACCGGTCGCGCCGGGCGAGGTGAGCCTCGGCGCGACGGTGACGATGGTCTACGAGATATCGCAGTGAATTCAGGGCGTTGTAAGGTGGGTTT
>WOZM01000172.1:8862-14262 GCA_011620265.1 Paracoccaceae bacterium
GTGACGATGGTCTACGAGATATCGCAGTGAATTCAGGGCGTTGTAAGGTGGGTTTGAACCCACCTTACCTTCAGGTCTCCTTGCCGGGACGCCGGGCCCGGTTCAGGGCGTCGGGCGCGACGAGGTGGCGACGCTTGGCGGCAGGGCCGGGATCGCGACCTGCGGCAGCTCGCCGTTCAGCGACTGCAGGAAGGCGACGACCTTGTCGGCTTCGGCTTCGGTGATCTCGATCCCGAGCTGGCTCTTGCCCATCACCGAGACCGCCTGCTTCAGGTCCCAGCTCTTGCCGGTGTGGAAATACGGCGGCGACAGCGTGATGTTGCGCAGGGTCGGAACCTTGAAGACATATTCGTCGGCCACCGATTTCGTCACCTCGAAGCGTCCGGTGTCGGTGAGCGGCAGGAACTCCGCCCCCGGCTTTTCGACCACGCCGAAGGGCTGATACTGGCCTCCGCCGATGTTGATGCCGTCATGGCAGCCGGCACACCCGTTATCCATGAAGATCTGCAGCCCGGCCTTCTGGTCGTCGCTGAGCGCGGCCGCGTCCCCGCCGAGATACTTGTCGAAGGGCGCGTTGGGCGTGATCAGCGTCGCCTCGAAGAGCGCGATCGACTTTTGCACATTCTCCATGCTGATCGGGTCGCCCTGGTCCGGGAAGGCCGCCGTGAACGCCTCGACATAGCCGGGGATCGAGTTCAGCTGTTCAAGCACATGCGCCTTGGTGATCGCCATTTCGATCGGGTTGACGATCGGTCCGCCGGCCTGATCGAAGAGATCCTTGGCCCGACCGTCCCAGAACTGGGCGGTGTTGAACACGGCGTTGAACACCGTGGGCGCGTTCCGCCCGCCATGCTGCGAGCGGTGGCCGAGCGAGGTTTCCAGCATGTCGGCGCCGCCAAGCCCGAGATTGTGACAACTGGCGCAGGATATGTTGTGGCTTTGCGACAGGCGCGGCTCGAAGAACAGCATCTTGCCGAGCGCCAGTTTCTCCGGCGTCGAAGGGTTGTCGGCAAGCTCCGGCGGGGTGGTCGGGATCGGTTGGAAGATCGCCCGCGCCTGGTCCATCTGCTCGTCTGCGCAGAGGATGGACGGGAATTGCATGAAGGCCGCCAGGGCGGCGGCCCAAGAGACGGAAGCAGGTATTCGCATCATCAGCTCCACTTCGATTGAGTGAAGCCGATCATCGACCAACAATCCTGGGATGAATTGACGGAGATCAACGCAACCGTACGCATCGCCGGTTCTCGGCCGAATTCCGCTGCCCGGCGCGCACGGGCGGGCGCCGGGCCGGTCGGTCTCAGACCTTGGCCAGCGCCTGATCGAGGTCGGCGATGATATCGTCGACATCCTCGATCCCGATCGAGACCCGCACCATGTTCGGCGCCGCTCCCGCCGCCATCTGCTGTTCGGGCGAAAGCTGCCGGTGGGTGGTCGAGGCCGAGTGGATGATCAGCGAGCGGGTATCGCCGAGATTGGCGACATGGCTGAAGAGTTCGAGCGAATCGACGAGCTTGACGCAGGCCTCATAACCGCCCTTCACCGCGAAGGTGAACAAGGCACCCGCCCCCTTCGGATAGACCCGCTTCGCCCGCTCGGCATAGGGCGAGGACGGCAGGCCGGCATAGGTGACGTAGTCGACGCGCGGGTCGGCTTCGAGCCAGGCCGCGACCTTCATCGCGTTGGCGACGTGGCGTTCCATCCGCAAGGACAGCGTCTCGATCCCCATCAGCGTGTAATGCGCGCCTTGCGGGTTCATCGTCATTCCGAGGTCGCGGAGCCCGATGGCGATGGAGTGGAAGGTGAAGGCAAGGGGGCCGAAGGTCTCGTGGAATTTCAGCCCGTGATAGGCGGGTTCGGGTTCGCTGAGCGACGGGAACTTGCCCGAGGCCGACCAGTCGAACTTGCCGCTGTCGACGATCGCGCCGCCGGTCACGGTGCCGTTGCCGGTGAGGTATTTCGTCGTCGAGTGGACGACGATCGTCGCGCCCATTTCGATCGGCCGGCAGAGGAAGGGCGTGGCCGAGGTGTTGTCGACGATGAGCGGCAGGCCGACCTTGTCGGCGATTGCGGCCACCGCCGGCAGGTCGGTGACATAGCCGCCGGGATTGGCGATCGATTCGCAGAAGATCGCGCGGGTGTCACCGTCCACGGCGGCCTCGAGTGCCGCGAGATCGTCGAAATCGACGAATTTCGCCGACCAGCCGAAGCGTTTGATCGTATGGCTGAACTGCGTCACCGTCCCGCCGTAAAGCCTTGTCGAAGCGACGATATTTCGCCCCGGCCCCATCAGCGGGAAGAGCGCCATGATCTGGGCCGCATGGCCGGAGGAACAGCAGACCCCGCCCGCGCCGCCTTCGAGCGTCGCGATGCGCTCGCCAAGCGCCGCGACGGTCGGGTTGGTGAGCCGCGAATAGATGTAGCCCACTTCCTGAAGGTTGAAGAGCGCGGCCGCGTGGTCGGCGTCGCGGAAGACATAGGCGGTGGTCTGGTAGATCGGCACCTGCCGCGCGCCGGTCGCCGGGTCGGGCCGGGCGCCGGCGTGAATCTGAAGCGTGTCGAAACCGTATGTTCTGGCCATCTGCATCTCCCTCGGCTGGTCCGGCATGACGTTAGGGCAACCGCCCGCCGGGCACAACGGCCGGCTTGGGGCGAATTGGCAGGGGGGGCGGTCAGCCGCCCGAGAGCCGGAGCCGCGCGCGCTGGCCGCCACGCAGGAACTCGACCGTCCAGCTTCGGCCGCCCGTCCGCGTCGCGGCGTCGAAATCGCCGAGGTCGCGGATCGTCTGGCCATTGATGGCGAGAAGAATGTCGCCGGGCCGGAGACCGGTGGCGCGCGCGGGGCCGGAGACGGCGGTGACGGCGACGCCTTCGGCCGAGAGCGGCAGCCCCAACCGGTCGATGAGGCCGGGGCCGAGCGCCGCGACGGTGAGCCCGGAGAGCCGCGATCCGGGCCCGACCGTCAGGCTTTCGCCCGCCTCGGGGGCGGCGGTCAGCGCGACGTCGGCGGTCCCGTCCTTCCCGTCGCGCCGGTAACGGACGGTCGCGGTGCCGTCGGGGCCGAGGACCGCGAGCCGGTAGTCGAGCTCGGCCGGGCCGTTCACCGCGTGGCCGCCGATCGCGGTCAGGACATCGCCGGCGCGGAGCCCGGCGCGGGCGAAGGGGCTTTCTGGGTGAAGGCGGGCGATCAGCACCCCTTCCGGCGCGGCAAGGCCGAGCGCTTCGGCGATGCCCGCATCGACGCGCTGCACCTCGATCCCCGACCAAGGCCGGACGAAGCGGCCGGCGCCGGCCTCGGCCTGTGCCAGATATTGCCCGACGAGGTTCGACGGGATCGCGAAGCCGATGCCGTTCGAGCCGCCGGAGCGCGTGAGGATCATCGTGTTGATGCCGAGCAGCCGCCCCCCGGCATCGACGAGCGCGCCACCGGAATTGCCCGGATTGATCGGCGCGTCGGTCTGGATGAAATAGCCTTGCCCGCGCGCCGGATCGCCGCCGGCGCGGGCAAGGGCCGAGACGATGCCCGAGGTCACGGTCTGGCCGACGCCGAACGGGTTGCCGATGGCGAGCACCAGATCGCCGACCTCGGCCAGATCGGAATCGGCGAGGGCGAGGGCGGGCAGGTCCGCCGCGCCCTCGAGCCGGATCACGGCGAGATCGGTGCCGGCGTCCGACAGGATCACCGCGCCCGCGAATTCGCGTCCGTCGGCCAGCACCACGCGGATATCCTCCGCCCCGTCGACGACGTGGTTGTTGGTCACGACGATCCCGTCACCGCGCAGGATGACGCCCGAGCCGAGGGCGTTTTCCACCCTCGGGGCGCCAGTGCCGAAGCCGGGGCCGAAATCGAAGAACTGCGAGAAGAACGGATCGTCGGCGAAGGGGTTGCGCCGGTCGGCCACGATGCGGCTGGCGAAGATCGAGACCACGGCGGGGGCGGCGGATTTCACCACCGGGGCGAAGCTGAGCGTGATCTCGGCCGGCGAAGCGGGCACCTTTGCGGCGAGCGGCGCGGCGAGCGGCGCGGCAAGGGGAAGGGCGAGGAGGACGACAAGACAGAGACGTCCGGCGGCGCGCATGGCGGCTTCCTTTCGGCTTCGGGCATTTGCGACTTACGTCGCGCCGGGGCCGCCCGATTTCAAGCCCCCCGGCCCCTTCGGGCACTGCGCGCGGGCGATTGGTCCACCGCACGGGGCGCGCGCGCTTTACGCTCGCCGACGACGCGGCGATATCCGGGGCGCGATCGTGGTGCTTAACCCGGCTTGCTCGACGTTCCTCTTCGTGTCCGGATGAGCGATCCGTCGAGGCCAGAGCTTTCTGAGATCAGATGGATGGCGTCAGGTCTTCGCGCGTTACCTCACCGCAGCCACAGGCCCGCACGCTTGATCGTGTTGCGGATCACCTGTTCGCGCCGGGGCAGGTCGCCCCTGTCGAACATCGCGCGGATCTTCGCGCCCTTCTGCTGATAGACGATCTTCTTCAGGGGCTCGTATTCCTTCAGCACCTTCTTGATCGGGTTGGGCGCGATGGCCTCTTCCAGCACCGCCACCGCGCGGTCGCTTTCGCGGGCATAGAGCAGCGGGAAGAGCCGGTAGTGGCAGGTCACGTCGCCGTCGAGGCCGGCAAGCTCCGGCCCCGGCCGGCCGCCGCCGAAGCTGTGGATGACCAGCGGCAGTGCCACCTGGTCGAGCCAGGGGTCGAGCGGCTGGCAGACCAGCGCCTCGGGTCCATCGTCGCGGATGGTGAGCGCGTAGTCGAGGAAGCGCTGGCCGAATGCGCGCGGGCAGCGGTAGAAGAACCAGCCGGCGTTGAAGTAGAGATAGCGTTGCCAGTATTCGTCGGGCTGGCCGAGGTCGAGCGTCGGCGCGTAGTCGAGCCCGAACCTGTCGTAAAGCGATTTCCAGATCTCGCCGTAGCCCGGCCCGTAAAGCTCGATCACCGGCCAGGTGCCCTCGCGCCGCATCGAGGCGGAGGGGCGGTCGAAGTCGAAGGGCAGACCCGAGAGCGCGCCAGTGACGAGCGTGTCGGTATCGAGAAACAGGAAGGGCTCGCCCTCGGGTGCGGCCAGCAGCCCCTCGATCTTGTTGCCGTAGGGATAGCTCTCGCCGAAGGCGCGGTTCTCGAAGGGCCGGATTTCGGCGCCGAAACCTTCGAGAAGCGCGCGGATCGGCGCGGCGAGGCGCGGGTCGCCCGTCCAGCGGGGACCGGGCTGCGGTTCGAGCACGATCAGCCGGCCGGGGAAGTCGGGGTCGCTGGCGCGCAGGCTCGCGGCGAGGACGACGGCCTCATAGCCGAGCCGCCCGGCCTGCCCGACGCAGAGAAGGTTGAAGGCCGGTTTCGCGCTCTTGCCCGTTGTCATGCCAGTCTGCCGCTGGTTCAGATCCCGCGACTATAGGGGCGGGG